>NZ_AP022333.1:0-322500 GCF_009936375.1 Methylosinus sp. C49 | reverse complement strand
ATGTCCTCGGACTAACAGAGATCATGAGAAGGTATTTGTATCTGAATCCATAGGATACAAAAGCAAACCTGGGGAACTGAAACATCTAAGTACCCAGAGGAAAGGACATCAACGAGACTCCGTTAGTAGTGGCGAGCGAACGCGGACCAGGCCAGTTCTTGTGTGTTTCTAATCAGAACCGATTGGAAAGTCGGGCCGTAGTGGGTGATAGCCCCGTATGGATTTCGAAGCACAGAAGACATGAGTAGGGCGGGACACGTGCAATCCTGTCTGAAGATGGGGAGACCACTCTCCAAGCCTAAGTACTCCTCAGCGACCGATAGTGAACCAGTACCGTGAGGGAAAGGTGAAAAGCACCCCGACGAGGGGAGTGAAACAGTTCCTGAAACCGGATACCTACAAACAGTAGGAGCCCAAGGTTCGTCCTGGGTGACTGCGTACCTTTTGTATAATGGGTCAGCGACTTAAAGTAACGAGCAAGCTTAAGCCGATAGGCGTAGGCGCAGCGAAAGCGAGTCTGAACAGGGCGTTCAGTTCGTTGCTTTAGACCCGAAACCGAGTGATCTAGCCATGAGCAGGTTGAAGGTGCAGTAACATGCACTGGAGGACCGAACCGGTGTCTGTTGAAATAGACTCGGATGACTTGTGGTTAGGGGTGAAAGGCCAAACAAACTCGGAAATAGCTGGTTCTCCGCGAAAGCTATTTAGGTAGCGCCTCGCACGAATACTCCAGGGGGTAGAGCACTGGATGGGCTAGGGGGTCCCACAGACTTACCAAACCTAACCAAACTCCGAATACCTGGAAGTAGTATGCGGGAGACACACAGTGGGTGCTAACGTCCATTGTGGAGAGGGAAACAACCCAGACCAACAGCTAAGGCCCCCAATTCGTGGCTAAGTGGGAAAGGATGTAGAAATCCCAAAACAACCAGGAGGTTGGCTTAGAAGCAGCCATCCTTTAAAGAAAGCGTAACAGCTCACTGGTCTAAATAAGGGTTTCCGCGCCGAAGATGTACCGGGGCTCAAGCCACGAGCCGAAGCTTTGGGCTCGCCGCAAGGCGAGCGGTAGCGGAGCGTTCCGTAAGTCCGTGAAGGGACAGCCGTGAGGCATCCTGGAGATATCGGAAGTGCGAATGCTGACATGAGTAACGAGAAACACTGTGAAAGACAGTGTCGCCGAAAGTCCAAGGGTTCCTGCGTAAAGTTAATCTTCGCAGGGTTAGCCGGCCCCTAAGGCGAGGCCGAAAGGCGTAGTCGATGGGAACCACGTTAATAATCGTGGGCCAGCAGGTGGTGACGCGTGGGGTAAATCGTTCGGACTTACTGGATTGTCCGGGCGGTGAACCCGCGCCAGGAAATAGCCCCTGCATCAGACCGTACCCGAAACCGACACAGGTGGACAGGTAGAGTATACCAAGGCGCTTGAGAGAATGACGCTGAAGGAACTCGGCAATTTACCTCCGTAACTTCGGAATAAGGAGGCCTTCCGTTCGCGCAAGCGGGCGGGAGGGGCACAGACCAGGGGGTGGCAACTGTTTACCAAAAACACAGGGCTCTGCGAAATCGCAAGATGACGTATAGGGTCTGACGCCTGCCCGGTGCCGGAAGGTTAAGAGGAGGAGTGCAAGCTCTGAATTGAAGCCCCGGTAAACGGCGGCCGTAAATATAACGGTCCTAAGGTAGCGAAATTCCTTGTCGGGTAAGTTCCGACCTGCACGAATGGCGTAATGACTTCCCCGCTGTCTCCAGCGTCAGCTCAGTGAAATTGAATTCCCCGTGAAGATGCGGGGTTCCTGCGGTCAGACGGAAAGACCCCGTGCACCTTTACTGTAACTTTGCACTGGCATTCGTGTCGGCATGTGTAGGATAGGTGGTAGGCGTTGAAGCATGGGCGCCAGCTCGTGTGGAGCCACCCTTGAAATACCACCCTTATCGTCATGGATGTCTAACCGCGCTCCGTCATCCGGGGCCGGGACAGTGCATGGTAGGCAGTTTGACTGGGGCGGTCGCCTCCCAAAGAGTAACGGAGGCGCGCGATGGTGGGCTCAGAGCGGTCGGAAATCGCTCGTCGAGTGCAATGGCATAAGCCTGCCTGACTGCGAGACAGACAAGTCGAGCAGAGACGAAAGTCGGTCATAGTGATCCGGTGGTCCCTCGTGGAAGGGCCATCGCTCAACGGATAAAAGGTACGCCGGGGATAACAGGCTGATAACCCCCAAGAGTCCATATCGACGGGGTTGTTTGGCACCTCGATGTCGGCTCATCACATCCTGGGGCTGGAGAAGGTCCCAAGGGTTCGGCTGTTCGCCGATTAAAGTGGTACGTGAGCTGGGTTCAGAACGTCGTGAGACAGTTCGGTCCCTATCTGCCGTGGGTGTCGGAGAATTGAGAGGATTTGTCCCTAGTACGAGAGGACCGGGATGAACATACCTCTGGTGGACCTGTTGTGGCGCCAGCCGCAGTGCAGGGTAGCTATGTATGGACGGGATAACCGCTGAATGCATCTAAGCGGGAAACCCACCTCGAAACGAGTTCTCCCTCGAGAGCCGTGGAAGACGACCACGTCGATAGGCCGGGTGTGGAAGCGCGGCGACGCGCGGAGCTTACCGGTACTAATAGCTCGATCGGCTTGATCGTTCTCATTAATCCATGCCCATCTCCCCAAAGATGGACGCGATCGAAAGACCAATCACAGTTTGCTTCATTCTTGCCCTTTGCCGGCCTGGTGGCCTCGGCGGAGCGATCAGACCCGATCCCATCCCGAACTCGGCCGTCAAACGCTTCAGCGCCAATGGTACTATGTCTCAAGACCTGGGAGAGTAGGTCGTCGCCAGGCCTGCAAAGGGCAAGAGCTTCCTTATCTACGATGCGCGAGCGGGGGAGTAGCGAAGAGCGAGTAGCCGATCCTATTCGCCTTTCGCTACTCCCCCATTCTCGTCAGGCCCAGCCTCGCCCTCTCGAGGCTGCAAATCTCGGCGCGGGGTGGAGCAGCCCGGTAGCTCGTCAGGCTCATAACCTGAAGGTCACAGGTTCAAATCCTGTCCCCGCAACCAACGATTCTTGCGATAGCAAACGATCCAAAACCCCGCCCTCGCCCAGGGCGGGGTTTTTCTTGTCCGCTGCAAATCGAAGCATCGCGGCCAAGTCCCCACGGATTACGATCGCCAGCTTGTCTGCGTCCGGCACGAGCGTCACCTGATCGACGAGCGTGCGGAACAGTTCCGCCGCCTCGGCCTTCCCATCCTCGCCCTGCAGGCTCTCGTGGAGCGCGGAAATGCGTCGACGAAAGATCTCGGCCATGTTCGAATGCAGAAGCGGCGGCGGCTCCTCGGCGTTCGCAAGCAGGTCGATCAGCTCGGCCTTGCGGGTTTCGAGCGCTCCGATCCGATCTTTCAACTTGGCGCCGGGCACGCCGTCGAGGATCGCCTGGATTGCTTTATCGAGTTCGCGGTCCACGCGCTCCAATTCGCGTTTGCGCGCCTCCAGATCGGCCCCTCGCTCGCTCCGAAGCCTATTCACCTCGCGGGTGAATTCGTCGCAGAACTCCTTGAACAACCCAGGCTCCATTAGGTGCGTCTGTAGGCCGCTCAGCACTGAAGCCTCCAGCGCGTCGCGCCGGATGTTCAAACGATTTTCGCAGGTGCCCTTGTTGCGCGCTGTCGCGCAGCCCAGCAGGTCCTTCGATATGATCGTGTAGCCGCCGCCACAGCATCCACACTTCACGAGACCGGCGAAGATTCGGACGCCTGCGCTCGTTCAGTGCGTTCTCTCCGGATGCTGTGGGCTCACATATGAGCGTCCGCTGGCGCCCTTTTACCTTGTCCCAGAGCTCTTGGTGGACGATGCGTAGCTCCGGCACGTCCTGAACGATCCCTTCGGATTCGGGATTGAGACGCGAAACGCGCTTCCCGGTGTCTGGGTCCTTCAGATAGCGGAGGCGGTTCCAAACGAGGCGTCCGACATAAAGTTCGTTGTTGAGAATACCGACGCCGCGCTTGGGATTGCCATGAATGGTCGAGGGCCCCCATTCGGCGCGTTGCGGTCCTGGTACGCCCTCCTGGTTCAGTTCCCAGGCGATGGTGCGCGATGATTTTCCGGCGAGATAGTCGGCGAAGATGCGGCGGACGATGGTTGCCTCGGCCTCATTGATCGTTCTATCGCCGCGGATCGGTTCGCCATTTGCGGCGAACTGCTTGACCACGTCGTAGCCGAAGCACAGTCCACCACCGGACTTGCCTTCCTCGAACCGGCCGCGCAGACCGCGGCGAGTCTTGTCGGCGAGATCCTTCAGGAATAGGGCGTTCATCGTGCCTTTCAGGCCGACGTGCAGATGCGTCACGTCGCCCTCCGACAGAGTGACGATGCGTACGTTGGCGAAGGCCATGCGCTTGAACAGTCCGGCGTTATCCTCCTGATCGCGGCTCAGGCGATCCATAGCTTCCGCGAGCACGACGACGAATTTTCCGCGCAAAGCGTCATGGTTCAGTTCCTGGATGCCGGGGCGCAACAGCGACGCTCCAGAGGTGGCCCGATCGGTGTAGCTGTCAACGATCGTCCAGCCTTGCTTGTGTGCGTGCTGACGACAGAGGCGCAATTGATCCTCGATCGAGGCGTCGCGCTGACTGTCGGAGGAGTAGCGGGCGTAGAGCGCGGCTTTCATTCGGCGGCCTCCTTATTCGGGAAGACGGCCTTGCTTTCGATTGTCCTGTTCGGATCGAACGAAATCCCGCGCGGCCGCCCGTGAGAGCAGACGAACCAAATCGACGAGCCGTGGATCGAGTTTCGATTGCGCTTCGATCTGGCGATTGCCATTCGTCGCGACGACGTGAAGCTTTTGACAGTCGTTCGTCTCGATCGCGGCATGACGGCGTCCACGTTAGTTCGAATGAGGACGATGATGTCAGACGCGCGCGCAATGACAAGCCGAAACAGCATTCTGAAACAACGTCTTTCGTCGACTTGGAGAGCGCCTCGGCGCGCGCCGGCGTAGTCGCATGTACGAAAGAGTGAGCGGGCGTAGCAAAAATAAGTTTGTGATCGTACATCATGACGCCTCTCCGGGTGATGGCTAGGGCTTTCGACATCCGCTACCGGCTGGCTGCTCCGCGATTCCTCATGATTTGCAACGCTGCTCGTGTGATCTCGATCGCAAACCGGATGCTGCTCTCGACGGCGTCTCCGCTGATAAGATCGTGGGTCATCGACTTCGCTTTTATCGCGGCGTTCAACGCGCCGGACGCTCTATTTTCTCTATTTCCAAACTGCCTTCTTAGACTCGACAGCATACGGAGCGAAGCAGAAACTCCGGCCGCCCAACGCTTGCTGATCGCGATGCAATTGGTGTCTTCCCCGTAAGCGGGTGGTGGAAGGAGAAGCCGGCGCTGCAACGGTGGGATCGTTCGGCGCGGTATTCGCTTTTGGTCTCGGTTCGCGCTCCCGGCGCCAATATCGATATCTATACGCCGATCGCTAACCAGCTCGCGATCCCCATCCCCGCTCTGACGATGGCTACAGATCTCCGCGCCAAGATTGGTGATTCCGAGCGATGGCGCCCCCTAAAACGAGATGAAGGCGCCCCCGATAACGGAATGATGGCACCCCCCAACTCGACGGTACGAGTCGTCTTCAAGTCTGGCTTCGAGCATGTGGCCGCCCCGGCGGCCTCGCTATCATGTGCACTTCGTGGCCCGGCGCTTGGCCGTCCCTCCAACGCTTCGCTATCGCTCGCGAGGAGCGCGTGTCGTCAGCATCCTGAAGCCAAATCGCTGCCGCTACAGCGAACCTCTCGGAGTTCGCCAAGTCGAATCAACAGCGCATTTGGGAACCCACGTCTGCCCCCGAGAGGTTTACTGCGTTACCAACGAAAGGTGAGGCTGCCGATCACGGTACGCGGCAGTCCCCAGGTGCAATTCGTCGTCGCCGTGCAAACGAGATATTGATGATCGAGCAGATTGTTGAAATTGACCTGAAAACGCATGCCCTCGAGCTCGGGGATCAGCTTGCCGACGTCATAATGCACGGTCGCGTCGACGAGCGTGTATCCTGCATTCTGGATCGTGTTCGCGGCGTCGGCGTAGGTCGGGCCGACGAAGCGGACGCCGGCGCCGAGACCGAAGCCTCTGAAATCGCCGTCTTGCAGAGTGTAATCGGCCCAGAGCGAAGCCATGTTGCGCGCGATATAGGCCGGTCTCTTGCCGACATTGCTCGTTCCGTTCGACGTCGCATTATCCTTCGTCACATGCACGGGATTGTAAGTGTAAGCGGCCACCATATCGAGGCCGGGCATCGGATTGGCGACGGCTTCGAATTCGAAACCGCGAGAGTTCACCTCGCCAGTCTGCACCTTGTAGGTCGTCGCCGGCCGCGCCGGATCCGGGGTGAGGACGTTCTGCTGAGTGAGATCGAAATAGGCTGCGGTGAATGTGGCCGGAAAGAACTGCGGCTGATATTTGACGCCGCCTTCGAACTGCTCTGCGATCGTCGGCTTGAACACATTGCCATTGAAGTCCGTTCCTGTGGTCGGAAGAAATGATCGTGAATAAGCGACATAGGGCGCGACGCCGATGTCGAAGACGTAGTTCAGGCCGGCTCGATAGCTTCCCTGCGAATCGTCCTTTACGGCGACGGAGCCGGCGCGAATATTTGTCGTCGTCGAGCGCGCATTGTCGAAACGTCCGCCGAATGTCAAAATCCAATTATCGAATTTCGCTTGCTCCTGCGCATAGACCCCGAGCTGCGTCGCGGTCTGATGGCTGTAGCTGGTTATGGTCGATGGCGTCGTGACGATCTGGCCATAGACGGGATAGTAGAGATTGAGGCTCGGGCCGACGCCTCCGCGCGTGCGCGTCGTGTAGGTCGCCGATTGATAGTCGACGCCGACGAGAACCGTATGAGTCACCGGGCCGGTCGCGACCCTGGCCTCGCTCTGCGTGTCGAGCGCGAAGGAATAGAGTTGCTCGTCGATGGCGGTGGCGTTCCGAGCGATGGTTCCATTTGCCGAAATTTTCGACGCGGTCATATTGTTGTAACCGAAATCGAGGGCGCCGTAGCGCATGTTCTGTCGAACCGTCCATGCCTCGTCGAACTTATGCTCGAACCGGTAGCCGATCGTTCCCTGCGTGAAATCGTTCTTGTTGAAACTCGGTTCGCCGAGCATGACGCGCGTCGAAACCTGGTTCGCCAGCGTCACCGTGAAAGGGCCGGCGGTGCGATTGTGCAACCAGTCGCCCAATAGTGTGAAGGACGTCGCGTCCGTCGGCCGCCATGTGAACGAGGGTGCGACATACTGGCGGATGTCGGGTGCCGAATCGCCGGAGCCGTACTGGAACTGAGTGCCGCTGTCACGCGCCATGAAGACGAGGCGATAGAGCAGGCGCTTGTCGGCGTCCACGGGACCGCTGACGTCGAAGGCGCCCTGAATGCGGTCCAAGGAGCCGCCCTGGACATAGGCCTCGCCGCGCGCCTCCTCTGTCGGCTTTTTCGTGATCTTGTCGACGATGCCTCCCGGGCTGCCCTGGCCATAGAGGACCGATGACGGACCTTTGAGCACGTCGACACGCTCGAGGCCATAGAATTCGGTGATGAAGCGCGACCAGACGCCATTGGCCTCGCGCAAACCGTCGCGATAGACGCCATTCGTGCTGACGTCGAAACCGCGAACATAGGGCGCGTCGAAGGTGGCGCGCGGATCGCCGCCATAGGGCTCGGAATAGACGCCCGCCATGTAGCGGAACGCCTCGCCCTCGCGCTGTACGTTGCGTGCGTCCATCTGCGCGCGCGTGATGACGGAGATCGACTGCGGCACTTCGAGGAGGGGCGTATCGGTTTTGGTCCCGGTGGAGCTCTGGCGCGCCACATAGCCTTGCGAACCCGGCGCAGGCGCGCCTTGCCCGCCGGTCCCACCGGCGAGCGCAGGACCGACGCCGGTCGGCGAGGGAGCGCCCACGTTTATCTGCACGGCGTGCTTCGATCCTCTCGTCCGCGATCTCGCCACCCGCGGCGTGGCGCTGCTCGGAACGGCCCTCGGTCGAATCTTCTGTTGCGGCGCGTCCACCTTCACCGGCGGCAACACCGACGACGCTGCTTCTTGCCCCACGGCCGCGCCTTCGGAGAGCGCGGTGGTGGCCAGCAACGAGGCGAAGCCCCAGAACGCGTGACGAAATAGAACGGACATGACAGGGCCTCCGGCCAGATTGCGGGTCGGCCGGCCAAAACACGTGAAGGCGTGGCGGCCGGTCGAGAGCAGCCATGGTTACGCTCTCGAACCTTACACCGATCTGCCGAGCTGAAGGCTTCGGAAAGTTTCCAGACAGAACGCTCTCGGGTGGCGGAAGAAAAGCCGACGTTCTAGTTTGACGGAACTCGCTGGCTGCGAGGCTGCGCTCGCCAGCGGCCGGGTGTCACTCGATGCGAATTCTCATCGTCGAAGACGAAGTGGATATGGCCCACCTCATCTGTAAACGGCTGGGGAAAGCCGGCTATGCCTGCGACCATGTCGCTAATCTCGCAGATGCGCAGGAGGCGTTGCAACAATTTCCGTATCAATTGATGCTGCTCGACCGGCGATTGCCGGATGGCGATGGCGCGGAGGCCGTTCCTGTGATGCGCGCGTTGCGGCCGAGCGTGCGCATCATGATCGTGACTGCGCTCGATGCGCCTCGGGAGCGAGTGGAAGGCCTCGACGCCGGCGCCGACGACTATCTTGTCAAGCCCTTCGATGGAGAAGAGTTGATAGCGCGTGTGCGAGCGCGTTTGAGGTCGTCGAGCGGCGCGAAGGCGCCGCCGATCACGGCGGGAGCTTTGTCCTTCGATCCCACCGGCCAGCAATTTTGCGTCGCGGACAAGCCCATAAAGCTTCATAAGCGCGAGTTCGCGCTGCTCGAATCGCTCATGCGCCGCATCGACCGCGTGGTCGTGCGTTGCATTTTGATGGAGGACGTATACGGATTTGACGACATCGTGTCGCCGGGCGCTCTCGACACGCTCGTCTCGCGCTTGCGCAAGCGGCTCGAAAGCGCCGGCGCCGGCGTCCAGATTCATCTTGTGCGCGGGCGCGGCTATCTCTTGAGCGAAGCCGAGACATGAGCGCATTTCGCTCGGTCGCCGCGCGGCTGTCCGTCTATGTCGTGATCGCGCAAGTCGTCGGCTATATAGCGACGCATGTCTTCGTTCATATTTTTAGCGCGTTCGGAATCGTTCCCGGCGGACCGGAATTCTGGAATGATCCCGCTTTTCCCAATATCCACTCTCTGACGGCTGCGTCGGTGACGCGATTTCCTGACGGAATCCTGCGTCTCGATCCTACGCCCGAATTGCGCGCCTTTATCGAACGCACCCCGACGTTGCGCCTCGCTGTATTCGACCCGAAGACGATGTCGGAGTTGCCAGGGTCGTCGCCGGATCTCGTATCCCGCATCAAGAATAATGAGGGCGTTAGGCCGATCAGCCTATCGTATCGGCTCGAGGGCGATCAGGGGGGCGATCTCAAAGGCGCGATGGTGCTGTCCAACACGCGCCACGGAAGATTGGAGATCGCGACCTATGGCTATGTGTCCTCCTGGAGCGATCTGCCCTACTGGATGTATATGGCAGGAGCGGGGGACATCCAATATCATCTCTTCGAGATTCTCGTGGTCGCAATCATTGGATGGGTGACGTTGAAGCGGGGGCTCGCACCCTTGGATTCGCTTGTCAGACAAGCGGAGCTCATCGATTTGGTGTCGCTCGACCGGCGTCTATCGGTTCGCGGGGCGCCGTCCGAGATTCGGCCTCTCGTCGCCTCGATGAACGATGCGCTCGAACGCCTAGATGACGATGTGAAACGGCAACGTCGGTTCCTCGCCAACGCCGCGCATGAATTGCGCACGCCCGTGGCAATTCTCACCGAGCGACTCGACCATCCAGACGAGGTCGGCTTCGTCAGTGATCTGAAGCGCGACGCGCGGCGAATTCGCTCGATCGTGGAACAGCTTCTCGCCTCGGCGCGGCTGCGGAGCCGCAGGGACGTTTCCACGACGATCGATCTTGCCGAAGTCGCGCAGGCGGCTGTCGACGATCATGTGCTGCTGGCGCTCAAAAACAGACGTAATCTGGCTGCCGAAGTGACCCCGAAGCCGGTCGTCGTCGCGGGAGACAGGCAGGCGCTGGAAAGCATCATCGGTAATCTTATCGACAATGCGCTGCGCGCGGAACCGGAAGGGGGAACCGTGCTCGTGCGTGTCGGCGCCGACGCCACCGTCGCCGTGATCGATCATGGAGAGGGGGTCGCGGAATCGGATCGCAATCTGATCTTCGAACCATTCTGGCGCAAGACGGACGCGAAGCCCGGAGCCGGGCTCGGCCTCGCTATCGTCAAAGAACTGATGGAGGCGCATGACGGCCGCATTTCGCTCGAGGAGACGCCCGGCGGCGGCGCCACATTCAAATTGTTGTTCCAAACAATTCGAGCGCCGCGTTGACGCCGGTCCGCTGTCGCAAATCGATGGAGGCGGAGTGACGGGCTTCTGTTATGAATGACGGCGCCGAAGAGAGCGAGCCGGGCGGTGTCTGTCAGCGTTCCTCGAATTCGACGCCGTCGATCTATGAGCGGTCCCCGAACGCGTCGAACGAACGCGGACTTCTGTCCCCCATCCCGTTCAATAAACCTCGTCCGCTGTTGCGGCGTCGTCGCCCTCCGCGTCTTGCGAAGCGCATCGCAGCGCCTCCCGGACCGCCCACCCGATTTCGTCGGTCCGAATGGCGGTTATCGACAGCAGCGTGTCACTGAGCCCATGCGTCGCTTCGCAACATCCTTGAAGAAAGATCGATGGCCGGAAATCCGGCGACTTGACGATGCAATAATGCCGGTCGACCGCGAAGGGCCCGAGATGAGCGACGAGAGGACGCAAGAGCGCATTGTGCGATTCCCGTAAATAGCCCGTCGCGAGAACGACCGCGTCATAAGTCTGGGTTTCAATTTGGTTCGTATCGAGATTTGCGAGAGAGAGCCGAATGCCGTCCGCTTCGGCCGAAGCGTCCACAACGTCGTATCGTCGCAGGAAGCGATGCTTGTCGCCCTCAGCGACCTTTTGTCGGTAGAAGACGTCGTAGATTTGCTCGATCAGCGCGAGATCCGGCGCGGCGTAATTTGTGTTCATGAATTCGTCGATGAGCGCCGCGCGCTCATCGTCCGGCTGTTTGAACAGATGATCCGCATATTCTGGATTGAATATCTCGTTCACGAACGGGCTGTCGTCCGATGGCTTGATGGCGCGGGCCCGCATGATCAGATCGACGCCGACGCCTCGATTATGGAGATCCATGAAGACCTCGGCGGCGCTTTGGCCGGCGCCGATGACAGCCATCTTTCTCGGAGCCTTTTGGCGAGCGAGTTCGCTGAGGTAGCGGCTCGAATGAAACACACGCGGGTCTGCTCCGAGAGGCAGGAAGCGGTCGGGCACGTTTGGCGCGCCGCCGACGCCGACGACGAGGTTGCGCGTGAGGCGCTCGTGGAGCGCTCGATTGCGACCGCGCGAGCGGACGCGGAGCAAAGAAACCGCTCCGTCTCGCAGTTCTGGTAGCACATCGATAACTTCTTCTCCATATGTGCAAATGTTTTCGAAATGGGAGGCCGCCCAGGCGAGGTAGTCGTTGAACTCGAGCCTGCTGGGATAAAAAGTCTTCAGATTGATGAAGTCCTGCAGGCGCTTTTTTTCATGCAGATAGCGGAGGAAACTGAATGAGCTAGACGGATTTCGCAGCGTCACGAGATCTTTCAGGAAAGAAATCTGCATATGGGCATGGTCCAAGAGCATATTGGAGTGCCAGGAGAATTCCTTTTGTCGCTCGATGAACAGTGTGTCCAGCTCCGCTTGCCCTGCGTTGCTCTGCTCCTGCAAGGCGATCGCGAGCGCCAGATTGGAGGGGCCAAAGCCGATGCCGATGAGATCGTAAATACGCATGTGCATCCCCATGTGAGACAAGACAGACGAGAGTTCGCGACGCTCAAAGCCTTTCGCGGAAGAACGTTTCGCGCATCAGCGTGGCGAGCGTCGCGCGCTTGTGCGGAAAGTCGAATTCCTTGACGATCGCGTAGCCGCCCTTCACGAGATTTCCGATCATCTTGTGATTGTCCGAGCGCGGTTCGATCACGATGCGCTGCGTTCTGCGATCGTCCAGAAAGAGATAATGGGAGATCGACGGAAGCCAGGCCGTCACAAAGGGCTTTCCGCGGAATGACGGCTCGCCGATCAGCACGTGCCAGCCTCGATCGAAATCGTCGGCGTCGCAAAATGGCGCGATGCGGTCCTCCTTCGCCCAATAGATTTCGAAATAGCCAAAGGGGTCGTCATCGAAGCAGCCGACGACTCCGATGACATGCGGATCGGAAGAGATGGCGGCAAGATAGGCGCGGTGCTTGCCGACGTCGCCCGCCTCCTGCCAGAAGGCGTCGACGGCCGGGTCGTTCATCCATCGATGGAAGCGAGCGATGTCGCCCTCCGGATCGATGACTCTGAATGACAGCGTCGCTCTCAGCCACGGAATAGAGCGCGTATAGAGCAATCCATCCGGCTTCGGCTCGCGCAGCGGATGGCGCCGACCCTGCGTGAACGCGTAACGCAATGGAAGCGTCCGATTGCAGGCATTCCCTCGCCAATACTCCGAGCGTCGCCAGAACATGTCGCGGACAATGCAGATGCGCTCGGATTCGTCGCGCGCTGCGAGACCCGATTGGAGCAGGGCGTCGAAACTGCCCGCAGCGGGTTGCAAATCGAGACGACGCGCGTCGGGGCAGTGGAGAAACGACACCTCGAAAGCCACGGCCATTTCGTCGATCCCGAGCGTATCGACTGCATTTCCCCGGCATTCGAGCATTGCGCTCTCGCCGCGCCGCTGGAGCGACCAATGTGTCGTGCTTCCCGTCGAAAGATCGCGGACCATGAGATTTTCCGCGTCGTAAATCCATTCGAAGCGACGGCCGCCGGGCCGCTGCAAGGGGACGGCCGCCGCCCGCTCCAACTCGCGCTGCAATGTCGGCGCGCCGCTCATGGCCATCTACGCTCCCACGTGACATCCTTCTTTGACATGACGAACGAGAGCGGCAGTTGTTTAGCCGGCATTTTATTCGGTCGATAAAAATGGCCACGCCCTCTAAATCTGCGAGCCGCACGCGCGTCTATGATAGCGATCCCTATCGCTTTCCGACCATCGTGTCGGCGCGTCAACGGCAAAGGACGACGACCTATGAATTGCTTCGATCGCGAGGACACGAATTTTCGCGTCGTATTAAATCACGAAGAGCAGTATTCGATTTGGCCCGACTACAAGCCGATTCCAGAGGGATGGCGTGACGCCGGTGTCTCGGGCGACAAGAGGACTTGTCTTGCGCATATCGAAAGCGTCTGGACCGATATGCGCCCACTTTCCCTGCGCCGGTTCATGGAAGAACAAGCCGCATCCAGAACGGAGCGATAGGCGCCGTGCCGGAGCCTCTGACGCTTCTGTGTCTTCCCTGCGCGGGAGCGAGCACCACGATGTATCTTCGCTGGCGGCGCAGCCTGCCGGCATGGATCGTGTTGCACCCGGTCGAATTGCCGGGCCGCGGCCATCGGATCGCGGAGCCGGCCGCAGAACATTTCGAGCGATTGGTCGAGCGGCTCTGCGAGGAGCACTCCGCTTCGATGAGCGGGCGATACGCTTTGTTCGGCCATAGTATGGGCGCGCTCCTCGCCTACGGCATGGCTGTCCGTTCGTCGATCCTTTCGAGGGCTCTGCCGCTCGCGCTCCTGTTGTCGGCGACCGCTGCGCCGTCTCGACGGAACTTCGCGTGCTTCGCTGATGGACAAGACGATGCCTCGCTGATCGCCATTTTGCGCAAGCAGGGCGGGACGCCCGAGGAGGTTTTCGCCAATCCAGAACTGTTGCGGATGGTCTTGGATGTGCTCGGCAGCGATTATCGCCTCTGCAGCAGCTTTCAGGACATGAACTCGCCGCCCCTGTCGGCGCCGATCTATGTCTTTGCCGGCGATGAGGACGACATAGAGGCGGATCAGTTGGAGGCCTGGCGGCTGAGGACGAGCGGAGACTTTTCGCTGCAATGGTTCGATGGCGGACACTTCTTCATTCAGCGCCAAGAGGCGCAAGTCCTGTCGCGGATCCCGCAGCTTCTGCTCGAGGCTTCCCGCGCCTCTCCATCGCTCACCTGACTTTTTGCAAAGGGCAATAGGATGAACTCGCGAGAATGCGCGGTCGCTGTCGATTCGTCTCCCGCCGTCCTGATCGAGCCACGGCACGCGGGCGAAACCCTGCTCGCGGCTTGGCCGTGGCTGCGCGGCGAGATCGATTCCCTCCTGCCGACGGCAGGCGGAGTGCTGCTACGCGGATTCCAAGTGGAGTCGATCGACGTCTTTCAGCAATTCGCCGCCGCGTTCGGGCATCCACTCTTGGCCTATGAATTCGCCTCGACGCCGCGCGCCGCCGTGTCGTCCGGCATATATACCTCGACCGAATATCCGCCGCATCAGCATATCCCGCTGCATAACGAACAGGCCTATACGCGCGAATGGCCCATGAAGTTATGGTTTCACTGCGTGACGGCGCCTCTTGCCGGAGGTGAAACGCCCGTCGCCGATAGCCGGGCGATCTATCGGCGCATGCCGGCGTCCATTCGCGAACGCTTCGCCGACGGCGTCGTTTATGTGCGTAATTTCGGCCATTTCGATGTTCCGTGGCAGAAAGTCTTCAATACGAGCGCACCTTTGGAAGTCGAGCGCTATTGCGCCAGAGCCAGGATTGTCTGCGAGTGGCTGGACCACGGCGGCCTGAGAACGCGGCAGCTCTGCCAAGCCGTCGAGCGCCATCCGGCGACCGGCGAATTTGTATGGTTCAATCAAGCACATTTGTTTCATATTTCCAATTTGCAGACGGAGATTCGTGAGTCGCTGGTGGATCTGCTTGGTATCGAAAATGTGCCGCGCAATGCGTATTTCGCCGACGGTGGGCGGATCGAAGACCAGCTGTTGGATGACGTGCGCGCGATCCTCGCAGAACAGACGCACAGTTTTCCCTGGCGCGAGGGCGACGTGATGATGCTCGACAATATGTTGACGGCGCATGGACGAACGCCGTTCGAAGGGCCGCGCAAAGTCGTCGTCGCAATGGCCGAGCATCATGACAACTACGCGAGATTCTGAACATGTGAATTGATATTCCTCCCAACTCCACGATCGCCGCCAGCTTCTATCCAGCTCGAAACGGAAGCTTCTGGCCAGTCTCCATTCGATGTCCGCAGCGCTCGAAAATCTGAAGGGGCGCATCATCGCGGCTCCCGTTGAGAATTGTTCCTTTTTGAAAGTTAGGAAAGGCTATTTTGTCCGTTCCAACTCGCGGCTATGCTCGTTCGTCAATAGCGTAGATCGCTCGCCTCTGGATCTCCGAGTTCGAGGTCGAAAGGACGAGTAGCGGAACGCTGGCTGCTTCCGTCAGCAATGCCTGTTTCGGCGATCCTCGTACGTTTCAAGGAGTTTTTCAGTGCCGGAGAACGAGGCTGCGCAGCGGGCCCTTCTGCTGAAGATCGTCATCAGCAAGCGTGCTGGATTAGTAGAGCACGCGGCCAGGATATTGCGCAATCGGCAGCATGCCGAGGACATCGTGCAGGATGTGATCGTGAAGATTTGCGAAAATACCTGCAATGATGTCCAGTCGCCACACAGCTATCTTTTTCGGATGGTGCGCAATATGGCGATCGACAGCATGCGCCAAACGATACGGGAGCGTCGCGTCATAGGGGACGAAGATGAGATGTGCGACGTAGCGGCGGCAGGCGTTTGTCCTCTCGAAAGACTGCTCGAAAGCGAGGCGTTGGAGGCGATCGCCGACGCGTTGCACAAATCGCCGCGCAGGACGCGCGAGGTCTTTTTGGAGCATCGCGTCGGAGGCGCGACGCAAAAAATGATCGCACAGCGAATTGGCGTCTCTCCGACGCTCGTCAATTTTATGATTCGCGACGCGGAGGCGATTTGTCAGGAAGCCATAGAGATCGAGCGGCCGAGGCCGCCTCGTAAGAAGAGGGGACGGCGGCGTGGAGAATGCGTGACATGCAACGGCGATACGGTAGGCGCATGTTCAACGCTGTCGTCGGCGGCCACGCCGAACCTTCCCGGGGCGCGCGGCCCAGCCCCCACAGCCTTCCGCTGATGAAGGCGGCGACGACGCACCAAAGTACAGACAGACTGGCGAAGTCACAGCCCTGGGCTTGGCTCCGAAGCGCATGATTTTGCGAGCCGACGCCTATTGCCGGTGACAGGGGCTCCTCGCAGACGTGACTTGCAGTAAATCGAATCCGACGGACCGAAGCTCAACCGGCTTTGTCGCGCTGCGCGAGACGATCGGCGCGTCTCGAGCTCGGCGTCGGCTTTGTCCGGCGCTGCTGGCGGCGGCTCGGAGTCGGGCTGTGGGCTCGATGAATTTCGTCGAGGGGTTAAATTGTTGCGGCGCCAGCGCGTCCTATTCGACGTAGAGGAACGTTGGAAGCCGCATCATGCTTTGGAAATTGGTCGGAGAGTTCCGCCTGCTTTTGATTGCTTCGGTCATCGCGAGCATTATCGCAGGTCTTGGGAATGTCGCTTTGATTGCATCGATCAACGCCGCGCTGACGAGGAGCGTGACGCATTCGACGATCCTGATCGAATTCGCGCTTGCTGCGATGACGGCGGTCGCGGGACGCACTGCATCCGGCGTTTTATTCCACCGCTTGAGCCAAGGCGTTCTCGCGAAGCTGCGTCTTCATATCGCCGCTCATATTCTCGCCGCCGATTATCGTGACATCGAGGAGACGGGAGCGGCGAAGATCAATTCGGCGTTGACGGACGACAGCAACCAAATATCCGTGCTCTTTGTCAGTCTCCCGGCGGTGCTGACCAATATGGTGATCGTCGCCGGATGTCTCGCTTATCTCGCATTTCTGTCGTGGCCCATTTTTCTGTTGGCCTTGACGGCGATCGCCATCGGCGCATTCGGGTATCACGGCCTTCATCTGCGCGCCCTGAAGGAGCTCAGAGCAGCGTCGGAATCGCAAGTTCGACTGTTCGATCATTTCGGCGCGATCGTCGAGGGCGCAAAGGAGCTCAAGCTCAACGCCGCCAAGCGCGGCATTCTCGTGAATGATCTCCTCGGCCGGGCGGTCAGCGATGTCCGTCGGAAGCGGGTCGCGGGCCTTTCCTGGTTCTGTTTGTCGGGCGGCTTCGGAAGCTTTCTCATTTTCGCATTCATCGGCGTCGTGCTGTTCGCGTTGACCGGCGACGCGCCCGAGCAGATCGGCATAGCCACGAGCTTCACGCTGTTGTTTCTCTATATGGTGACGCCGCTCGAAGTGCTGCTCAACAATATTCCGCAGATCAATCTCGCCCGTATCGCCGCTCAGCGCGTCGAGCAGCTTCTGTCGCTCCTGCCGGTCGTCCACACCGACGCGGCGGCGCGAACGCCGATCGACTATGAAAACGGCGTCCAGACGCTCGTTCTGCGCGACGTCGCCTACGCCTATCGCGATCGCGACAGCGGCGAGGGTTTTACCGTAGGCCCGTTCGATCTCTCTTTCGCGCGCGGCGAGCTCGTCTTTCTGGTGGGAGGGAATGGCAGCGGCAAGACCACCTTGGCGAAGATTCTCACCGGCCTTTATGTTCCGACCAAAGGCGACATCCTTGTGAACGGCGTGCCGGTCGACCACCGCAATCGCGAAGATTATCGACGCTTCTTTGCGGCGATATTCTTCGATTTCTATCTGTTCGAGTCGCTGATCGGCGTCGACGGACGGAACGTCGACGAACGCGGCAACAGGCTGGTCGAGCAGTTCGACCTCCAGCAGAAGGTCTTCGTCTCCGCAGGAGCATTTTCGACGCGATCCTTGTCGCAAGGACAGCGCAAGCGCCTGGCGCTCATCGCAATGCTGCTCGAGGACCGGCCATTCCTCGTCTTCGACGAATGGGCTGCGGATCAGGACCCGCTCCATCGGGACGTTTTCTATCGCGAGATTTTGCCGGATCTGAAACGCCTGGGCAAGATCGTCCTCGTTATCTCGCATGACGACCGGTACTTCCATCTGGCCGATCGCGTGCTGAAGATGCGCGACGGGCGGATCGAGGCGGACGGCGTCGACAGGCGGGGACCAGAGTCGTCGGCCGCGACCGTTTCGGGGGAGCTCCGTCGGCCCGTCGCGGAACCCGTTTTCGATTGAACCAAAAGATCAGCGACGCGTCTGTTCGCGGAACGGCGCACAGACGATCGGTCGGGAGTATGTCGATGCAGGCGCCATGGGATTCGCAGGACACGATCGCCGCGATATTGCACAGACGCGCGGAGCAATCTCCCGAACAAGTCGCCTTGCGCTTTCTCGGCGACCGGGACGGCTCCGAGAAGGTCTTCACCTATCGGGCGCTGCATGAGCGCGCCCTGTCAATCGCCGCAGGTCTGCAGGCGAAGGTCTCTCCCGGCGAGCGGGCGCTGCTGCTGCTGCCGAGCGGGCTCGACTATGTGGCGGCCTTTTTCGGCTGTCTATACGCAGGTGTCATCGCGACGCCGGCCTATCCGCCCCAGTCTCTGGGGGCGCGCCATATGGGCCGGCTGCTCGCCATCGCGAAAGATGCGCGGCCTCGCTTGCTGCTGACCCGAGAGTCCGGGCGCGAAGCGGCTACGGCGTTGCGAGCGGCGTTGCCGGATCCGGATCGCGTGGAGGTGGTCGCGGTCGACAGACTCGAAGGAGTTGTCGGGCGATGGATCGCGCCGCCGCTCGGACGGGACGACATCGCCTTCCTGCAATATACGTCGGGATCGACGGCGGCGCCGAAGGGCGTGATAGTCAGCCACGGCAATATATTGGCCAATGAGGCGGCGATCTCGCGTGGCTTCGGACTGCAGCCGACCGACGTCTGGATCAGCTGGCTGCCGCTGTTTCACGATATGGGATTGATCGGCTGTCTTCTACAGCCGATCTACAGCGGCGCGGCGCTCGTGCTGATGTCGCCGCGCAGCTTCATCGAGCGGCCTCTACGCTGGCTCGAAGCCATCTCGTCATTTGGGGCAACCGTCAGCGGCGGACCTGATTTTGCGTTCCGTCTCTGCGTCGAAAGAATTGCCGCGCCATTGCCGGCGACGCTCGATTTGAGCCGATGGCGCGTTGCATTTTGCGGATCGGAGCCAATCCGGCCCGGCACCTTTCACGCCTTTTCCGAGACGTTTTCGGCGGCGGGCTTTTCCGCGCATTCGTTTCATCCTTGTTACGGCCTCGCCGAGTCGACGCTATTCGTGACGGCGAAGCGGCCGGGCGCGAAGGTTGCCGCCGCGACCTTCGACGCTGGCGACATAAGCGGCGATGATCCGGCGTCGCGGGGCCTCACACTGATCTCCTGCGGCGAGGGCTGCGAGGAAAGCGACATTCGTGTCGTCGATCCGGCGATGGAGACAGACGCGGGCCCCGATTCGATTGGCGAGGTCTGGGTCAGCGGCGCCAGCGTCGCGCGGGGCTATTGGCAAAACCAGCAAGCGACCGGTGAGACCTTTGTCGAGAGGGCAGGCAAACGATATCTGCGCACCGGAGATCTCGCGTTTCGCAGGGACGGACAAATTTTCATCGCCGGCAGGCTCAAGGATCTCATCATCATCCGCGGTCAAAACCTCCATCCGCAGGACATCGAGCTGACGATCGAGGAGGAGCTCGAAGCCGCTCGCCGAGGCCGGGTCGCCGCCTTTCCGGTCGAGGTGAATGGGACGGAAGGAATAGGTGTCGCCGTCGAAATCGGCAAACGCACGCAAAAGCTCATCGATCCGGAAAAGGTGGCGCAGGCGATCCACGCACTCCTGACCGAGGTCTATCAGGAAGGCGCATCGCTGATACTTCTCGTAAATCCGGGGGCTCTTCCAATGACGTCGAGCGGCAAGCTGCAGCGCTCCGCTTGTCTGCCGCTCTTCGAGAATGGATCGTTGGACGCCTTTTTCGCCTGGCGGCGAGGCGAGCCCGAAGGCGCCGAGCGGCAGGGACGCAGCGTCTCTTCTGTCGGGCAAACGACGACGGAGACCAAAACGGCGGAATGGCTGGCTGCGGTCTGGAGTGAGTTGTTCGATCGCGAAATCGATGCGCGAGACGCTCATTTCTTCGAGCTCGGCGGCAATTCGCTGCTCGCCGCGCAATTGACGGCGCGCGTCGCCGACCAATGGCGCGTCGCCGTCGAGCCAAGTCTTCTCTTCGAAAAGCCGAGCTTTGCGGCATTCGCCTCCGCCATCGCACGCCTTCGTGATGAAATGGCGGCCCGCGACATCGAAAGCGCCGGGGAGGGCGCAGACGCATTTCACATCGTCGCGGTCGGCGATCACAATCCCCCTCTGTCGTTCGCACAGAGCCGCCTCTGGTTCCTCTGGCGGTTGGAGCCGGACAGCGCCGCCTATAATCTTCCCCTGACGATGAGACTACGGGGCTGTTTGCGGATCGGGCCGCTGTCCCAGGCTTTCTGTGCGCTCCGCCAAAGACACGAGATTTTACGGACGCGCTTCAGGGAATGCGACGGCGCGACGATCCAGGTGATCGACGAGGCCGGCGAGATCGATGTCGCGGTGGAAGACATAAGCGATATGGCGCCCGGCGAGCGCGAGGCGCGGGCGCAGGCGATCGCGGCGGCGGAGGCCGGCCAGCCGTTCGATTTGGAAAATGGTCCGTCGTTCCGCGTCAAATTGGTTCGGTTGGCGGACGATGATCATCTGCTGTTGGTGACCGCGCACCACATCGTCGCCGACGGCTGGTCGCTGACGATCTTTCTGCGGGAGCTCGCTGCGCTCTATGCAGGCTTCAGCCGCGGAGAGGAGGCCGCGCTACAGCCGCCGAGCATCCAATACGGCGATTACGCTCTGTGGCAGAGGCGTTGGCTCGGAGCCGACGAAGCGGACCGACAACTCGCCTATTGGCGCGAACGCCTCGGCGACGCGCATCCTCCGCTGACGCCCGCTTTCGATCGGCCGCGTCCCGCCGCGCGGAGCGGCCGCGGCGCGACCGTCGACATCCGCGTGCATGCCGCTCTCGCGACGCGCCTCAGGGAGTTGGCCAGGGCGCGTGACGTCACGCTGTTCATGGTCCTACTGGCGGCATTTTACATTCTGCTCCGGCGTCGCACCGGCGAGAGAGATCTGCGCGTCGGCTCGCCCTTCGCAAATCGTCGTCGTACCGAAACCGAAGGCCTGATCGGCTTTTTCGTCAATACGCTGGTGTTGCGCCACCAAGTCGATGACCGAATTCCTTTCGCGGCGCTGCTGGCCGAGGTGAAGGACGCCGTCTCGGGCGCCCACGCCAATCAGGACCTGCCGTTCGAAAGGCTGGTCGAGATTTTGCGGCCCGAACGCACGCTCGCGCATAATCCGCTGTTCCAGGTGAAGTTCAATTATGGCTTCGCCGCCCCCTCGCTCGTCGATTTTGGCGGCTTACGCATCGAGAGCTTCGCCATGGCGCCGGCCGGCGCGCATTTCGATCTCGCTCTGGACGTGATGGATGCGGGAGACGAAATCGAGGGCTTCTTTACTTATGCCACGGATGTGTTCGACGCCGACACCATCCACGAATGGAAGCGCGATTTCCTCGACCTGCTCGAGTCGGCCGTCCACACGCCCGAAGCAAGGCTGCGCGATCTGTCGCCGCGTCCGGCGACCCGCAGATCGGGAGCGGCGCATGTATTCGACTCGAGCGATGTCCTCGCTTTGCGCCGGCGCAATCTCCCCGCCGACATCGACGGTCTCGCTCTGTGCGGCGGCTCGCGCGATTATTCCCATCGCCAGTTGGAAGAAGCGTCGAACCGGCTCGCCCATTGCCTCGCCTCGCATGGAGTCGGTCGCGAGGATCGCGTGGCGCTAGTCGTGGAACGTTCTCCGGAATGGGTCGTCGGCCTGCTCGGAATTCTAAAATCGGGCGCAGCCTATGTTCCGCTCGATCCTGCTGCGCCCGACGCGCGTCTTCGCGCGCTCATCGCGGAGTGCGGCGCATCGGCTGTCGTCAGCCGCGGCGCCGCGCTGGCTCGCCTCGCGGCCGATCCCGGCCGCGCGCCTCAGGTCGAATTCATCGCTCTGGAAGACGAGACATTGGCGTTGTTCGACGCCGAGCCGCCGCAAGTCGACATCCCGCCGGGGCAGGCCGCCTATGTGATCTACACATCCGGCTCCACCGGGAGGCCCAAGGGCGTCGTCGTCAGCCATGGCGCGCTCGCCGATTATGTCCAGGGCCTGTTGCAGCAAGTGCGGATTCCGCCCGATGCGGGCATGGCGATGGTGTCGAGCGTCGCGGCCGATCTCGGCCATACGGCGCTGTTCGGCGCCCTGTGCTCCGGCCGGTTGCTCGATCTGCCGGGGCCGGATGTCGTCGCCGATGCGGATCTCTGCGCGGCGCATCTGGCGAGCCGCCGGATCGGCGTTCTCAAGATCGTCCCCGGCCATCTGCGGGCGCTGTTGCAGGCCGCCGAACCGCACAGCGTGCTGCCGGAGCATGTCCTGATCCTCGGCGGCGAGACGGCCGATCGGGATCTGGCGGAAACCGTGCGTGAGCTGAAGCCCGGCTGCCGCATCGTCAATCACTACGGCCCGACCGAGACGACGGTCGGCGTGCTGACGCATGAGATCGAGGCGCCGCTCGCGGGCGGCGGCTCCATTCCCATCGGACGGCCTTTGCCCAACGCCCATGTCGCTGTCCTGGACGATGAGCTGGCCGATACGCCGTGCAATGCGCCCGGCGATCTCTATGTCGGCGGCGAGGGATTGGCGCGCGGCTATCTCGGGCAGCCGGGACTGACGGCGGAGCGATTCATTCCCGATCCCACTGGACGCGGGGAGCGTCTCTATCGCACGGGCGACCGCGTCAAATACGACCGCATGGGAAGAATAGAGTTTCTCGGCCGTGCGGACGAGCAGTTCAAGATTCGCGGCTATCGCGTCGAGCCGGCGGAAATCGTCGAGGCCCTGAGAGCGCTCGACGGGGTCGAGGACGCCGCGGTCGTCGCCGATGGCGACGGTCTCGACAGACGCCTCGTCGCTTATTATGTCGCGACGGAGCGAAGGGCGATCGACGGCGCCGCGCTGCGTGCAGCGCTCGAACGCGTCCTGCCGAACTATATGATTCCCGCCTGTTTCACGCAGCTCGCGAGCTTGCCGCTGACAGCCAACGGCAAGCTCGACCGCCGCGCGCTTCCCGCGCCGCAGGTCGCCGGCCGAAACGTCGTCGCGCCCGCGAACGAAACGGAAGAACTGCTCGTTCGCATCTGGCGAGAGGTTCTGCGGTCGGAGACGATCGGCGTCACGGATAATTTCTTCGAGATCGGCGGCGATTCCATCCGCAGCCTGCAGGTTATCGCGCGCGCGCGCAAACACGGATTGCGGCTGACGCCGAAGGCCATGTTCGAGCGCCAGACGATCAGGGCGTTGGCCTCGGCGCGCCAGGCCGACGCGTCATCGAATTTGGAGCCTGCGCCGCCGCGCGCCGATCGCAGCCGGCCGTTGCCGCTCTCGCATGCGCAGAGGCGCCTGCGCTTCCTCTGGGAGATGGAGCCGGACAATCCGGTCTACAATGTCGCTGGCGCGCTGCGGCTCGACGGCGAACTCGATATCGACGCTCTGAACCGGGCCTTCAGTGCGCTCATGGCCCGGCACGAGACGCTTCGGACATCCTTTCCCGCGCTCGGCGGCGACTATGTCCAGAAAATCGCGTCCAATTCTCTGCCGCCGATCGCCGCTGCAAAACTGAGCGCGTCGTCGCCTCGTGAACGGCGCCTCGAGGCGCAGGCGCGGATCGCCTGCGAGGCGCGCCGTCCCTTCGATCTCGAACATGGCCCGGTGCTGCGCGTCGCGCTGCTGCAGATCGACGAGCGCGAACATGCGCTGCTCGTCGCCATGCATCATATCGTTTCCGACGGCTGGTCGCTGAACGTGCTGATGAACGAGTTCGCGACGCTCTATTCGAGCTATGTGCGCGGATCGGAGCCGGGTCTGCCGACGCTGCCCATTCAATATGCGGATTACGCCGTCTGGCAGCGTGAATGGCTCGCCGCTGGCGCCGGCGCCCGCCAACTCGACTATTGGAGAGAGCGGCTCGCCGCGGCGCAGGCGCCGCTTCCGCTCCCCCTCGACCGCCCGCGCCCGCAAAAGCAGAGCTACCGCGGCGCCAATCTCGACTTCCCCATGCCGCATGCGCTGGCCGCCGAGCTCCGGCGCTTCGCGCAGGCGCGCTCAGTCACCTTGTCCACATTGCTGCTGACCGCGTTCGCGACGCTGCTCTGTCGCTACAGTGGGGTGCGCGATCTCTGCGTCGGCCTGCCCGTCGCGAACCGCCGCTGGACCGAAATCGAAGGGTTGATCGGCTTTTTCGTCAACATGCTGGTGATCCGCGTCGACCTCGAAGGCGCGCCGAGCTTCGATGATCTGCTGCAGCGCGTTTCGGCCCGCGTCGTCGAGGCGCAGACCAATCAGGACGTGCCGTTCGAGCAGGTGGTCGAGGCGCTCAATCCGGAACGCACGCTCGCGCATAATCCACTGTTTCAGGTGACCTACAATCATCGCCGGCGCGATTACGCGCCGCTGCGCAATCTCGCCGGCCTCGATGCGCAGGAGCCGCGCTCTGACGCCCCGATTACGCAATTCGACTTGACGCTGGATGTGGAGGAAAGCGGCGACGCGCTGCGCACTTCCTTTACGTATAGCGTCGACCTATTCGATCCGCCGACGATCGCCCGCATGGCCGAGCATTTCGTCGCGCTGCTGCGCGACGCGCTCGCCGACCCGACGAAATCGATCGGCGCGGTGAGCCTCGGCATGAACGCGACGGCGGCGACCGACGCCGCGCGAGCGCTCGCCGCAGGCGGACCCCGTCTCCATGAACTGATCGAGGAGCAGGTCGCGGCGACGCCCACAGCCATCGCCGTCGAGAGCGATGCCGGAGCGTGGAGCTATGCCGAACTGAACGCGCGGGCCAATCGCCTCGCCCGACGGCTGCGCGATCTCGGCGTCGGCCCGGATGTGCTGGTCGGAGTCTATCTCGATCGCGCGCCCGTCATGACGGCGGCCCTGCTCGCGATTCTCAAAGCCGGCGGCGCCTATCTCCCTCTTTCCCCCGATTACCCGCCAAAACGCATCCGCTTCATGCTGGAGGACGCCAAGCCGCGCGTCCTGCTTACCGAAACACGCCTGCTCACCGAACTCGGCGCGTGCGACGCGAGAACCTGGTGTCACGATCGCGATGAAGGCGAGCTCGACGATTACGCGGACGGGAATCTCTTCGTTAGCGTCAGTCCCGACAATATCGCCTATTGCATCTACACCTCGGGATCGACGGGGCGCCCGAAGGGCGTCGCCGTCAGTCACGCAGCCATCGTCAATCATATGGAGTGGATGCGCCAGACCTTCGCCATCGACGCAAATGATCGGATTCTGCAGAAGACGCCTTTCAGCTTCGACGCGTCGGTCTGGGAGTTCTGGCTGCCGCTGATGATCGGCGCCCGATGCGTATCGGCCTCGGCGGAAGCCGGCCGCGACCCGGCCGAGCTGTGGCGGCAGGTTGCGCAGCATCGCATTACGGTTCTGCAATGCGTGCCGTCGTTCCTGCGGGCTCTGATGGAGTCCGATACGCAGGCGCTACGCCGTCTGCGTTATCTGTTCTGCGGCGGCGAAGCCTTGCCGCCGGCGCTCGTCGATACGGCGTTGCGGAATTGGGATGGCGAGTTCTGGAACCTCTACGGTCCGACCGAAGCGGCCATCGACTCGACCGCGTGTCGGTGCCGCATGGGCGCGGGCCCCACGACGCCGATCGGCGCGCCGATCGCCAACGCCGCCATTCATATTCTCGACGATGAGCTCAATGCGGTTCCGGCCGGAGTGGTCGGCGAAATTCATATCGGCGGCGCGGGCCTGGCGCGCGGCTATCTGCATCGCCCGCAATTGACCGCCGAACGTTTCGTGCCAGACCCCGCGGCGGGCGGCGGCGCCCGTCTCTATCGCACTGGCGATCTCGCCCGGCTGCGGCCCGACGGGCTCATCGAATATGTCGGGCGCCTCGACCAGCAGGTGAAGCTGCGCGGGTTCCGGATCGAATTGGAGGAGATCGCCGCCGCTCTCTGCGCGATGGACGGCGTGCGCGACGCCGTCGTGACGGCGCGCGACGATGCGGCCGACGAGCTGCGGCTCGTCGGCTATGTCGTCCCCGATACGGACAAATTGAAGGAGCTGCATCGCCGCGATCAAGCCGACGAGGCGATCCGGCAATGGGAGAGTGTGTTCGAGACGGCCTATGATGCCTCCGGGCAGGGCCCGAATTTCACCGGTTGGAACAGCAGCTATGACGATCAGCCCATTCCAGTGGCGCATATGCGGGAGTGGCTCGACGCGACAGTAGCGCGCATCGCCGACCTGCGGCCACGCCGAATGCTCGAGATCGGCTGCGGCGTCGGGCTGTTGACGCAGCATCTCGCACCATCCTGCGAGGCCTATGTCGGAACGGACCTGTCGGCGCGCGCCATCGCCGAACTCGCCGCATGGATCGAGCAGCGGCCAGATCTGGCGCATGTGAGGCTCATGCAAGGCGAGGCGCTGCAATTCGACGCTATGGCTAGAGAATCCTTCGACACCGTGGTGCTGAATTCCGTCGTCCAATATTTTCCCGACGGCGATTATCTGATGAATGTGCTTCGCGCCGCATCCACCGTCATCGGCGACGGCGCCATTTTCATCGGCGACGTGCGTCATCTTGCGCTCCTGCCGACTTTCCATGCATCCGTGCAATTCGCGCGCGCCCCCGGCAAGCTCGACATCCGCCAATTGCGGGGACGGATCGACAAGGCGATCGCCCAGGACAAGGAGCTCGTTTTCGATCCGGCGTTCTTCCACGCGGCCGCCGGCCAGCTCGGCCTAAAAGCGAGGATCGACATCAAGCGGGCGCGAAGCGACAATGAACTCACCCGTTATCGCTATGACGTCGTCTTGCGCTGCGATCTCGTCGCGGCGCCGGCGGCGCGCATGGAATGGCTCGACGAAGACGGCGCGCTGGCGGCGCTGGACGCGCGGCTCGCGGCCGAGCGTGCGCATGGCCTGACCGTGAGCAACGTCCCCAATCGCCGTCTCGCCCGCGATGTCGCCTTGGTCGATCTGCTGCAGGCGAGCGACGGCGCCGCCACCGTCGCGGATATTCATGCGTCGCTCGACGGGCTGACCGAGACCGGCGAAGACCCGGAGAGCTTCTGGCGGCTCGGCGCCGCGCATGGGCTGGACGTTTCGATCGGCTGGACGCCCGGCGCGCGGCGCGGAGCCTTCGACGTCGAATTCAGAAATCCCGCCAGCGAGACCCGCGGGCCGCGCGCGCCGGCGGCGCTCGCCGACTGGCGGCCCTATGTGACCGACCCGCTCTGCGCGACGCTGCGCCGGCGCCTCGGCGCGAGGCTGCGCGACGAACTCGGCGCCGTCCTGCCCGACTATATGACGCCGGCCCATATCATCACGCTCAACGCCATGCCGCTCGCCGCCAATGGCAAGCTGGACCGCAGGGCGCTGCCGGCACCAGATGTCGCCGACATGCAGAAGCGCTATGTCGCGCCGCGTAACGATCACGAAGCGAGGCTTGCCGCTATTTGGCAGGACGTGCTGCAAATCGGGCGGATCGGAGTTCACGACAATTTCTTCGAGCTCGGAGGCCATTCACTGCTGGCCACCCAGGTCGTCTCGCGAGTGCGCGCCGATTGCAACGTCGTCCTGCCGCTGCGCAGCCTGTTCGAAAGCCCGACCGTCGCCGAACTGGCAGAGGCGGTCGAGCGATTGTCGGCAAATTCGCCCGCGTCCGAAAACATCGATCGGTTCGAAGCCTTGTTCGACCAGCTGGGGGTATGATGACGACGGAAGACCGGATGCTCGCGCTGGCGCGACGCTTCGCCCAGGCCGAACCCGACATGCGGCGCGAGCTGCTGCGGAAAATGGCCGCGAGCGCGATCGATTTTTCGCTGCTGCCCATTCCGCCGCTCTCGATCGGCGACCGTCCGGCGCTCGCCTCCTATGCGCAGCGCCGGCTGTTCTTTCTTTGGCGGCTAGAGCCGGAGAGCAGCGCCTACAATCTGCACGCGGCCCTGCATCTCGAAGGCGCGCTCGACGACGACGCCTTGCGCGGCGCCTGCGACAGGCTGCTGAAGCGCCATGCCGCCTTGCGCACGACATTCCGTTACGCCGGTGAAGAAGTCTATCAAATCGTCGAGTCCGGCGAGGCTCTCTGCGTCGCGACGGAAGATTTGCGCGCGCTGCCGCCTGAGACGCGGGAGGCGCGCGCGCAAAACCTGGCGGAAATCGAAGCGCGTCGGCCTTTCGATCTCGAGCAGGGTCCATTGCTGCGCGTCGTTCTGCTGCGGCTCGGCGACGGCGATTATCGGCTTCTGTTCACTCTTCATCACATCGTCTGCGACGGCTGGTCGATGGACCTCGTCATTCGCGACTTTGCCGCTCTCTACGTGGGCCTGCACAGGACAGAGGAGCCGCAACTCGCCTCATCGCCCATCCAATACGCCGATTACGCCCTGTGGCAGCGCAATTGGCTAGAGGCTGGCGGGCTCGAGCCGCAGCTGCAGTATTGGACGCAAAAGCTCGGCGGCGATCGTCCGCCGCTCGAGCTTCCCTATGATCGGCGGCGCCCCAAGACACAGAG
The DNA here is from genome assembly GCF_009936375.1 of Methylosinus sp. C49. Taxonomy (GTDB): domain Bacteria; phylum Pseudomonadota; class Alphaproteobacteria; order Rhizobiales; family Beijerinckiaceae; genus Methylosinus. The sequence continues at coordinate 293,837 of NZ_AP022333.1, read as the reverse complement.
CTTTCGCGGCGCGCGCCATGCGTTCGATCTCGACGCCGCCATCAGCGCGGATATTCGCGAGGCCGCGCAGCGCCATAATGCGACGCCATTCATGTTTCTTCTGGCCGTCTTCTACGCGCTGCTCTACCGCGTGACCGGTGAGGGCGACGTGGCGGTCGGCGTGCCGATCGCCAATCGCAATAGGGCGGAAGTCGAGAATGTCGTCGGCTTCTTCGTCAACACGCAGGTCCTGCGCCTGACCACGGACGGCGATCTCAGCTTCGCGGAGCTCCTTCGGCGCGTCCGCGTGACGGCGCTCGAAGCTCAGACCAATCAGGATCTGCCGTTCGACAAGCTCGTCGAGACGATCAATCCAACCCGCAACCTCGCCCATAATCCGCTGTTCCAGGTCAAATACAACTTCCAGAACTGGACCTACGACGCGCTGCACGAGCTGCCGGGTTTACGGCTGAAGGCGGTCGCTCCGGGCGAAAGCGGCGCCCATTTCGATTTCAGCCTCGATATCCTCGACAAGGGCTCGCTGTTCGGCGTCAGCGTCGCCTATGCGACCGACCTCTTCGACGTCGCCACGATCGAAAGACTGGTGAAGGGATGGCGGAGCCTGCTGCGCAGCGCGATCGCCGATCCGACATGCGCCGTCGGCCGGTTGCCGTGGATCGATGCAGACGAGCGTGCGGAGCTTCAACGTTGGAGCGCCAATCCGGCGCCGTTTCCGGCGACATCCGTGCTCTCGCTCTTTCGCCTCGCGGCCGCCGCGCATGCCGATGCGACGGCGCTGCGCAGCGAAGCCGAAACGCTGAACTATGGCGCGCTGGACGCACGCTCCAACCGGCTCGCGCGGTGGCTCATCGAGCAGGGCGCGGCGCGCGAGACGCCGATCGCGATCTGCATGGAGCGTAAGGCCGAGATGGTCGTGGCGCTGCTCGCCATATTGAAAGCCGGAGCGATCTATGTGCCGCTCGATCCGAAAACCCCGGCGGAGCGCTCGAACAAAATCATCGCGGATTGCAACCCGCTGATGATTCTGTGTGAGAGCGGCTCGGCGCAGACGCTGCAAAGCGCGTGGCGCGCGCCGCTCGAGGCGCTCGACCTTTCCGCTTACAGCGCCGAGCCCCTGTCGATCGACATCGAGCCGGCTCAGGCGGCCTATATCGTCTATACGTCGGGCACGACCGGCTCACCGAAGGGCGTCGTGATCGGCCACGCCGCGCTGGCGAATTATGTTCAAGGCGTGCTGTGCGCACTGCGGTTGCCGCCGCGCGCCAGCATGGCGATGGTCTCCACCATCGCCGCCGACCTCGGGCACACGGTTCTGTTCGGCGCTCTCTGCTCGGGCGGCGCATTGCATCTCGTCGACGAGGCGCGATGCTTCGACCCGGACGCTTTCGCCGATTATATCGAGCGACACGAAATCGACGTCCTCAAAATCGTGCCGAGCCATTTCGCTGCGCTTCTCCATGCCTCCGAGCCGAAGCGCGCATTGCCGCGACGAACCTTGATTCTCGGCGGCGAGGCGACGCCCTGGTCTCTCATCGAGACGTTGCGGCGCCTCGATCCTCCCTGCCGCATCGTCAATCATTACGGGCCGAGCGAAACGACTGTCGGCGCTCTCGCCGGGGTGGTCGAGCCGCGCGGGGATTGCCGCGCGGCGCCGCTCGGGCGTCCGCTTCCCAACATCCGCGCTTATGTTCTGGACGAATGGATGGAGCCGGCGCCGGCGGGCGTTCCCGGCGAAATATATTTGGGCGGCGCCGGGCTGGCGCGCGGCTATTGGCGGCAAGCCGCGCTGACCGCTGAACGCTTCGTTCCGGACCCGTTCGGCGGCGATGGCGGACGCTTGTACCGGACCGGCGACCGTGCCCGTTATCTTCTGGACGGCGTCGTTGAATTCCTGGGGCGCGCCGATCAACAGATCAAGATACGCGGCTATCGCGTGGAGCCGGGAGAGATCGAGCAGGCGCTGCGCGCGCAGCCGGATGTCGACAATGCTGTCGTCGTCGTCCATCGCGCCGAGAGCGCAGACGAAGAAGCGCATGCGCAACTGATCGCCTATTGCACGCCGCGCGCCGGCGCGACTCTCGCGATCGACGACATTCGCGCCAATTTGGCGGGGAGCCTGCCGGACTACATGCTGCCGGCGGCGGTGATCGAGCTCGCCTTTCTGCCGCTCACGCCGAATGGCAAGCTCGATCGGCGGGCGCTTCCGCCGCCCGTCGCGGCGCCGATCCGCGCCCATACGGCGCCGCGCACGCCACTGGAGACGAGCATCGCCGACGTTTGGAGGTCCGTTCTGAGACGTGAACGCGTCAGCGTCCACGACAATTTCTTCGAACTCGGCGGCGATTCCATTCTCAGCCTGCAGATCATCGCGCGCGCGAAGAAGCAGGGGATCCGCATCAAGCCGAAGGATATTTTCGAGCATCAGACGATCGCCGAGCTCGGCCGCGTCGCCGAGCGGATCGAACCGGCCGGCGCCGCGAACGGTCACGTAGCGTCCGCCCGCGCTCGGCTCGGCGGTCTCTCGCCGCTCGAGCTCGATCGGCTGCCGGCGCGCCCGGACGAGATCGCCGACGTCTATCCGCTGACACCCATGCAGCAGGGCATGCTGTTTCACAGTTTGATGGATCCGGCGGGAGGCGTGCATATCAACCAGAGAACCTGCACGATCGAAGGCCCGTTCGACGTCGCGGCGTTCCGCGGGGCCTGGAACCGGGCGATCGCCGCGCACGATATTCTCCGCACGCTGTTCGTGTTCGAAGGGCTCGATACGCACCTTCAGGTCGTGATGCGCGAAGCGGAAATGCCGTTCGAGCGGCATGACTGGCGATCCGTTCCGCAGAGCGAGGCGGAAAACAGGCTCCTCGAATTTCTGCGGCGCGACCGTGCGCGTGGGTTCGATCTGCGACATGCGCCGCTGATGCGCGTCGCGCTGATCGACATTGCGGGCGAGCGCCGATATGTGGTGTGGACGCTGCATCATCTGCTGCTCGACGGCTGGAGTTCGGCGCGCCTGCTCGACGAGGCGTTCGCGGACTATCTCGCGCAAACGCAAGGTTTGCCGGCGCCGGCCGTTCGGTCGCAGAGCTTCGGCCGCTATGTCGAATGGCTCGGCGGTCAGGACCGCGGGGAAGCGGAGAGCTTCTGGCGCGAGGGCCTCAGCGGCCTGGAGGGGCCGACGCTGCTCGCCGAGCAGGTCGCGCCCGCGCAGCGAAGGGACGGCCATGGGAGCCTCATTCGCGAACTGCCGAGCGATTTCGGCGCGCTCTTACGCGGCTTCGCGCAGACGCAGCATGTGACGTTGAATACTGTGCTGCAGGGCGCTCTCGCCTTGCAGCTCGCTCGCTACGCGCGAACCGACGACGTCGTCTTCGGCGCCGTGGTCTCCGGCCGCAACGCGCCGGTCGACGGCGTCGAAACGATGATCGGCATGATGATCAACGCGCTCCCGGTCCGGGTGCAGGTCCAGCCGACGAGCGCGCTCGGCCCCTGGCTGCGCAAAATTCAGGACCACAATCTCGCGCTGCGCAACTATGAATATTCGCCGCTGAGCGACGTGCAGGCGTGCAGCGGATTCCCCCATGGAGCCCCGCTTTTCGACGTCTTGCTCATCACGCAGAACTATCCGGTCGACCCCGGCCTCTGGGACCGGATCGGCGCCGCCGGAATCAGCGCTTTCCAATCCTACGAGCAGACGAATTATCCGTTGACGATCATGGCGGTTCCGCGCGGCGACGGTCTTCGCCTGCGGTTCGACTACGACCAGCGCCATTACGATGCGCCGCTCATCGAGGCGTTCGTCGACGAGCTCCTCGAAATATTGCGCGCATTGGCGCGGCGGCCGGACGGCCGGCTGTGCGAGATCGCGGCGGCGGCGCGGCGCGAGGAGACGGCCGAGCCGGCGGCTCCCGCCCTGCGGGATCAGAGCCTGACGCGAGTGATCGAGGAACAGGTCCGGCGCACGCCCGACGCCGTCGCGCTGATGTTTCGTGATCAGACCTACGTCTATGCGGAAGTGAACGCGCGCGCCAATCGGCTGGCGCGTCGCCTGCGCGCCATGGGCGTCGGGCCGGACGATCGGGTCGCGCTGTGCGTCGAGCGCACGCCGGCGCTGCTCATCGGCCTGCTCGCCATACTGAAGTCCGGCGGCGCCTATGTGCCGCTCGAGCCGACACACCCGCCTGCGCGCCTCGCCTCCATGCTCGCCCGTTCGGGCGCGCGCGTCCTGCTGACCGAAACGCAATGGCTCGATGCGCTGAGGAGCGACGTGGATCGCGAACTCTCCGTCTGGTGCTTCGATCGCGACGCCGCGACGCTCGCCGATCTCGAGGATGATGATCCAGGCGACGTCGCTCGTCCGGATCATCTCGCCTATTGCATCTATACATCGGGTTCGACCGGCGAGCCCAAGGGCGTCTCGATCAGCCGCGGCAGTCTGTTCGAGTTCCTGTCGAGCGTTCAGCGGGACATCGCCTTGCGCGCCGACGACGGCATGCTGGCGCTGACCGCGCCGAGCTTCGACATTTCGACGCTCGAGCTTTTTCTTCCGCTCATGAGCGGCGCGCGCATTGCGCTGGCGGAGCGAATGGCGACGAGCGATCCACGGACGCTGCTGAAATGGGTGGTGGATTGCGGCGTCACGGCCATTCAGGCGACGCCTTCGGCTTGGCGCATTCTCCTTCAGGCGCCAGAGATCGACGCGCTGGGCCTGCGCCTCGCGCTGTGCGGCGGCGAGGCTCTTTCCGACGATCTCGCCGTCCGTCTCGTCCGGTCGGCCGGCGAGGCTTGGAATCTCTATGGCCCGACCGAGACCTGCGTGTGGTCGCTGCGGCACCGGCTGCAGGCCGACGATCCGCGGCCGCTGCTCGGATCGCCGTTCGACAATACGCGCGCGCATGTCCTCGACGCCGAATTGAACCCGATGCCGGTCGGCGTCGCGGGCGAGCTCTATATCGGCGGCGGCGGATTGGCGCGCGGTTATCTCGGCCGCGCGGATTTCACCGCCGAACGCTTCGCGCCGGATCCGTTTCGCGCCGACGGCGCGCGTCTCTACCGCACGGGCGATCTCGCCCGCAGGCGCGCGGATAGACGCATCGAGTTCATCGGCCGCGTGGACCATCAGATCAAGATTCGCGGGTTTCGGATCGAGCCGGCCGAAATCGAAGCCTGTCTTCTCGCCTATGAGGGCGTGCGGGCGGCGGCGATAGCGCCGAGGCCGGGGCCGGGCGGATGGCTGCTCGCCGGCTATGTGGTCGTCGAGGCGTCGGCGCCGGATTGGCCGGCTCGGCTCGAGACGCATCTTCGGCGTCATTTGCCGGACCATATGGTGCCGGCGCAAATCATGGTTCTGGACGAGATGCCGCTGACCGCGAGCGGAAAGCTCGACCGTTCGGCCCTGCCGGATCCGGAACGGCGGGGTCGCGACTATCTCGCGCCTCGATCGGAGCTCGAACAGAAGCTCGCCGCGATCTGGCAGGAGGTTTTGTGCGTCGAACGCGTCGGCTCGACCGACAATTTCTTCGATCTCGGCGGCCATTCGCTGCTGGCGGCGCAGGCGACGGCGAAAATCCGCAACCGGCTGGGAGTCGACATGCCCTTCGACCGTCTGTTCGAGACGGCGACGCTCGGCGCTTTGGCCGACAGTCTGGCGCATGAAGAGATGACGCCGGACGAGATCGCGTTCATGTCGGAATTGTTGAGCGGATTCGAAGAGAGCGGAGCGGGCGAGCGATGAACGAGACGAATGGCCCCCATTCTTTGCAGCTGCACGCGATCGCGCAACGCTTTGCGGCTCTCTCGCGCGAGGATCAACGCGCATTCTTGCGCCGTCTGGCGGACAGCGGCGTCGATTTTCGTCGACTGCCGATCGTGCGATCAGGGCACAATCGGGCCCCTTTGTCGTCGGCGCAGAGAGGCTTGTGGTTCGCCCGCCAGGGCGCGGCCTATAATCTCCCGGCGGCGGTCCGCCTGAAGGGCGCGCTGCGCGAGACGGCGCTCGAGAAAAGCTTCGACGAGCTGATCCGGCGGCACGAGTCGCTGCGCACGACCTTTCGTCAGGAGGGCGAGCGCATCTTGCAGGTCATTCACGAGCCGGGCCGTTTCGATCTGCGCCGGGAGCGCCTCGGCGCGCCGCCAGTAGCCGTAGAGACGGAGCTGCGGCGACGCATCGACGAGGAGGCGCAAAGGCCGTTCGACCTCGAGGCCGGTCCGCCGCTGCGCGTGACGCTGGTCGAGCTGGCGCCGGACGATCATCTGCTTCTGGTCACCATTCATCACATCGTCGCCGATGCGGCGTCGATGCAGATTCTCATCGACGAATTCGCATCGCTCTACGCTCGCATGTGCTGCGGCGCGACGGCGTCGCTGCCGGATCTGCCGATCCGATATGCCGATTACGCGCATTGGCAACAGAGCTGGCTAGACGCCGGCGGCGCCGAGCCGCATCTCGCCTATTGGCGCGCGCAGCTCGGCGCCGAGCGTCCGATCCTGACGCTACCATCCCGTCGCAGGAAGCCTGTGCAGAGCGACCGGCGCGGCGCGAGACTCGTTGTTCAGTTCGACGACCTTTTGACGAAGCGGTTGAGGACGCTGGCGCGCGCCTGCGACGCCACTTTGTTCATGACGTTGCTGGCGGCATTCGATGTGGTCCTCTACCGCAGCACGGGACAGGAGGACATTCGCATCGGCGTGCCCGTCGCCAATCGCAATCGCGAGGAAACCAAGGGCGTCATTGGCCTGTTCGTCGATGTGCAGCTCCTCCGCGCGCAGATCGACGGCCGGCTCCGCTTCGCCGACGTGGTCGCGCGCGTGAAGGCGGCCGCCGCCGGCGCGCAGGCTCATCAGGACCTTCCGTTCGAGCGGGTGGTCGAGGCCCTGCATGGAGAGAACGACGGCGAGTGGCGGCCGGCCTTTCAAATTCTGTTCAACCATCTGCGGCATGATCTTCGCGCCTTGCGCGATCTGCCGGAACTCGAAGCCGAATTTCTGCGCGGCGACGCCTGCACGGTCAAATTCGATCTCGCGCTGGATATGACGGAAGACGCGTCCGGCCGCCTTGCGGCGACCTTCACCTACGCATCCGACATGTTCGATCAGGCCGACATCGCCGGCCTGCGCGACCATTTCGAGAATGTGCTGCGGCATGTCGTCGAAGACCGCTTCGCCACGGTGGACGCGATCGAATTGCTCGGCCGCGACGAAAAGGCGCTCTTGCGGGAGTGGAGCGATCCACTGGCGGGGATGGGGTCTTCGCAGCCGTCGCCGTCGCTTCCTGAGCTTTTGTCGTCGGTGGCGCTCGCGCATGGGGAGCGCGAGGCGGTGTGGTGCGCGGGCGAGGCGCTGACTTATGGCGCGCTGGAGCGGCGCGCCCTTCGTCTTTGCGCGCTGCTGCGCCGGCGCGGCGTCGGCCGCGAGACGCGCGTCGGCCTGGCGCTGGAGCGCTCCATCGATTTCGTTGTCGCGCTGCTCGCCGTCATGAAGGCCGGCGGGGCCTATGTCCCGCTCGATATCGACTATCCGCCGGAGCGTCTCGCCTTTCTGATGCGGGACGCCGGCGTCGCGCTGCTGCTGACCCAGAGCCATGTCGCGCCACGCCTGCCCATTCCCAACGGCGTTCCATACATCGCCCTCGACGCGCTCGACGACGTGGACCTCGCCGATGACGCGGCGCCTCCGGTCGCCGCGCATGAAGATCAGCTCGCCTATGTGATCTACACCTCCGGCTCGACCGGCGCGCCGAAGGGCGTCGCCGTGCCGCATGGCGCGCTGCTGCGCCATTGCCGGGCCATCGCCGCCGCCTATGGCATGGACAAAGGCGGCGCGCTCGATCGCGACGGACGCCAGCTGAACGAGCTGCTGTTCATGTCCTTCGCCTTCGACGGCGCGCAGGAGCGGCTATTGACCGGCTTGCTGTGCGGCGTGCGGCTGGTTCTGCGCGACGCGACGCTGTGGACGCCGGCCGAGACCTATGCGGCCTTGCGCCGCCACGCGATCGACATCGCCTGCTTCCCGCCCGCCTATCTGCAGCATTTGTCGGATCACGCGCGAATGCGCGCGGCGGCCGGCGAGGAGCCGCCGAATGTGTCGATCTACACTTTCGGCGGCGATGCGGTGACGAGGGCCAATTACGATCTGGCGCGGCAGGCGCTGCAGCCGCGCTGGCTGATCAACGGCTATGGTCCGACCGAGACGGTGGTGACGCCTCTGCTGTGGAAGGCGGATGCGCAGGAGCCTTGCGACGGCGCGAGCGCGCCGATCGGCCGGCCGGTGGGGGCGCGCCGCGCCTTCATCCTCGACGGCGACATGAATCTCGCGCCGATCGGCGCGGTGGGCGAGCTCTATATCGGCGGCGACGGGGCGGGACGCTCCTATCTGGCGCGCGGCTATCTCGGCCGCCCCGGGCTGACGGCGGAGCGCTTCACGCCGGACCCGTTCGGCGCGGCGCCCGGCGCGCGGCTCTATCGCAGCGGCGATCTCGCGCGCTATCGCGAGGACGGCGTCGTGGAATGCCTCGGGCGATCGGACGAACAGGTGAAGCTGCGCGGGTTCCGCATCGAGCTCGGCGAGATCGAGGCGCTGCTGACGGGCGAGGACGGGGTGTCGGCGGCGACGGCGGCGGTGTTCGACGGGGCTGCTTCCGGCAAGCGGCTGATCGGCTATGTGACGTCCCGCGACGGCGCGGCGCTCGATGTCGAGGCGCTGCGCGCGAACATCAAGCGCAAGGCTCCGGATTATCTGGTTCCGGCGCAGATCGTGCAGCTCGACGACCTGCCGCTGACGCCCAATGGCAAGATCGACCGCCGCCGCCTGCCGGAGCCGCGATGGACCGCGACCGGCTACATCGCCCCCCGCGACGACCTCGAAACACGCATCGCCGATATCTGGCAGAATGTCCTCGGCGTCGAAAAAATCGGCCTGACCGACGAATTCTTTCAATTGGGCGGGCATTCGCTGCTGGCGATGCAGATTGTTCTGCGCGTGCGCAATGCATTCGACGTCGACGTTCCTCTGCCGGCTCTGTTCGAGGCGCGCGATTTCGGCGATTTCGCCCAACGCGTGCGGGATTTGCGCGATCAGGCGAAAGGCGTCGCGCGCATGGCTCTGCGGCGGGCGGATCGCAACGCTCCGCCGCCCCTGTCGCCGGCGCAGAGCCGCTTGTGGTTTTTGTGGCGGCTCGAGCCGTCGAGCGCCGCTTATAATATTCCCGCCGCCGCGCGGCTGAAAGGACGGCTCGACCGATCGGCGCTGACGAGGACATTTCAATCGCTGATCGAACGCCATGAGACGCTGCGCACCACATTCCGGAGCGATGGCGGCGAACCGGTCCAGATCATCCATGATTCGCTTCCCCTCGACTTGACGCTCGAGGATATGAGCGGCCTGCCGATCGACGAGCGCGAGAAGAGCGCCCACGACCTCGCCGTTCGCATCGCGCATCTGCCCTTCGATCTCGAAACAGGTCCGCTGCTGAGCGTCTGCCTGGTCCGCTTGGCGGAAGACGAGCATGTGCTGCTCCTCGCCATGCATCATATCGTTTCCGATGGCTGGTCGCTGAATGTCTTCATCGACGAATTCGCTGCGCTCTACGCGAGTCATCGCGATGGGCGCGCGCCGCATTTGCCGCCCCTGCCGATACAATACGCCGATTTCGCCGTATGGAGCCGCGACTGGCTGGCGGCAGGCGCGGGTGCCCGGCAGCTGGCCTATTGGCGCGAGCGGCTCGGCGGCGAGGATGTCGTGCTGCAACTGCCGACCGATAGGCCGCGCCCGGCGGAACAGAGCTATCGCGGCGCCAATCTGCGTTTCGACCTCGATCCGGCCTTGACGGAGCGTCTGCGGGCGCTCGCGGCGGAGCGGGGCGTCACCCTTCCGATGCTGCTGCTGGCGTCCTTCGATGTCCTCGTCCATCGCTATACGCAGCAGACGGATGTGCGCGTCGGCATCACCATCGCCAACCGCAATCATGTCGAGACCGAGGGCCTGATCGGCTTCTTCGTCAATATGCTCGTGCTGCGCGCCGATCTCGGGGGCGATCCGACCTTCGAGGACGTGCTGAACCGTGTGAAGGAGGCGGCGCTGGCGGCGCAGGCGCATCAGGACCTGCCGTTCGAGCAATTGGTGGAGGAGCTGCGCCCGAAACGCAGCCTCGGACATAATCCGCTGTTTCAGATCGCCTACGACCACCAGTGGAAGCGCCTCGACCGCCTGGACGATTTGTCCGACCTGGCGATCGAGCCTTTCGAGCATGAAATGTGCGCTACGCAGTTCGATCTTCTGCTGCACACTTTCGAGACCGCCGGACGCCTTTCCGCCACCTTCACCTATAGCGTCGATCTGTTTGAGCGCGCCGCCATCGAACGGATGGCGGATCATTGGCGTAATCTGCTCAAGGGCGTCATCGAGCAGCCGGGCCGGCGTATCGCCGACCTGCCGCTGCTCGGCGTAGCGGAGCGCGCCATCCTCGTCGAGCAGTGGAACGACACCGACGCCGCCTATTCGAGCGAGCGCTGCCTGCACCATTTGATCGAGGCGCAGGCCGCAAGGAGCCCGGATGCGATCGCCGTCGTGTTCGAAGAAAGCTCGATCGCCTATGGCGCGCTCGACGCGCGGGCCAATCGCCTGGCGCGCAAGCTGCGCGAATTGGGTGTGGGTCCCGACGTCCTCGTCGGCGTCGCTGCCGAACGCTCGCTCGAACTGGTCGTCTCGCTGCTCGCCGTGCTGAAGGCCGGCGGAGCCTATGTGCCGATCGATCCCGATTATCCGGCCGCGCGCCTTTCCTATATGATCGAGGACAGCGGCGTTTCGCTGTTGCTTACGCAGGAGCGGCTGCTCGACTCGCTGCCGCTCGATGCGGCCGCCGCGCCTCTCGAGGTCCGGAGTCTCGATGGCATGGAAGCGGAGCTCGAGGCCTACGACGACGCCGGTCTCGACACGCTCACGGAGTCACAAAATCTCGCCTATTGTATCTACACGTCCGGCTCGACGGGACGGCCGAAGGGCGCCGGCAACACACATCGCGGCCTGATCAATCGCCTGCAATGGATGCAGTCGGCCTATGGCCTGGCGGTGGGCGACCGGGTGCTGCAGAAGACGCCGTTCAGTTTCGACGTCTCGGTGTGGGAGTTCTTCTGGCCGCTGACGACGGGCGCGACGCTGATCGTTGCGCCGCCGGGCGCGCACAAGGACCCGTTCGAGCTCGGCGAGCTCATTCGGCGCCATGATGTCACGACGCTGCATTTCGTGCCGTCGATGCTTCAGGCCTTCGTCGATTCAAATCAGCTTGCGTCGTGCCGCTCGCTGCGACGCGTGATCTGCAGTGGCGAGGCCTTGCCGTATGAGCTCCAGCGGCAGTTCCTCCGCTCGAGTCCGGCGGCGCTGCACAATCTCTACGGGCCGACCGAAGCCGCCATCGACGTGAGCTATTGGGAGTGCCGGGAGGAAGCTGGAACGTCGGTCGTGCCGATCGGCCGGCCGATCTGGAACACGCGGCTCTATATTCTCTCCGACCAATTCGATCCGGTTCCGGCCGGCGTCGTCGGCGAGCTCTATATCGGCGGAGCGGGCCTCGCGCGCGGCTATCACCAACGGCCCGGCCTGACGGCGGAGCGTTTCGTTCCCGATCCCTTCGCACGGCGGGCGGGCGAGCGGCTGTATCGCACCGGCGATTTGGCGCGTCGCCGCGCTGACGGCGTCATCGAATATGTCGGACGAATCGACCATCAGGTCAAAATCCGCGGGTTCCGCATCGAGCTCGGCGAGATCGAGGCGCGGCTCTGCGAGCATGAAGCGGTGCGCGAGGCCGTCGTGCTGGCGCGAGACGCCGCGAACGGCAGGCAGCTGGTCGGCTATGTCGTTGCCGATGAAGTGGGCCTGAAGGCGATGCAGCGACGCGATGCCGATGCGTCCGGCGTGCGCGTCGAAGAGTGGGAGACGGTGTTCGACGGCGCCTACAGCCTGGCGGACGTCGGACGAGGGCCGAGCTTCGCCGGCTGGAACAGCAGCTATGACGACAGCCCCATTCCGCCGGCGGAAATGCAGGAGTGGCTCGACGGCACGCTCGCGCGCATCGATGCGCTGAAGCCGGATAGGGTGCTGGAGATCGGCTGCGGCGTCGGCCTTCTTTTGCAGCATCTCGCGCCGCGCTGCTCGGTTTATGAGGGCGCCGATGTTTCCGGTCGGGCGATCGCCGATCTTCGCGCCTGGCTCGACAAGCGCGACGGATTCGCCCATGTTCGCCTGAGCCGGCGCGCCGCCACGCAGTTCGAAGGACTGGCGCCGCACGGCTTCGACGTGGTGCTGCTGAATTCCGTGGCGCAATATTTTCCCGACGTCGACTATCTCGTCGCCGTGTTGCGAGGGGCGCTCGACGTTCTGGCGCCGGGTGGCGCGATCTTCGTCGGCGATCTGCGGACGCTGGCGCTGCAGCGGCTGTTCCACGCTTCGGTGCAGACGGCTCGCGCGCCCGAAGGCCTCGGTGTGCGACAGCTGAAGAGCCGCATCGCCCGCGCGATCGCGCATGATGGCGAGCTCCTCGTCGCTCCCGAAATATTCTCCGAGCTCGCTTCCGTTCTGCCGCGCATCGGCGCGGCGGAGATCGAGCTGCGGCGGGGCCGCAGCGACAATGAGCTGACCCGCTATCGTTACGACGCGATTTTGCGCGCGGACGTCGAGACCGCGCGCGAGCCCTGCGAGCGCGTCTCGTGGAATAGCGGGCCGGACATGATGGCGGCGCTCGACGCCCGTCTCGCTGCCGGCGGCGAGCGGCCGATCAGGATCGAAAGTGTTCCCAACCGCCGCCTCGCCGCCGATCTGGCGCTGTGGCGGGCGATCGAGGCGAGCCAGGACGAGACGAGCGTCGAGACGCTGCGCGGCCGGATGATCGGCATAGAGCCGGAGGGGGCCGATCCGGAAAGCTTCTGGACGCTGGCCGAGGCGCATGGCTATCACGCCAAGATCGCCTGGACGCCGGATCGCGACGACGGCTGTTTCGATGTCGAATTCGCGAAGCCGCAGGCCGATGCGCGGCCGCGCGGAATGAGCGAATGGAAGCAGCCGCCGGAGTTTTCGCGTCGCTGGGACCGCTACGCTAATGATCCGATGCTCGCGAAATCCGTTCAGTCGCTCGGCGCGATATTGCGCGAGAGTCTGTCGGCGTCCTTGCCCGACTATATGACGCCGGCGCAGATTCTCGTGCTCGACAAATTTCCGCTGACGGCGAACGGTAAGCTCGACAGGCAGGCCCTGGCGGCTCCCGAGCCGGAGATCGGGCGAGCGGCCCATGTCGCGCCGGCGACCGAGCAGGAACGTCAGCTGGCGGAGATTTGGCAGGATATTCTCCAAATTCCGCGGGTCGGGCTGCACGACAATTTCTTCGACCTCGGCGGCGACTCGATCATTTCGATCCAGGTCGTCAATCGCGCCCGCCGGATCGGCATCCGCATCGCGCCGCGCGATTTGTTCCAGCATCAGACGATCCAGGCTCTGGCGCGCGTCGCGACGATCGAGAACGAGACCAAGGAGCCGGAGCCGCCGGCGGCCGGCCTCGTATATCTCACGCCGGCGCAGCATTGGTTCTTCGAGCAGGACGTCCCCGAGCGCCACCATTGGAATCAGTCGGTCCTGCTGCGGGCGCGGGCGCCGCTCGACGCCACCGTTCTCGCGGCGGCGCTGCGCATCGTCGTCGAACGCCACGACGCTTTGCGCCTGCGCTATCGTCGCGACGATCTCGGCCGTTGGACGCAGGAGCACGCCGAGACGGAGGATGCATCTCGTCTGCTCACCTTTCATCGGCTCGTCGGCGCTGATGAGATCGAGGCTGTCGCCGACGAGGTCCAGGCGAGCCTCGATCTGCGGGATGGTCCATTGATGCGCGCCGCCTCGATGGAGCTGCGAGACGGCAGCGCGCGTCTGCTGTTGGTTATTCACCATCTCGTCGCCGATGGCGTCTCCTGGCGCGTGCTGCTCGAAGATCTTCAGGCCGCTTACTGCTCTATAGAGAAGGGAGAACTCGTCGGTTCGCCGCCGAAATCGAGCTCCTTCCAGCGCTGGTCGGCGCATCTCGCCGAAGCCGCTCGCAGTGAAGAGCTGATGGCGGAGCTAGACTATTGGAAAGCGCAGCTCGGTAGAGCGGCAGCCGAATTGCCGCGCGATTTTCCGGCCGGCGACAATCGCATCGCGCAGGCGCGCCAGATCGGCATCCGGCTCGATCGCGAGCGCACGCGCCGGCTGCTGAAGGAGGCGCCGGCCGTCTATCGCACGCAGATCAACGATCTTCTGCTCACGGCCCTGGCGCGCGCGCTCTGCGCCTGGACAGAACGGGACGCGGCGCTCGTGTTGCTGGAGGGACATGGCCGCGAGGAGGTTTTCGGCGGCGTCGACGTGAGCCGCACGCTCGGCTGGTTCACGACGATGTATCCCGTCTGCCTCGCGCCCGGCGGGGCCGGCGATCTCGGCGCGGCGATCAAATCGGTGAAGGAGCAATTGCGGGCCGTCCCGAACAAAGGGCTCGGCTACGGACTGCTGCGCTATCTCGCCGCCCCGGAAATCGGAGAAGAACTGAAGAAACTGCCGCAGGCGCGCGTCACCTTCAATTATCTCGGCCAGTTCGATCAGAGCTTCGAGGGGGGGACGTTGTTCGAGCCGGCCTCGGAAAGCGGCGGCCGCACGCGCAGCGCCGGGGCGCCGCTCGACAATCGGCTCCTGGTCAATTGCCAGATCTATGACGGGGAGCTCGGCGTCGCCTGGCACTTCAGCGAGGGACAATATCGTCCGCAGACGATCGAGCGCCTCGCGAGCGCCTATCGCGCCGAACTCGAGGCGATCATCGATCATTGCGTCGCCGATGCGCAAGGCGGGGTCACGCCTTCCGATTTCCCCCTCGTGCGTCTGACGCAGGAGCAGCTCGATCGCCTGCCGGCGCCGGCGAGGCGGATCGAGGACGTCTATCCGCTCTCGCCCGTGCAGAAAGGCATATTGTTCCACGCGCTGCGCGACCCGCAGTCGCGGGCCTATGCGAACCGGTTGAGTGTCGCCGTCGAGGGCCTCGACATCCCGCGCTTCGAGCGCGCCTGGGCGGACGCGCTCGCGCGGCATGCCATTCTGCGCACCGCATTTGCGTGGCAGGGCCTGCCGGAGCCGGTGCAGATCGTCCATCGCAGCGCGCGCCTGCCGTTTCGGATCGTCGACTGGCGCAATCGCGATGCGGGGCCTAGCGACCTCGCGGCTCTGGAGCGCGAGCTCGGCCGCGAGGAGATCGACTTCCTGCAACCGCCGCTGCAGAGCCTCGTGCTGGCGCGGCTCGGCGAGAGCCGCTATCGACTGATCTGGAGCCATCATCACATTTTGATGGACGGCTGGAGCACGGCGCAGCTGATCGGCGAAGTGCTGCAAGCCTATCACGGGGGGGCCGCGCCGCCGCAGGTCGGGCGCTATCGCGACTACATCGCCTGGTTGCAGGGCCGCGACCCGGCGGCGAGCGAAGCCTTCTGGAAAGAGCAATTGCGGCTCCTCGACGAGCCCTGCCTGCTCGCCGACGTCATGAGCCGGACCGGCGCAGATGAGGAGACGGGTTATGGCGTCCTCCATGCGCGGCTCGACCCGGCGCGCACGCGCGCGCTCAAGGCCTTCGCGCAGCGCGAGCGCGTGACGCTCAACACTCTGGTCCAGGGCGCCTGGCTGCTGCTGCTGCAGCGCTATACGGGGAGGTCCGCGGTCTCCTTCGGTGCGACCGTCGCCGGGCGCCCCGCGGAACTGGAGGGCGTCGAGAGCGTGCTCGGCCTGTTCATCAACACCTTGCCGATCGTGCGCGACATGCGTTCCGAACAACGCGTCGGCGATTTCCTGCGCGAGCTGCAGGCGCATAATCTCGTCGTGCGCGACCACGAATCGACGCCGCTCTATGAAATCCAGCGCTGGGCTGGCCGCAGCGGCGAGGCGCTGTTCGATAGCATCGTCGTCTTCGAGAATTATCCCGTCGATCGGGCGCTGCGCGAACGCGCCGACGACGACCTCGTCTTCGGCAAGGTCGACAGCCGCGAGACGACGCATTATCCGCTGACGCTGACCGTCACCGTCGCCGACCGGCTCGAGATCGCCTTCGGATATCGCGCGGCATGCTTTGCGCCGCCGCAGCTCGAAGTGCTACGATCGGTCTTCGCGAGGCTCCTCGAAAGGCTGGGAGAGGACGCCGATCGCGAGCTCGGCGCGATTTCTCTTACCGATGCATCGACGTCCACCCCGCTCCAGCCGGAGCGGGCAGGGAATCGCGCCTACCCCGCGACCTGCGTTCACCGGCTCATCGAGCGGCAGGCGGGGAGGACGCCGCTGGCGCCAGCTGTGATCTGCGGCGACGCGCAGTTGAGCTATGCCGAGCTCGACGTCCGTGCGAATCGGTTGGCGCATAGACTATGCGACGCCGGAATAGGGCCCGAAGCGCTCGTCGCCATCGCCGTCGAGCGATCTTTCGATATGATCGTCGGCCTGCTCGCCATATGGAAGGCGGGCGGCGCCTATGCGCCGCTCGATCCCGACTATCCGCGAGAGCGTCTCGCTTTTATGCTGGAAGACAGTGGCGCGGCGCTGCTGCTCACGCAAAAGAGCCTTGCGCCGCTCTTGCCGCAGACCGTGGCGACGCTCCTGTTGCTGGACGAAACGCGCGGCGAACCGGACGGCGAACAGCAAGGCGCGCCCGCTGTCGAGACGCATCCCGAAAACCTTGCTTATTGCATCTATACGTCTGGCTCGACGGGGCAGCCGAAAGGCGCCGCCAATTCGCACGCCGCACTCTGCAACCGGCTTTTGTGGATGCAGGACGTCTACGGGCTGACCCCGGGCGACCGCGTCTTGCAGAAGACGCCCTTCAGCTTCGACGTCTCGGTCTGGGAGCTGTTCTGGCCGCTGATCGCTGGCGCGGCGCTCGTCATGGCGCCGCCGGGCGCGCATCGTCGACCGGCGGAACTGCGCGAGGCGATCGATCGTCACGCCATCACTACGCTGCACTTCGTGCCCTCCATGCTGCAAGCCTTTTTGGAGACGGAAAACATCGAGCGGCGCGGCAGTCTGCGGCGGGTTCTCTGCAGCGGCGAGGCGCTGTCGAAGGATTTGCAGGATCGCTTCCTACGGCAAGCCGGCGCTTCGCCCGACGCGCCCGATCTGCACAATCTCTATGGCCCGACCGAAGCCGCGATCGACGTGACCTACTGGCGGTGCCGCGCCGAGGACGGCTCGGCGGCCGTGCCGATCGGCCACGCCATCGCCAATGTGACGATCCATATACTCGACAGCGAGCTTCATCCGCTGCCGGATGGAATCGCCGGCGAGCTCTATATCGGCGGAGCGGCTCCGGCGCGCGGCTATCATGCGCGCGCCGCGCTGACGGCGGAACGCTTCCTTCCCGATCCATTCGCTCCCGGCGGGCGGCTCTATCGCACCGGCGATCTGGCGCGCCGGCGCGCGGACGGCGCGATCGACTATGTCGGCCGCGTCGATCAGCAGGTGAAGATCCGCGGGCTGCGCATTGAACTCGGCGAAATCGAAAGCCGTCTGCGAGAGCACGCGGCCGTGGGCGATGCGGCGGTCGTCGCGCAGGAAGCGCCCGCCGGAATGAGGCTGGTCGGCTATGTCACGGCGCAGGCGGAGGCGCCCCTGGAGCTCGAGGAGACACTGCGCGCGCATCTTTCGGCCTCGCTGCCCGATTACATGGTTCCGGCCCGCATCGTCGTCGTGGAGCGCATGCCTCTGACGCCGAGCGGCAAGCTCGACCGCAAGGCGCTCCCCAATCCAGATTGGACTGGCGAGGTCTATGTCGCCCCGAGGACCGAGCTCGAGGAGAAGCTGGCCGGCGTCTGGCGGTCCGTTCTCCGCCTCGAGCGGGTCGGCGTCGAAGATAATTTCTTCCGGCTCGGCGGCGATTCTATCATCTCGATCCAGGTCGTGAGCCGCGCGCTGGCGGCGGGGCTGCGGATGACGCCGAAGGACGTCTTCGAGCATCAGAGCATCGCCGCTCTGGCGCGCGCCGTGCGATGGGCCGAGAGCGAAGACGCGCCAGCACCTCCGACAGACCTGCCGCTGGTCCGATTGACGCCCGAGCAATCGCGCCTGCTTCCGCTGCCGGCAGCGGAGATCGAAGACATCTACCCGCTCTCGCCGATGCAGCAGGGCATGCTGTTTCACTCCATCGAAACGCCCGGCGCCGGCCTCTATGTCAGTCAGATGAGCGTTTCGGTCGAGGGCCTCGACGTCGCGCGCTTCGAGCGCGCCTGGGCGAGCGCGCTCGAACGTCACGCAATCCTGCGGACGGCCTTCGCCTGGCAGGGGCTGCCCGAGCCGGTGCAGATTGTCCACCACAGCGCGCAGGCGGCGTTTCGTCAGCTCGACTGGCGCGACCGCGTCGTCGGCGAAGCGGAACTCGCCGCCCTCGCGGCGGACGAGCGCCGCGCCGGCTTCGATTTCACCCGGCCGCCGCTGCAGCGCATCGTTCTGGCGCGCCTCGACGACGACCGCCATCGACTGATCTGGAGCAGCCATCACATTCTGCTCGACGGATGGAGCATTTCGCAGCTGGTCGGCGAAGTCTTCGCCCTCTACCGAGACGACGTCACTTTGCCGGCGGCGGGGCGCTACCGCGATTATATCGCCTGGCTGCAGGGACGGGACACTGCGGCGAGCGAAGCCTTCTGGAAGGAGCAGATGCGGCTTCTCGGCGAGCCCTGCCTGCTCGCCGAGTCTGCTGGCCGCATCGCCGGCGATGCGGGCGGCGGGCATGGCGCGCTCTATACGCGGCTCGATGCGGAGCAAACGCGCTCGCTGAAGACCTTCGCGCAACGCGAGCGCGTCACGCTCAACACTCTGGTGCAAGGCGCCTGGCTGTTGCTGCTGCAGCGGTATACGGGGCGGTCGACGGTCGCCTTCGGCGCGACGGTGGCCGGCCGCCCCGCCGAACTGCCGGGCGTCGAGCGTCTGCTCGGGCTGTTCATCAACACTTTGCCGATCGTCCGGCGGTTGCGCGCCGAGCAGCTGGTCGGCGATTTCCTGCGTGAGCTGCAGGCGCATAATCTCGCCGCGCGCGACCATGAATATACGCCGCTCAACGATATCCAGCGCTGGGCAGGGCGCAGCGGCCAGGCGCTGTTCGACAGCATCATCGTCTTCGAGAATTATCCGGTCGACCGCGCGCTACAGGAGCGCGGCGACCGTGACTTGCGCTTCGGACCCGTCGCCAGCACCAGCGTCACCAGCCTGCCCATGGATCTGATGGTGACCGTCGGCGATACGCTCGCAGTGGAATATCTCTATCTGCGCGACTGCTTCGAGGCGGCGGCGGTCGAGCGGCTGAAAGCGCATTTCGAGCGCCTGCTGTCGACTATGGCCGAAGACGGCGATGCGCGGCTCGGCGAGCTCGACGCCATGCCGCTGGACGAAAAGGCGCTCTTGCGGGAGTGGAGCGATCCACTGGCGGGGATGGGGTCTTCGCAGCCGTCGCCGTCGCTTCCTGAGCTTTTGTCGTCGGTGGCGCTCGCGCATGGGGAGCGCGAGGCGGTGTGGTGCGCGGGCGAGGCGCTGACTTATGGCGCGCTGGAGCGGCGCGCCCTTCGTCTTTGCGCGCTGCTGCGCCGGCGCGGCGTCGGCCGCGAGACGCGCGTCGGCCTGGCGCTGGAGCGCTCCATCGATTTCGTTGTCGCGCTGCTCGCCGTCATGAAGGCCGGCGGGGCCTATGTCCCGCTCGATATCGACTATCCGCCGGAGCGTCTCGCCTTTCTGATGCGGGACGCCGGCGTCGCGCTGCTGCTGACCCAGAGCCATGTCGCGCCACGCCTGCCCATTCCCAACGGCGTTCCATACATCGCCCTCGACGCGCTCGACGACGTGGACCTCGCCGATGACGCGGCGCCTCCGGTCGCCGCGCATGAAGATCAGCTCGCCTATGTGATCTACACCTCCGGCTCGACCGGCGCGCCGAAGGGCGTCGCCGTGCCGCATGGCGCGCTGCTGCGCCATTGCCGGGCCATCGCCGCCGCCTATGGCATGGACAAAGGCGGCGCGCTCGATCGCGACGGACGCCAGCTGAACGAGCTGCTGTTCATGTCCTTCGCCTTCGACGGCGCGCAGGAGCGGCTATTGACCGGCTTGCTGTGCGGCGTGCGGCTGGTTCTGCGCGACGCGACGCTGTGGACGCCGGCCGAGACCTATGCGGCCTTGCGCCGCCACGCGATCGACATCGCCTGCTTCCCGCCCGCCTATCTGCAGCATTTGTCGGATCACGCGCGAATGCGCGCGGCGGCCGGCGAGGAGCCGCCGAATGTGTCGATCTACACTTTCGGCGGCGATGCGGTGACGAGGGCCAATTACGATCTGGCGCGGCAGGCGCTGCAGCCGCGCTGGCTGATCAACGGCTATGGTCCGACCGAGACGGTGGTGACGCCTCTGCTGTGGAAGGCGGATGCGCAGGAGCCTTGCGACGGCGCGAGCGCGCCGATCGGCCGGCCGGTGGGGGCGCGCCGCGCCTTCATCCTCGACGGCGACATGAATCTCGCGCCGATCGGCGCGGTGGGCGAGCTCTATATCGGCGGCGACGGGGCGGGACGCTCCTATCTGGCGCGCGGCTATCTCGGCCGCCCCGGGCTGACGGCGGAGCGCTTCACGCCGGACCCGTTCGGCGCGGCGCCCGGCGCGCGGCTCTATCGCAGCGGCGATCTCGCGCGCTATCGCGAGGACGGCGTCGTGGAATGCCTCGGGCGATCGGACGAACAGGTGAAGCTGCGCGGGTTCCGCATCGAGCTCGGCGAGATCGAGGCGCTGCTGACGGGCGAGGACGGGGTGTCGGCGGCGACGGCGGCGGTGTTCGACGGGGCTGCTTCCGGCAAGCGGCTGATCGGCTATGTGACGTCCCGCGACGGCGCGGCGCTCGATGTCGAGGCGCTGCGCGCGAACATCAAGCGCAAGGCTCCGGATTATCTGGTTCCGGCGCAGATCGTGCAGCTCGACGACCTGCCGCTGACGCCCAATGGCAAGATCGACCGCCGCCGCCTGCCGGAGCCGCGATGGACCGCGACCGGCTACATCGCCCCCCGCGACGACCTCGAAACACGCATCGCCGATATCTGGCAGAATGTCCTCGGCGTCGAAAAAATCGGCGTCACCACCAACTTCTTCGAAGCGGGCGGCGACTCGATCCTCAGCCTTCGCGTGATCGCGGAAATTCGTAACTCTCCCGACATAGACCTAGACATCAAGCTGCGCGATCTGATGCAGTTTCAGACCATCGCCGAACTCGTCGTGAGACCCGCGCAATTTGCGCCGCCCCCCGCAAAGCCGGCGACGCGCGGCGCGCGGGTCGAAGACGGGGAATTCGACATGATCCCGATCCAGAGATGGTTCTTCGAAGAGGAGATGGCGGAGCCGCATCACTACAACCAGTCGCTGATGGTGAGGACGCGAGAGACGCTACGGCCCGAATTGCTGGAGGAGGCGCTGCAATCGCTGATCGCTTATCACGATTCCTTCCGCCTGCGCTTCCGCCGCGGCGAGGACGGGGTCTGGCGGCAGAGCTACGCCGACGTCGATGTGGCGCGGGCGGCGTCGATCGCAAATCCCGTGCTCTGGGTCCGGGGAGCCGAGGATGCGCGCGCGGTCGAAACAATCTCCAATGAAGCGCAACGCAGTCTCGATCTCGAACGAGGGCCTCTGCTGCGCGCCGTTTCGATGCGCCTGCCAGATGGAGGCGAACGGCTGCTCATCGTCGTTCACCACCTCGTCGTCGACGGCGTGTCCTGGCGCATTCTGCTCGAGGATCTGCAGGCCGCCTATCGACGATTGGTGCAAGGCGGGACCTGGGACGCGCCGCGCAAGACGGACGCCTATCGTCTCTGGGCCGAACGCCTGACGGATCGTGCGCGTGGCTTCGATCTGCAAGCCGAACGGCCCTATTGGCGCAAGGCGCTCGATCCGCACGGGATCGTGGATTTGCCGCGCGACAATCCGCGTGGAAAATCTCTCGTGAAGCACGGCAAGAGCGTCGGCATCCGGCTCGATCGCGAAACGACGCAGAACCTTCTGAAGGTCGCGCCGGAGGCCTATCGCACCCAGATCAACGATCTGCTGCTCGCGGCTCTCGCCATCGTTCTCTGCCGGTGGAGCGGGCAGCCTTCGGCGCTCGTACAACTGGAAGGGCACGGCCGCGAAGATCTGTTCGACGACATCGACGTGACGCGCACGGTCGGTTGGTTCACGAGCGCGTTTCCCGTGCGTCTCACGCCGAATTTGCAGACCGGCCCCGGCGCCGTGATCGGCTCCGTCAAAAAGCAGCTCGCCGCGCTTCCCCATCACGGCGTCGGCTATGGCCTGCTGCGCTATCTCGCCGATGAGCCGACGCGCCTCGAACTCGCCCGGTCGCCGCAGGCCCGCATCACCTTCAACTATCTCGGCCAGTTCGACCAGACGTTCAACGAGGCGCTGTTCGAGCCGGCGGCGGAGAGCGCCGGGGACCCCTATAGCCCGCAGGCGCCGCTCGCCAATTGGCTGGAGATCGTCGGTCGCGTCTATGACGGCGAATTGTCGTTGCGGTGTATTTTCAGCAAGCAGGTCTATCGTATGGCGACAATCGAGCGATTGATGACCTCCTACCGCCTCGAGCTGGAAAAACTGATCGGCCATTGCGTGGACATGCGCGCCGAGAAGACGCGTCCGCACCTGGACGCGGCGGCGGAGAGTTGAAGGAAAACCGAGATGGAATTGAATCCAGAGCTCGCGGCGTTTCTCGATCTCGTCGACGCCGGACGACGGAGCGGGGACACGCGGCCGCTGCACGCCCTCGCGCCGAACCAGGCGCGGCGCGAGTTCGCGATGGCGTCGAGAGCGCTCGACACATCCGGGGAAGATGGCGTACAGCGCAGGGCGGTCACGGTTCCGACGCGCGACGGCGCCGCCATCGCGGCGCGGCTGTACGTTCCGGGAGCGCTCGTTTCGACCGCCGAGCGCCCGTTGCTCCTCTATTTCCACGGCGGCGGCTATGTCGTCGGCGGCCTCGACACGCATGACGCCTTGTGCGGCTCGCTGGCCCTGCGCACGCCCTGCGCGGTTCTTTCCGTCGATTATCGCCTGGCCCCCGAGCACAAATTTCCGACCGCCGTCGATGATGCCGTCGACGCCTTCAAACATGTCGTGACGGCTGGCCTGGAACTCGCCGTCGACATTCGCAGGATCGCGGTCGGCGGCGACAGCGCGGGAGCCGGGCTCGCCGCCGTGTTGGCGATCATGGCCGCCCGCGACCGGGCGATCTTCGGCGTCGCGCCAGTCCTGCAGGCTTTGCTCTATCCGGTGACGGATGCGTCTTGCGCCTCGGCTTCGATGGAATTGTTCGGGGAAGGCTATCTGCTCGAGGCCGAGACGCTGCGCTGGTTCCACGCGCTCTACGCGCGCACCGCGGATGATTTTGCGGATTGGCGCTTTTCGCCGCTGCTCGCGCCGGACCTGAGCCGCGTCGCGCCGGCCTTCGTCGCGCTCGCCGAATTCGATCCGCTGCTCGACGAAGGATTGGCGTATGCGCAAAAGCTGGAAGCCGCCGGCGCTCCAGTCACATTTCGAATCTATGAGGGGATGACGCATGACTTCCTGCGCATGGCCGCCCTGTTTCCCGAAGCACAGGCCGCGCATGCCGACATTGCTGCCGCAATGGCTGCGGCCTTCGCGTAAAGGAGAACCTTCCGTTGGCGGGCGCGAAGTTTGGAATCCGTCCAGAACATGCGCGTTGCGAGGCGGGTCGGCGTACATTAGATTTCCTCGTTACGGCGATCTTGTGCGTCGCGTGCGGCGCCGAGGCGGCGCGAGCGGAAATGAGACGATGAACGACAGCGCTATGGCGCCGGGCAAAGGCGCGATCGCCTTGCGCATCTTGGGCGCCGTATTCGGCGGCTATGCGTTCACCTCGGGCGCTGTCGCCTGCTCGACGCTGTTGCTGATCGCAGCCGGCGTCGCGCGCAGCGAGAGCGTGATGATCGCTACGCTGCTCGGCTTTCCGCTCTATCTTTTCGTTCTTCTCTGGTCTTTTGGTACGCCGGCCTTGCATCGCGTCTGGCTGGTGCTGGCCGGCGGCGGCGGCGCGCTCGTCTGGGCCTCTCGTCTGGCGAGAGATCTTTTTTGATGTTCTCGACCCTACGCCGTTCGATGAACTGGCTGCATACATGGTCGGGCGTGACGCTCGGTCCGCTTCTCCTGACGATCTTCTTCATGGGAAGCCTTTCGGTGTTCGATCATGAGATCGATCGCTGGATGATGCCCGCGACGCGTCTTTCTCCTCCGAGCGGGCCGATCTCGCTCGATTTGCTTCGTCCGCGAATCGATGAGCTCGTCGCCGGAGCCGACGAATGGCGTCTCGTTCTGCCGGATGAAAGGACGCCGTTCGCGCAGCTCGGCTTTCGCGGCAAGCGAGGCGCCGGCAATATCGCCATCAATCCGGCCAATGGAGACATTCTGCCGGATGCCGGAACGCTCGGCGCGACCCGCTTTTTCTATCCATTTCATTACAGCCTGCTCGTCCGCGTCTGGAACGTCGGCATCTGGGTCGTCGGGGCGGCGGCGATGGCGATGCTCGTGCTGTCGATATCCGGCGTTATCATTCGCACGCGCATCTTCGAAAATTTCTTCACCTATCGGCCGAATGGAACGCTGCTGCGCGGCAGCTTCGATCTTCATGCCGTGATCGGCGTCGTGATCCTGCCGTTCCTTCTCGCCATTCCATTTTCGGGCCTCGTCATTTTTTCCGCCGTCTATCTGCCGGCCGGTATCGAGGCCGCCTATCCGGGCAAGGCCGACGTCTTCTTCGACGAGGCGAGCGGCGCTCTTCGCCTTCGCAAGGCCGGGGCGCCGGGCGAACTCGGTTCGCTCGACGCCATGCGCGCGGAGGCCGAACGGCGCTGGGGCGATGGCGAGGCCGCGCTGCTGCGTGTCGTCAACGCCAGCGACGTCAACGCGGTCGTCGAATGGCGACGGATGACGAAGGATCGCGTCCGCGACGACGGCCAGTCGATGTTCTTCGATCGCGCAGGCCGGCTGCTCAGGCAGAGCGTCGCCGGGCCGACCAAGTCGACTGTCGACTTCATCTGGGGCATGCATCTGATGCGCTTCGACCATTGGCCGTTGCGCTGGCTCTATTTCTTCGCCGGCCTCGGCGGTTGCGTCGTCATCACGACCGGCTTCGTCATCTGGATGGAAAAGAGGAAGGCGAAACCGCATCCGACCGGCGTTCGCATCGTGGAGACGGCGGCCATCTCGGCGATTCCCGGACTATTGTCGGCGACCTTCGGCTTCTTCGTCGTCAACCGGCTTCTCCCGCTCGCGACGCCCGGCCGCGCGCAATGGGAGGTCGCTGCTTTTTTCGCGATTTGGGCGGCGTCGGCGGTCTACGCGGGCTGGCGCGTGTCGAGAGGCCGAGCGAGGTCCGCTTGGCGAGATGAGAGCTGGGCGGTGTGCGCGCTGGCGGGCGCGGCGCCGATCTTGAATTGGATTACCACCGGCGACCATCTCGCAGAGAGCCTCGCTCAAGGCCGATGGGCGGTCGCCGGCACGGATTTGGGACTGTTGGCGAGTTCGCTGATAGCGGCCGTGGCGGCAAAGCACATCGCCTCGGAATCGACGCATGCAGGACGAGATTTTCGGATCCGGCAGGTGAACGAAACCCATGTCTGAAATCCCATTGCTCGCATCATTCGGGGCTGCTGCGCTCGGCTTTTTGGCCCTCGCCCTGTCTCTCCCGCGCCATTGGCGGGACGTGACGGGTCGAGCCGAATTGCCGCGCTTTATGCAGATCGGCGCCCGGGCGGCGGGTTTCGGCCTTTTGACGACGAGCCTCGCTTTTTGCCTGCTTCGCGAGGGCGTCGAACTCGGCGCTTTGCTCTGGCCGCTGAGCTCGGGCGTCGGCGCATTGTCGGTCACGTCCCTGCTCGCTCTTCGCAATGGAAGGGCGAGAATGGTCTCGCGTGGTCCGTGACGCCGCCGCGCCTATAACGGGCGCGACGAGGATATTCGTTCTCCGGCTTCTCAGCGCTTTTTATGCGGCGAGCTTCGGGACCACGCGCTCGACCAATAGCAAGAATCGGGTGTTGCGGGTCCCCGCAACCAGATTCTTAAAAATATCGAAATGGCCCGCCTCTGGCGGGCTTTTTCGTTTTCTCTAGCTTTGTTCTTCCAGGCGCCGCTCGAGCTGATATAATGCGCGTATTGCGAGACCGTCTTGACCAGATTGACGAGGCTTCGATGCCGGATACGATTCCCTTGAGAGAGGCGCTGCAGGCTCTGCGCGCCGAGATCGTCGGCGCCGTCGCAGATGCGGCGACAGAATCTGTGAAATTCGAGCTCGGGCCGATCGAGATGGAGTTTCAAGTCGTCGCGCAGCGCGAGGCCGGCGGCGAGGGCAAGATCGGCTTTCACATCTTCGGCGCGGAGGCGTCGCTCGGCGCGAGCGGAAAGGCCGAGATGAGCAAGACGCAAAAGGTCAAGCTGTCGTTGTCTCCGGTCAAGGTCGACGCCGGAGGCCAGAAGGGCAAGATCGAGATCCGGCGCGGCGGCAAGAAATAGCGGGCTCGGGGAGAGTCGCGGCACATGGAAGCGGCCCGCGTCGTTGAAATTCTCCTCGATTCCGAGAGCGTCGGCAGCGGCTATCTCATCACTTCGCGTCATGTGCTGACCGCAGGCCATGTCGCGGCGGCGGGCGGCGATCGCGCCCGTTGGGCGGTCCGCCCCGCCGAGGCGGTTGATAGCGCGACGAAGCCTCTTCATCGTCGTCGTCGTCCGCGCGCGCAGGGCGCGGACGTCATCTGGCGGTCGAAGAGAGTGGATCTCGCCGTCCTCGCGCTCGCAAAATCCGTCACGGGATTGCCGAACGAGCCGGTGGAGCTCGCCCGTGTCTCGCCCGATATGGTTAAGCTCGATTGCGCGGCCCGTGGATTTCCGCAAGCGGCTGGGGCCGAGGACCGTCTCGTCGCCGGCGGCATCGCCTGGGCCGTTTCCGCCGAGCCGCTGCGCTTCGACGTCAATGTCGAAAATATCCGTCCAGAAGAGCTGGAGGGTTGGGGAGGCTTGTCGGGAGCCGCGGTCTTCGTCGGCGCCGCGCTCGTCGCAGTGGCCGCGAAAGCCGATGGCAATTGGGGCAATGGCAGCCTCGAGGCGACGCCGGTCGAATATCTCGAAAGCGAAAAAGAGCTCACGCGCTATTTCGAAGGGCAGGGGCTCGCGCTGCGTTTCGTCGCGCTCGGCGAGACGCGGCGAGCGGTCGATGCGGGGTGCGCCCGCGCGCGGCTCGGCGAGCTGGTCGAGCTCGTCGACCGGCGGGCCTTGCCGCAGGATCTCCTACGCCAGCTCTACTGCTCCAGCCTTCCGCCGACCGCGGCGCCGCGAAGCGACAGCTCGCTGCGCGCCGCCCTCGCTCATCTCGCCGATCTGCCGCCTCCGGTCGATGGCGGCCCTCCGCCACTGTGGCGTCTGCTTCGGGAAATCGCCGAGCGCCTGCCCGATCTGCGGCCGGGCGTCGAGACGTGGCTGCAGAAGGTCGGTCTCGGCGCCTTCGACATTGCGTCGGACGGCTCCGCGGCGCCGAGGCTGCATCATTATTACGTCGCCGTGGAGCTCAGCGCCGAGACATCCCCTCTCGGTCCCGGACCGAATGGAGAGCCTCGGCTCGGACGCATCGCCCATATTCGCGTCTTCAAGGACGAGGATATTCAGCCCCTGGCCGATGGCTGGGACCCGGAGGGTCCGGTTTCGCTCGAAGAGGTGAGGCAGGCGCTGATCGCGCGGCTCGACGCGCTGCAGCAGGAGCTCTCCTATGTCGGCGGCGACACGGGGGCCGTCGTCATCGTCGTCGAATTCTGCGTGCCGCACGCGCTCCTGGCCGAGCCTTTCGACGAATGGCTCGTGCCCGGCGAATTCGGCGCGCAGCAGCCTCTCGGCGTCGTCTATCTGTCCGTTCTGCGCGACATAGAGCGGCCCCCGCTCTGGTCCGTGCGCCGCCTCTGGAGCGAGCGCTGGAAGCGCCTATGGCAGACGCCGCGTCCGCTCGGCGGCGAGCCCTATTGGGTGCGGACGCGCCAATCTTTTTCGCCGCGCCAGCTCTATGACGCATTGTCGGGGCCAGAGGCGGAGCCGCAGCTCTGCATCGCGCTCGGCTTCGCGGCCGATGCGGAATGGCTGGGCCCGGGCGACCGGGACTTCCTCTTCGCCGCCTGGCACGCCGGCCTGCCGGCCGCGGTCTGGTTCCGCTCGCCGCCCGCCGGCGCCGAGCCGGACGCGCATTGGAGCCGGCTGATGACGGGCGCGCTCATGCACGAGCTGCCGCGCCGCCTGTGGGAGCTGCGCCGCGCTGCGCATCGAGGCGAGCAGGCATTCGGCGTCAGCCTCGTCTGGGACGACCCTGGACGCATTCCCTTTGTGCCCAAAGAGCGCGCAGGAGATGGACGATGACGGATTGGCGCATCTTCAAGGGTGATCGAAAGACGCTTCCCGAGGCGCCGCCCTGGCGGCGTTTTGCCGGAAAGGTCGCGCGCTCGGCTCGGCCGGAGCGGGCGGAGCCGCCTGCGCCCGACGAGAAGCAGATCCGCATCGGCCGAGGATATCAGGCCGAGGAGGCGGAGATCGAGATGGTCAATGCGGCGCTCATCCTGCGGCGGCCGCTGCTCGTCACCGGCAAGCCGGGGACCGGCAAATCCTCGCTCGCCTACGCCGTCGCGCAGGACCTCGGGCTCGGCCCGGTGCTGCGCTGGCCGGTCACCAGCCGCTCGACGCTGAAGGACGGGCTCTATTCCTACGATGTGCTCGGGCGCCTTCAGCATCAGCAGCTGCATCCCGGTGAGCGGACGGAGATCGGCGATTTTCTGCGTCTCGGGCCGCTCGGAACGGCGCTCGCGCCGCGCGAGCGGCCGCGCGTGCTGCTGATCGACGAGATCGACAAGAGCGACATCGATCTGCCCAACGATCTTCTGCACGTTTTCGAGGACGGAGCCTTCGACATTCCCGAGCTCGCCCGCCTCGCCGAGGAAGGCGGCCCGCCGGCGCCGGTCGAGATTCGCGCGCATGACGACGACTATTGGATTCCAGTCGAGCGCGGCCGCGTCACATGCCGCGAATTCCCCTTCATCGTGCTGACGAGCAATGGCGAGCGTGATTTTCCGCCCGCCTTTCTGCGCCGCTGCCTGCGGCTCACGCTGCAGGATCCGTCGCCCGCCAAGCTCGCCGGCATTGTCGCGGCGCATTTGAGCGGCGAGGCCGATGCGGAAGCGAAGGCTGATTGGGAGATTTTGCTCGAAAATTTCGAGAGGCGGCGTAGCGTCCAGGATCTGTCCACCGATCAATTGCTCAACGCGCTCTATCTGCGTCTGCTCGGCGCGCCGCTCGGCGCCGCCGCGACCGACGAGAAGAGTCGTCTGGAGGAGGCGCTGCTGAAGCCATTGTCTGGAGGGCTGGCGAGCTGATCGACGCGCTGATCCGCCGCCTCGAGGAGAGCGGCCTTGAGATCGAGCCGCTCCAGATCGCCGAGGCGCTGTGGCTCGCCGCCCGGCTCGGCCCGGTCGAGCCCGTGGCGCAGTCGCCGTCGCCGAAGCCGTCGACGGCGCCCTCGACCGTCGTCACGCCCGTGGTCGAAGCGCCGCGCGCGGGCGAAACTCCGCCGCCGCCTCCGCCCGCCGAGACGGCGACGAGCCGGCGAGCCGACGATGAGAAGCGTCCCAGAGACGATTTCTCCGACCTCTATCGTCCCTCGCGGCGCGGCGGCGAAGGACGACGAGCGATCGGCCTTCGCGTCGCGGGCCTGCCGGCGCTTCCCCATGCGCTCGAGATCGGTCGGGCGCTGAGCCCGCTGCGCAGGCGCGTCGCCTCGCCGCATCGCCGCGCGCTCGACGAGGAGGAGACGGTTCGCCGCATCGTCGAGGAAAATGTCTGGCTTCCCGTCTTCGCGCCGATGCGCGAGCGCTCGGGGGATGTCGCGCTCGTCATCGACGCCGGCGATTCGCTGCGACTCTGGGAGCCGACCATCGGCGAGCTGCGCCGGCTTCTCGAACGGCATGGGGCGTTTCGCGACGTGCGCGGCTGGCGGCTCCATTTCGACGGCGATCACGGGCCGCGTCTGCTCGCGGATTCGCGCGCGCTCACGCGGCAGGCGCCGCGCAGCCTCGGCGAGCTTCAGGACCCGGCGGGGCGACGCATCGTGCTGGTGGCGAGCGATTGCGTCGGCCCGTGGTGGCGCGACGGGCGCATGCATGAGGCGCTGCGGGCCTGGGCCGGGCGCGGGCCGCTGGCGCTCGTCCAGCTGCTTCCGCAGCGAATGTGGCCGCGCACGCCGCTCGGCCTCGCCGATCTGCGGCTGCGCGCCGAGGCGCCGGGCCTGCCCAACACCCGGCTTCGCGGGACGACCGCAGACGGAGACGCGTCGCCGCCCTTGCCGGTGATGACCCTCGACCCGGAGCCGATCGCGCGCTGGGCGGCGGTGACGGCCGGGCGCGGCGGCGTGACCGTCTCCGGCGTGCGGCTCTCCCGTTTCCTGCCGCCGCCGCCGGCGGAAGCCTGGGGCGCCGAGGATGATGCGGGCGCGCCGCCGCCGCTCGGTCCGCGCGAGCGCGTGCGCCGTTTCGCCGCCTCCGCCTCGGCGCCGGCGCGCCAGCTCGCGGCCTATCTCGCCGGCGCGCCGCTGAGCCTGCCGGTGATGCGGCTCGTCCAGCATTTGATGATGCCGAGCTCGCGCCACGCCCATCTCGCGGAAGTGCTGCTCGGCGGCCTCATCCGGCCCATGACCGAGGAGACGCAGGCCGACCCGGACGACGTCGAGTATGATTTTCACGATCCGCTCATCCGCGACCTGCTGCGCGAAGGCCAGACGGCCGCCGAGGCGATGGCGGTCACGGCGCGCGTCCTCGACGCGGTCTCCGCTTTCGTCGCCGGCGAGGCGGGGCGGCCGCGCTCTTTCGCCGCCGCGCTCGCCGATGACAGCGGCTCCGGCCCCTTGGCTCTGCCGATCGGCGGCCGGCCTTTCGCGCGGCTGGGCGCCGAGGCGCTGCGCCGCTACGGAGGCGCCTATGCCGCGCTCGCCGACCGCCTCGCAGGCGGATGGGAGCAATCGGACGAGATCGAGCTGACGCTCGAGCGCAGGATCGAGCGGAAGGGCGGACGCCTGCGCGATCTCGCCTGGTCGCCCAATGGCGAGCTTTTCGCCATGGCGGACCAGGAGGGCCGCGTCGAGATTCGCGCCGTCTCGGGGTCGATCGAGCGCAGTCTCGTCGGCGAGCGCGTCGCCTGGCGGCCGGATGGCGCCGCGCTGGCCGTGGGCGGCGCGGCGCCGCGGCTGGTCGTCCACCGCCTCCCGAGCTGGGAGCCGATCGAAATTCCTTTGGACGAGCCCGTGAGCGCGCTCGGCTGGGCGGCCGACGGCCGCTCGCTGGCCGTCGGGGGGAGCGACGCCACTCTGGTAAATTTGGCCCCCGACGAGCCGGGACCGCGAGTGTCCTCCTTCTTGCCCGGAACGATCCGTCAGCTCGCCTGGTCGGGGGATTGGATCGCGCTCGCCATGACCGATGCGCCCGGCGTCGTCGTCATGGACGGACGCGAGCCGCATGTCGTCGTCCGCCTGCCCAGCAGCGGCGCGCCGCCGCATAGCGTCGCTTGGACGAATGACGGCGAGCTGCTGATCAGCGGCGACGCCGAAGGGCGCATCGCCGTCTGGCGCATCGACCGAATGGTCTCCTCCGCGCGCCCGGTTCCCGACACGCCGAAATCGCCGCTGCGCCTGCTCGACGGACATAGCGGCCCGATCCGGGCTCTGTCGATCGACCATTCGCGACAGATTCTCGCTTCGCGCGCGGACGATGGATTGCGGCTCTGGCGCATGGACCAAGGGCGCCGCCTCGCCTTTATCCCGGTCGCGACGCAGGCGAGCGAGGACGCTGTCGACATCGCCTTCCATCCGCGACGGCCTCTGCTGCTCGCGCCGGACGAGAGCGGCCGCGCGCTGCGCCTGCTGACGGCGCGCCTGCGCCCGCGCCCGCGACGATTCTCCGGCGACAGACCGCATATTCTCATGCTGATGTGGGAGATTCCGCCGCTCGTCGTCGGCGGCGTGTGGACAGCCTGCCATGCGCTGGTCCGTAAGCTGCGCCGCGACGGCGCGCGCGTCACCGTCGTCGCGCCCTGGGAGCGCGCGAGGCTGATCTTCGACCCGTTCGGCGATGGAACGCCGGTCGTGGCGCTGGGAATTGCCCCGCCAGAGGAGGGAAAGCGAGCGCCCTCTCCCTACGATCAGACGCCCGCGAGCTGGTCGACCGCATCCGTGGGCGCGATCTGGTCGAGCTATCTGGACGATGCGGCGCCGCCGCCGCGCGAGGAGCCGTCGCATCGCATCTGGTCCAGCTATGGCGGCGCGCCACGCGCCTGGTCGATCTATGGCGGCTATTCGAGCGCGCCCGCCTGGTCCAGCTATGGCGGCCGTCCCTCGCCCTATTCCGTCTATGACGAGCAGGCGCTCTCGGCCTCACCTCTTTTTCGGCTCATCGAAGAGTTCCAGCGACGCTTGCGCGATTACGTCGCGACGGCGGACGCCGATCTCATCCACGCGCATGATTGGGTCACTTTCGACGCCGCGCGCGCGGCCTCGACCCTTGTCGGCGTCCCTTGGGTCGCGCATTTCCATTCCCTCGAGATCGACCGGCGTCCCGATGGCGGCGATTATTTGATCGAGCGAATCGAGCAGGGCGCCGTCAATGCGGCGACGCGTCTCGTCGCCCCGAGCGACGTCACGCGCCGAGCGCTCATCGATCGATACTACGCCCTCGATGATCGCATCGCGGTCATTCCAAACACGGCTCCCGAGGCTGCGGGCTCCTCGGTCCAGCGCGGCGATCCGACCAGCCGACGCGTCGTTTTCATCGGCCGCCTGGCCCGCCAGAAAGGTCTCGACCGCTTCTGCGACCTCGCCGATCGCGTGAGCCGCGCGGGCGTAACCGCGCGCTTCGAAGTCTTCGGCGACGGCGAGGAGAGGGCGCGCCTGCGCGACCGCACGGTCGTCTGGCGCGGTCCCTTGGGCTGGAACGAGCGCGGCCACGCCTATGGCGGCGCCAGCGTCGTCGTCGTCCCCTCGCGAGCCGAGCCCTTCGGAATGGTGATATTGGAAGCCATGGAGCGCGGCGTTCCGGTCGTCTACGCTAAAGAGTCCGGCGCCGCAGAAGCGCTGCGCGCCGGGCTTCGCATCGCGCCGGACGACATCGGCGCCATGGCGAATATGGTCATCGCCCTGCTCGAGGACGGCGGCTTCTGGCGGAAGATCGTCGAGGAGCAGTCGCAGGCGCTGCAAGACTATCGCGCGCGCGCCGACGAGCGCCGCCTCGTCGATCTGTGGCGAATGTCGATCGCGGAGGCGGCGGCCGAGCCGCGAGAGCTCGACGATGGGCTCGCGTGACGCTTAGCGAGTCCGCGCGCGACGAGCGCTCGCCGACGTCGCAGGCGTTATCGCCCACCGAGTTTGTTCTTTGTTCGTTCTCATACATGCGCTACGCTGAAATTCTGTTCGATTCGGCATTGGCGCATGGCGACACTGATCATCACGGAAAAGGCCAGTCAGGCGAAGGATCTTCGTGCGGCGCTCGGCGCGCGCTTCGGGCAGATTCTGCCGGCCGAGGGCCATTTGCTTCGCTTGGCCGAGCCCGAGGAGATCAACCCCGTCTGGAAGCGCTGGTCCTGCGTCGTCCTCAAGCCGGACGGGCTCTATCCGACTCGCGAAGCCTCGCAGGGCAATAAATCCGCGAAGCTCCGGGCCATAGCGACGGCGCTCTCCGCCTGCGACGATGTGATACTCGCGACCGACTGCGACCGCGAAGGACAGCTGATCGGCCAGGAAATCCTGGATCATCTCGGCTATCGCGGGCGTGTGCGGCGGGCTCTGTTCACCGCGCAGGACCCGAAGACGCTGCAGCAGGCCTTCGCCCGGCTGAAGCCCAACGCCGATATGCGCCCGCTCTATGAGGCGGCGGTGGCGCGCCAGCAGGCCGATCAGATTTTCAACCTGTCGCTGACGCGGACTGTGACGAAGACATTGCTCTCGCCCGGCGTTCGCGGCGTGATCGGAATCGGCAGGGTCAAGACGCCGACCTTGGCGATCGTCTGCCTTCGCGAACTAGAAATCCGCAATTTCCGGCCGGAGGATTATTTCGAGGTCGTAGCGGCAGCTACCGTCGAAGGCGGCAGCTTTTCGATGCGCCATGCTCCGGCGCCCAAGGCGCGGATCAAGACGCGCGCCGAGGCCGAGACGATCGCCAGAGCCGCCAGCGGCCATCAGGGGCCTCTCGGCGTCGCCGTCGATGAAAAGCGGCAGGCGCCGCCGCGTCTCTTCGATCTCCCCTCCTTGCAGAAGACCTGCGGCCAACGCTGGGGATGGACCGCCGACAAGACGCTGTCCGTGGCGCAGGCGCTCTATGATGGCGATGGCAAGAAGCTCATCACCTATCCGCGGGCGGAAGCGCGCTATCTGAGCGAAAATCAGATCGGCGACGCGCCGGCGATCTTCGCCGCGCTGACGCGTCTGCGCGGCTTCGCGCGGCTGGAGATCGCCGCTCCGGTGATCCGACGCGGCAAGTCCGGCCATTTTTGCGACAAGGCGCTGGAGGGCGTCTCGCATCATGCGGTCGTGCCCAATGTCAATGTTCTGGACGATCTCGAAGTCCGCTTGGCGCGTCTCGACGAGGATGAGAAGCGGCTGTTCGCGCTCATCTGCCGTTCCTATCTCGCCGCCGTGATGCCCGATTACGAATATCGGCAGACCATCGTCACAATGGCCGTTCCGATCACGGGCCGAAGCGCGGCCGAGTTTCGCGCGGTCGGGCGGATTCCGCTGCGGCTCGGCTGGAAGGCGGTCTATCAGGCGATCGAGCCGGACGCCGAGACAGAGGCCGAGCAGACGCTGCCCGCGCTCCGCGACGGCGAGCGCGCAAGCCTGTCCGAGCCGCGCGTGGAAGCGAAGAGAACGCAGCCGCCGCCTCGATACAATGAAGGCACGCTCGTCGATGCGATGCAGAATGCGTGGCGCTTCGTCGATGATGTCGCGCTTCGCGACCGGCTGAAGGAAGCCAAGGGGATCGGCACTCCGGCGACGCGGGCCGAGATCATCAAGGGATTGAAGCGGCAGAATCTGTTGACAGCGGATGGCAAGCTGGTGCTTCCGACGCCCGCCGGGCTGCAATTGTTCGAGCTGCTGCGCGGCGCCGCGCCCGCGCTCGTCGATCCGGCGACGACGGCTCTGTGGGAGATGCGCCTCGATGAGATTCTCGTCGGCAAGGCGGATTATCACGCCGTCATCGACGGCGTCGCCACAGCTGCGGGCGAGCTGATCGACGCTCTGGTCGAAAAATCGAATGGAAAAGTCGAGTTGACGGCGCCGGCGCCGGCGCGTCGATCGGGGCGCCGCCGCCGCGGCGGACCGGCCGATATTCGCGCCGCGGCGCCGAAGCGCGCGAGCGCGGGTCCGCGTCGTCGTGCGTCGAAGGCGAAATCACCCGCCTCGCAGGAGAGCGTCGGCGAAGAGCGCGCTAGTCGCGCCAAAGCGCCGACCGAGAAAATGGTCGCCTATGCGCAAAATCTTTCGCGGACCAAGAAAGTGAAATTGCCCGAAGGCTATCGGCAGGACTTCGACGCCTGCCGCAAATTTCTCGACGAGCATGCGAGATAGCGCCCGCGTCTTTCGGGTCACCTCGACAGGCGACCTTCGTCGTCGATCGGCGACAGATAGGACGGAGGGGCGTTTCCCCATGACCAGAGCACGAGGTTGAGATCGTCCTCGCTCGTTCCCGGGGCGAAGCTGCGAACCAGCAGCCCGCAATATCCGGCGCCGATCAGGCGCCGGGCGAAGCTCTGCGTTCTCGCTTCGCCGCTCGCGCGCATCTCGTCGCGCCAAGTCGAAGCCGCGAGAGCGGCGGCGTCCATGCCTTCGCTCGCGAGCGCCGTCGCATCCCGCGTATCGAATATTCGTTCGAGATCGGCGTCGTAGGAGACGAGCGTGGTGGGCTGCAGATTGCCGACCTGATTGGCCTCCCGAATGGCGGTCATGATGGAGAGGCAGCAATAGAGCGCGGGAACGCCTTTGGGATTGAAGCGGCCGCCATGCAGAGCGGCCCCGTAGCCCGAGAGCGGCTCGCGCGCATAGACGGGATTGAGCGCTCGATAGAGCTTGCCCTTAAAGGCTATGGCCGCGCTCAGGCGTGGACGCCCGCGTCGACGGCGTCGATATAATCGAGCACCTCGTCGGCCCGGCCGCTCTTGACGAGCTGCATGGCGGTGAAGCCGGAAAAGCCGGCGAGCGGTTCCGAGCGGTACCAGGCATAGGCCAGAAGCGCCGAGCCGAAGCGCGGCTCGACCTTGTTGAGGATCTCGACCATCTCCCGCAGGCGACGCTGCGTCTTGTCGGAGCGAAGCCGGCCGGCCCGCTGCACGGCGTCCTTGCCCAGGCCGGCCGTGCGGGCGATCTCCTCGCTCGAGGTGCGGAGCATGTCCGCGATCTTGCGCGGCGCGAAAATCCCGTCATCCGCATATCGAGCCAGGCTCATTGCTCCGCCTCCGTTGGAAGCCGAATATTATGACGCAATATAGCGTCATAATGAGCGGCGTTCAATGGGCCCGCTTTCGCCCTTTTTTAGAGGCTCGTCGCGTCCTCATGGAGAATTTGCGGCTCGGCCGTCTCCTGCAGGCCGATATGCGCGAGAAAGCCGTCGACCATATTCTCGGTCGAGAAGCGCGCGGCGACGCGGGGCGCATTGTCGGCGAGCTCGGCGTATAGCGCGTCGTCGGCCAGCAGGCGTTCCAGCTGGCGCGCGAGATCGCCGCTGTCCCAGCATCGAAAGATCAATCCGCCGGCGCGGACGCCATCGTCCACCACCTCGGCGACGCCGCCATAATCGGGAACGACCGCCGGAGCGCCGAGGCTCATGGCCTCGGCGACGACGAGCCCGAAGGGCTCGCCATTGATCGAGGGGCATACGGCGCAGCGGCAATGCGCGAAAAGAGCGTCGCGCGTCGCTATCGAGATGGCGCCGGAATGATGGAGATCGACGCCGAGATGCGTCACAATATCC
Organism: Methylosinus sp. C49; assembly: GCF_009936375.1. Lineage (GTDB taxonomy): Bacteria > Pseudomonadota > Alphaproteobacteria > Rhizobiales > Beijerinckiaceae > Methylosinus. Next base: position 256,758 of record NZ_AP022333.1, on the reverse strand, counting down.
CGAATGGCGGCGCGATAGGCGAGGCCTTTCGCCGTGGCGCCGCAGACGACCAGCTGAAAGCGGAGCCCACGGGAGAGAAGAATTTTCGCCGCATAGAGAAGAAGGTCGATGCCCTTCTCGCTCTCTTGGCGGCCGACGAAGGCGAGGATCGGCAGATCGCGCCGCAAACGCGGAAAGGTCTCCGTCAGAACCGAGAAATCGGGAGCCGGCCCTTTCTTCGGCGGCTCGATCCCGCAATAGAGAATCTCGAGACGAGAGCCGTCGAGACGAAGATCGTCGACGAGGCGGGACGCATAATGCCGACTGAGGACGATCGCCGGCCAGCGCGCGTTGCGCACCGCCTCGTCCACGCGGCGGCGATAGACATCCATCACGCCGCAGGCCTCCGCGAGGCTGGCGAATTCCTCGTCGCCCTGGAATGTCACCAGATAATCGAACGGCTTGCGCGCGTGCTTTTGCGCCTCCTGCGCCAGCGCGCCGATCGAGCCGAAGCCCATTTTGACATGGGTGACGCCGTCCTGCTCGATGAAGCGCGCCAGCCGCTTCGCCAGAGCGACGTCGGTCCGCTCGGAGCAAAAGAGCGAGCGAACGAGATTGCGCATGAGATTTTCGACGAAGCCTGGAACGCCTTGGGCGACGGCGCGCCGCAATTTCCGCGGCAGGCGAAAAGCGATGCGCCCGATGATGCGATCCATGAATTCCGAAGGGCGCGAGAATTGGTAGCGCGTGCCGTGGCACAGCATTCTCTGCTCTACTCCCTCGGCGAGCAGCTCGGACGTCTCTTCGAGCATCCAATAGACGACGACCTCGTAACCGCGGCGGCGGAGCGCATTCGCCAGTGTCGCGTCATGGACCGTCGAGCCGAGATAAGAGCCGCTTCCTATGGTGACGATCGCGAATTTGGGACGTGACGTCACGGGGCGACCCTTCCTCGATGAATTATCGAAATCGACCGGGGCGACGCTTCGTTGCGGCGCGCAATCAGGCGACGGATTCGTCGTCCGCTCCGCATCATCATCATTATCGGAAACCAAGATGTGCGCCAAGTCACAGCAGCTTCGTCTAATTATGCGCATGGTCCGGCTCGGCGCGGCCGTTTCGACGTCCCAGTCGATGTCGATCTTCGGATCGGCTTTCGCGAGCGTTTCTGCCCTGTGCCGTAAAGGGATGGCGCAGAGCTTGCTATTGGAGAGACATCGATGAGCGACTGGGTCGGCGACTAGAAGCGAACCAATTCGATCTGCATCAGGACGATGCAGATCGAATTGGTTCGCAATTCTCGAGGCCGGAGGGAAAATATTCTCCGGTTTTTCGAAGCTGGATATTTAAGCATATTGCCCGGTTTCTGGAGGCGGCGCACAAATTTGGCGGCGCTTGCGAGAAAAGCGCAAAAATCAGCTTCGATGTTTGAAGAAACAACGCCTTTGCGATGGTGGATGTTGCGTCTGTGGGCGCGAATGGGTGGGGCAGAGACATGGAGCGAGTTGCGGCTGTTTCTCCCAGCCGATGCAGAAACGCGGAAATTATCGTCGCGGCCAGCAGGGCCGGCGGCTCCGGGCTTCTCGACATTGGAGCGGACGCCGATCACGACGCGCTTCGTGCGACTCTCCTGCGCCTTCGCGACAAGGCGGCGGCCGGAAAATGGGGACTGCGTTGGGACGCGCAATTCTCGAGCGTGGCGAGCGTCGCCGAGCTCGAGCGGCTGGTGGCTGGGAGCGTCGATATTCTCGTCGTCGCTGGGGCTTCCGGCGAAGAGGCCGCGGCGATCCGCGCGAACGCGGCGCGATTCACGCGGTTCGTCGCTCTCGAGGTCTATGATCTCGAGAGCGCGCTGGCGGCGCAGGAGGCGGGCTATGACGGCGTCGTCGTCAAGGGCGCCGAGGCCGGCGGCCGGATCGGCAAATCCTCCTCTTTCATACTCTTGCAGGAATTTTCCGGCGCGCTGCGCATCCCCTTCTGGGCAGAGGGCGGCATAGGGCCGCGCAGCGCGGCGGCGGCGGCGCTCGCCGGCGCGGCGGGCGTCGTGCTCTCCGAGCAGCTCTGGCTCACCGAGGAAGGGCCTTATGGAGCGCCGGCTCTCTCCTCTTCATGGAGCCGGCTCGACGGCGGCGAGACGGTCGTCATCGGCGACGGCTCCTCAATGGCGCGGCTTTCGAGCCGGCACGGCAGGGAGAAGCTGCGCGCGCTGGAGCGCGCCGTCGCCGAGGGCGAGGATTGGCGGGCGCTGCTGCGCCGCTCGTCGCAGGGCGAAGACCCTGTTCTGCCAATGGGTCAGGACATCGCCTTCGCGGGCGGATTCGCGCGCCGTTATGGCTCGACCGGGCGCGCCGTCGCCGCGATCGCCGAGACGCTGGCGACAGCCGCGCCGGGCGTCGAGGGGCTTTTCGCCGAAGGCTCCGATCTCGCGACCATTCTCGGCGTGCGCTATCCCATCGCCCAAGGGCCGATGACGCGGGTGAGCGACGTCGCGCCTTTCGCGCGCGCCGTGGCGGATGGCGGCGCCCTGCCCTTTCTCGCTCTGTCGGTGCTGCGTGGGCCGCAGGCGCGCGCGCTGCTTACGCAGACGAAGGCGCTCATGGGCGAGACGCCCTGGGGCGTCGGCATGCTGGGCTTCACGCCGCTGGAGCTGCGCCAGGAGCAGATCGAGGCCATTTCCGAAACCAAGCCGCCTTTCGCGATCATCGCCGGCGGCCGCCCGAGCCAGGCGCGCGATCTCGAGGAGATCGGCGTCTCGACCTATCTTCATGTTCCCTCGCCCGGCCTGCTGCAGGGCTTCCTGAAGGAGGGCGCGCGAAAATTCATCTTCGAGGGCGGCGAATGCGGCGGCCATACCGGCCCGCGCAGCAGCTTCGTCCTATGGGAAACCGCGATCGAGATTCTGGCCGACGCCAAGATCGACGATCCGCGCTCGGTGCAGATTCTCTTCGCCGGCGGCGTGCATGACGCCCTATCGGCGGCGATGGTCTCCTGCCTCGCTGCGCCGCTCGCGGCGCGCGGCATGAAGATCGGCGTGCTGATGGGCACGGCCTATCTCTTCACCCGCGAGGCGGTGAGCGCCGGCGCGATCCTCGAAGAGTTCCAGAACCAAGCGCTGCGCTGCGAGGAGACGGCGCTTCTGCAATCGGGCGTCGGCCTCTACACGCGCTGCGCCGCGACGCCCTTCTGCGACGAGTTCGACTCGACGCGCCGGCGCCTCATTCGCGAGGGGAAGTCGGACGAGGAGATATTGGTGGCGCTGGAGCTGCTCAATGTCGGCCGTCTGCGCATCGCATCCAAGGGCCTCGCGCATAAGGGCGAGCAGAAGGGCCTCGACGAGAGCGGGGGCTATGTCGAGCTGGATGTCGAAGCGCAGCGGCGCGAAGGCCTCTATATGATGGGCGAGGTCGCGCGCCTGCGTCGCGACACGCTCTCGATCGCCGAGCTGCATGACGAGGTTTCGCGCGGCTCCGCCGATCTGCTCGCGAAGCGGCGCGCCGTTGCCGAGGCGGCGAGCGCGCGCGCCGCCGGACAAAAGGGCGAGGACATCGCCATCGTCGGCATGGCCTGCGTCATGCCCGGCGCGAAGGACGCGCGCGCCTTCTGGCGCAATATCGTCCAATCGGTTTGCATGTTCCGCGAGGTCTCCGAAGATCGCTGGCGTCCGAGCGATTTCTTCGACACGGCCCGCGCGCCGGATCGCGTCTATTCGAAATGGGGCGCCTTTCTCGACGAGATCGCCTTCGATCCGACCGCCTATGGCATTCCGCCGGCGAGCCTGCCGTCCATCGAGCCGGTGCAGCTGCTTGCGCTGCATGTCGCGACGCAGGCGCTCGCCGACGCCGGCTTCGATCGCCGGCCCTTCCCCAAGGACCGCACCGCGACGATCTTCGCCAGCGGCGCAATGAACGAGCTCGGAACGCTCTATGTCTTCCGCACGTTGCTCTCGCATTATCTGCCGAAGGTCGCGGGCCTTTCGGAGGAGACGCGCGCACATATCGTCTCCTCTCTCCATGGAAAGGAGCTGCCGCAATGGACGCCGGACTCCTTCCCCGGCTTTCTGGCCAATGTGGCGGCGGGCCGCGTCTCCAATCGCCTCGATCTGCGCGGCGCCAATTTCACAGTCGATGCGGCTTGCTCCTCCTCGCTCGCCGCGCTCGACGCCGGCATTCGCGAGCTGCAGGCGCATGACGCCGATGTGGCGCTCGTCGGCGGCATAGACGGCGCCAATGGCTGCATGGCCTTCATGTCCTTCGCCCAGACCCATGCGCTGTCGCCGACCGGCGTCTGCCGTCCCTTCTCGGATGCGGCGGACGGCATTGTGCTCGGCGAAGGCGTCGCGGCGGTCGTGCTGAAGCGCCTCTCCGACGCGGAGCGGGACGGCGATCATATCTATGCGGTGGTCAAGGGCGTCGGCAGCTCGAGCGACGGCCGCAATCGCAGCCTGACCGCGCCGGACAATAGAGGTCAGGCTCTGGCGCTGCAGCGCGCCTATGAGAAAGCCGGCGTGAGCCCGGCGAGCGTCGCGCTCATCGAGGCGCATGGCACCGGCACGGCCGTCGGCGACAAATGCGAGATCAAGTCGATGACCCAGGTCTTCGGCGAGGATGGCGCGGCGCGCCAGTCCTGCGCGGTCGGCTCGGTCAAATCGATGATCGGCCACACCAAGGTGACAGCCGGTCTCGCGGCGATCATCAAAGCGTCCTTGGCGCTGAAGCATCGCGTGCTGCCGCCGACGCTCGGCGTCGACAAGCCCAGCTCGCGCGTCGATTTTGCGCAGACGCCTTTCTACGTCAACACGCGCGCGCGGCCTTGGCTCGCGCGCTCGCCAGACGAGCCGCGGCGCTGCGGCGTCAGCGCCTTCGGCTTCGGCGGCACCAATTTCCACGCCGTGCTCGAGGAATATGACGGCGGCTATCGCGACAGCGACGTCGAGAATTTCACGCCGCGCGCCGCCGAGCTCATCGTGGTGACGCGCGCCGATGGCGCGGAGGTCGAGCGCGCCGCGCAGAGCCTTCTCGATCGGCTCGTCCATCCAGACCTTCTCTCGCTCGGGCAGCTCGCCTATTCGCTGCATCTCGACGAGCAGGCGATCCGCCATCCCGCCAGCGAGCCGGTGAGCCGTCTGGCGATCGTCGCGACCTCGATCGAGGATCTGAAATCGAAGCTCGAATTCTTCCTGCGCCAAGGCAAGGGCAAGCGCACGATCAAAGCGCCGCAAGGGATCTATTTCCACGATCGCGGCGCGCAGCCGCCGGTCGGCGGCGTCTGCATGCTGTTCCCCGGGCAAGGCTCGCAGAAGCTCGATATGCTGAGCGATCTCGTGATGTCGCGCCCGTCGAGCCACGGCCTCTTCGAGCGCGCAGATGTAGCGCTCGCGGGCGCGCTGCCGCAGCGGCTCTCGCAATATATCTACCCCCTCCCGAGCTTTACCGAGGAGGAGCGTGAGCGGCGTAAGGCCGAGCTCGATGACACGCGCGTCGCGCAGCCGGCGCTCGGACTCGTCGATCTCACTGCCTATGATCTTCTCGCGGAATTCGGCCTCGCGCCGGATTTCGTCGCCGGCCATTCCTATGGCGAATATGTCGCGCTCTGCGTCGCCGGCGCCATCTCGCGCGACGATCTGCTGCGTCTGTCGCAGATCCGCGGGTTGATTTCGGCCGAGGCCGCCGCGGCGGATGGCGGGACGATGGCCGCCGTCGCCGCCGACGAGGCGCGCGTCGCGCAAGCGATCCGCGCGCTCGGCCTCGAGGTCGCGATCGCCAATCTCAACGCGCCCGATCAGACGATCGTCGCCGGCGCCGGCGCTTCGATCGACAGAGCGGTCGAAGCCTTCCGCGAGCAGGGTCTGCGCGCCAAGCGCCTGCCGGTGACGGCGGCCTTTCATTGCGCCGCAATGGCGCCGGCACAGGAGCGCCTCGCCGCGCAATTGTCGAAGATCGATTTCGCCGCGCCGAAGCTGCCCGTCTACGGCAATACGACCGCCGCTCCCTATCCGAGCGAGGTGCGGGAGATAGAGGCGCTGTTGGCGCGTCATATCGCCGAGCCATTGCGCTTCGTCGAGGAGGTCGAGCGGCTCTACGAGGCCGGCGTGCGCGTCTTCATCGAGGCGGGGCCGGGAATAGTTCTGAGCGGCCTGGTCGATCGCATTCTCGGCAAGCGGGAGCATGTGACGCTCGCCGTCGACGCGCCGGAGCGTCCGGGCTGGCTGCAATTCGGCCATTTGCTCGCCCAGGCGGTCACGCTCGGTCTGCTGGTCGAGGTGGCGCAATGGTTCCGTCATCGGGGCTTTGCGGAGATCGGTCTACAAGCTCTGTTCGAAAAGGCCGAGGCGGCGGCCAATCCGCCGGCCTCCGTCTGGCGCGTCAGCGGCGGCAAGGCGGTCCCTTGGCGCGCGCCGGCGCCGACGGCGGCCGAGAAAAGCTCGGCGCCCGAGCCGATCCGCATTCCGAGCGAGCAGCCGCCCGCGCCCGTCGCCGTCAATGGCGCGAGCGGACCCCGAAAGCCCATCGAATCGAATGGCGTCGCCGCGACGCCGATCCTGCATCGAAGGAGAGAGTCCGTGAACGACCGCGAGCCGAAATCCGGCGATCCCGCGCCCGTCGCGGCGAGTCCACGAGGCTCGCCGCCGACGATGGCGCGGATGCGCAGCGAGTTGACGCAGCTCATCGAATTGCAGCGCGAGCAGCAGGTGACGCTGCAGCGCTTCATCGCCTTGCAGGAGCGGCTCCTATCCGCCGACGCCGGCTCGGATGCTTACTTCGAGCAGGCGTCGGAGCAGGCGCCAGAGCCCGCTCGGTTCGAAGCGCCGCAGCAGGCCGAACCGGCGCCGACCGCGCCGCATCGGCTGCTGACGCCGAGCGTGCCGGTTCCTGTGCTGCCCGAGGAGGTTCTCGCCGCGGTCAATGGAGCCGCCGCCAATGGAGCCGCTATCGTCTCCGCTGCGCCCATCGTCGAGGCGCCGCCGCGCATCAATGGCGCCGCGGCTCCGAAAGCCGAGGGCGCGTCCATTGAGATGCCGCCGACCGCGCAATTCAAGGCCGAGCTTCTCGCCACCATGATCGAGCGCACCGGCTATTCGGCGGAAATGCTGGATTTCGACGCGCATATGGAGGCCGATCTCGGCGTCGACTCCATCAAGCGGATCGAGATTTTCAATCAGCTCAAGGATCGCTTCCCCTTCATGGAGGGGCGCGACGAAGAGGCGATCTTCGACGAGCTCGCCGGCCTCAAGACATTGAACGCCGTCGTCGAATGGTACGATGGCCTGCACGCGCGCCGCGCGGCAGCGGAAGGGGCCGAACCGGCAAAAAAAGCTCAGGCTCCGTCGTCTCTGTCCCCGCTGGGGACGGTGGAGTCCGATAATGAGACAGTGGGTCCCCAAGAAACGCTTCGCTATGTGCTCGCCCCCCTCCCCGCGCCGCGCGCCGCGCGGGCGTCGGAGATGGACGGCTATTCTTATGAGCGCATGGTCCTCATCGTCGGCGAGGCGACGCCGATCGCCACGGCGCTCGACTCGGCGCTGAAGGCGCGCGGCTATCAGGTTTGGCGCGTGCTGCCGGGCGACCAGACGGCGCCGCTCGCGACGGATGCGATGACGATCGACTTCGCCGATCCTGAAGGGGTGAAGGCGCTGGCGACGCGTCTCGCCGAGGGCCGCCATCGCGTCGGCGCGCTGTTCAATCTCGCCGGGCTCGACGCCGAGGGCGTGGATGATCGGCGCCGGCTCGAATGCGCGCGCAATCTATTTCAGCTGCTCAAGACTTTCGAAGGCGATTTGAAGGACAGCGCCGGCCGCGGCGGCGGCTGGCTCGTCAATGTGACGGCGCTCGACGGTCAATTCGGCCTGCGGCGACAGCAAAGGTTTTCGGCCGCCGCGGCCGGTTCGCTCGGCGTCGCCAAATCCGCCGCCCAGGAATGGCGGGATTTGCGCGTGCGCTGCATCGATGTCGATCCGCGGCTCGCGGCGGATGTGATCGCGCGCGAGCTGATGATCGAGGCCGGCCTGCGCGCCTCGCCGCTCGAGATCGGCCTCACCGAGGACGGGCGCTGGACGCTCGATCTCGGCCAGGCGAGCGCCGCGACGGCCGAGATCGAGAGCTTGTGTCTCGATCCCGAGGCCGTCGTGCTCGCGACCGGCGGCGCCTATGGCATCACCGCCGATATAGCGAGAGCGGTCGCCTCCGCCTATCGTCCGCGGCTTGTCCTCGTCGGGCGCAGCCGCGCGCCGGCGGCGGAGCCCGAGGAGACAAGGCGACTTTCCGCGAGCGCGCTGAAAGAATTTCTGATCGGCAGGCTGCGCGCCGAAAATCCGAAGGTCAAGCCCGTCGAGATCGAGCGCGAATGGAAGCGCATGCTGAAGGATCGCCAGATCCTCGCCAATCTCGAGGCGATGACGGCGGCCGGCGCGCGCGTCGAATATCATTCGCTCGACATCACCGACGCCGACGCTTTCGGCCGGCTCATCGATGATGTGTATGCGCGCTTCGGCCGCATAGACGGCGTGCTGCATGGCGCCGGCGTGCTGGACGATCGCCTTATTCGCGACAAGACGCTCGACTCCTTCGATCGCGTCTTCGCGACAAAGGCCACGCCGGCCTTCACGCTGATCGAGAAGCTGCGTCCCGAAGGGCTGCGCTTCCTGCTGTTCTTCTCGTCGATCGCGGGGCGTTTCGGCAACGCCGGCCAGAGCGATTATAGCGCGGCCAATGAGGTGCTGAACAAGCTCGCGTCGCGGCTGAGCCTCGAATGGCCCAAGACGCATGTCGTCGCGATCAATTGGGGGCCGTGGAACGGCGGCATGGTCACGGACGAATTGCGCCGGCTCTACGAATCCAAGGACATTCGCACGCTCGAGATCGAGCAGGGCCGGCAGGAATGCCTGGACGAGCTTGCGCGCGGCGCGACCGGAAATCCAGAGATCGTCGTCGCGGCGAGCATGCAGAGAATTGCGCAATTGGCGCTGCGCCAATGAGGCGTCGAAACGGGCGGGTCGAAGAGGGGGTTTAAAAAATGTCTTTCGCACTTACCGAGCGCCTTACGCGCGCCAGCGTCAAAAATGCTTGCTGCCTCACCGATTTCGTTCCGGTGCGCATGGCCGATCCGACGCCGCAAGGGCTGACGCTGGAGCTCAGCGCCTATGGATTCGCGCGCGCCTTCTGCTCGCGCAACGGCCTGACCGACAAAGAGGCGTTTTTCGCCAAGCATCAGGAGATCAGGCAGAAATTCTCGAACTACGGCCTGTCTCCCGCCGTCGTGAAAGCGCGGCAGCTCGTCTTTTTTCCGCGCCTCCAGGATATCGTCTTCGCCGACGGCGAATTCTCCGTCGCCGAGCCGGAAGAAGAATATATGCGGCTCTTCGACAATTACCGCGATCTCAATCCGAAGGATTTGAAGGCGCGGCACGAGAGCTACGCGCATGTCGCGGATGATTGCCTCGAGAAACTATACGCCGATGTTTTCGAGGCGCCGGACGATCTCATCCATGTCACCTGCTCGGGCTATCTCGCGCCGAGCCCGGTCGAGCGCATGACCGCGAAAAAGGGCTGGCTGCGCACGACGGTCACGCACAGCTATCATATGGGCTGCTACGGCGCCTTTCCGGCCATACGCATGGCGCATGGCTTTCTCGCCTCCTCCCATATGGGCGTCACGCCGCCCAAGGAGCGCGTCGACATCGTGCATACGGAGATTCTCTCCGCGCATCGCGACGCCGAGGAGCTCACCGCGCAGAACATCATCACCATGACGCTGTTCGCGGACGGCTTCATCAAATATTCGGCCGTCACCGAGGATTATCTGAGGAACCAGGGACTCTCCGGCCTCAAGGTGCTCGCCTATAATGAGCATCTCCTTCCCGACTCCGCCGACGACATGACCTGGGTGCCGGGTCCGACGCGCTTCCATATGAGCCTGTCGATCATGGTGCCGGTGGTCATCAAGGCCGCGGTCAAAGGCTTCGTCGAGGATCTTTTGCGCCGCGCCGGGCTCGACTTCGAGCGCGAGCGCAGCCGGCTCTATTTCGCCATTCATCCCGGCGGACCCAAGATCGTCGAGCATATCCAATCCGAGCTGAAGCTCGACGACGATCAGGTGGCGATGAGCAAGAATGTGTTCTTCGAGAATGGCAATATGTCCTCGGCCACCGTGCCGCATATTCTGAAGGCGATCGTCGAGGAGCGCTCTATTCCCACGGGCGCGCATGTCGTGGCGCTGGGCTTCGGCCCCGGTCTCACCGCGACCGGCCTCGTGCTCGAGAAGATCTGAGCGCGGATCGCATGGACGCTGTGCTCGAAGCTCGGAATCGGATCGTGTCGAGACGCGGCGGCGCGCTGCCTTTCGTCGGCCGCGTCCTCGCCGCGACGCGCGGCGAGAGCGTCCTAGTCGAGCGCATCCTCCATCTCGACGAGGACCTCTATCTCGCCGACCACGCCTTTGTTCACGCGCCCGGCGTCAAGCCGCTCTCGGCCTGCCTGCCCGTGCTGCCGATGACGATGAGCATAGAGGCGATGGCGGAGGTCGCCGCCTGTGTCGTTCCGGGACAGGGGCTCATCGGCGTCGAGGCGATAAAGGCGACGAGATGGATCGATCTCGTCGACGCCGAGTCCGCAATTTTGGCGATCGAAGCGCGTCTCGACCGCTATGATCCGCAGCGCGACGCCACTTTCGTGCGCGCCGCCATTCGCGCCGAAGGTCAGAGCGGCCCGTCGATCGAGGCGACGCTGCTGTTCGGCCGCCATTATCTGCTGGAGCTGTTCCCGGATTTCGGCGCGCTCGACGTGGGCGCCGCGCTCAGGATCGACGCCGCGCGTCTCTACGCCGAGCGCCATTTGTTCCATGGACCGGCCTTCCGCTGCCTCTTCGGCGAGGTTTTTGTCGAGGAACGGCGCATTGCCGGCCATTTGCGCATCCCCTCGTCCGCCGGCCTGTTTCGCTCCATGGCGGAGCCTCAGCTGCTGCTGCAGCCCTGCGTGCTCGACGCCATCTGCCAAATGGTCGGCGTCTATGCGATGCAGCGGGATCGCTACGCTTTTCCCGTGGGGCTCGGCAAGCTCGAGCTCTATCGGCCGACGCCGCCCGCGGGAAGGCTCGTCCCCGTGCGCATCGAGCTGCGCAAGACCGACGGCAAGACCATTCACGCCGATGTCGAGGCGGAGGATGGCGAAGGCGGCGTCTGGATGCGCATCGCGGATCTGCGCTGCTGGAAATTCCAATGGGAGCGGTGTCTCGTCGATTACCGGCGCGCGCCCGGACAATTTCTGCTCGGCCGTCCCGCGCCGGTCGGCGGCTCTGCCGACGGCCCGCTGGTCCTTTACCTCGCCGAGCCCGATCTCGGCAAATTCGATCCGCGAATGCTCGCGCGCGATTGTCTCGGCCTCGAGGAGGCCGCCGTCTATGAGAGCCACGCCCGCTTTCCGGCGCGCCAGCGCCAATGGCTGCTCGGCCGCACGGTCGCCAAGGATTGCGTCCGACGCTGGATCAGCGACCGCACCGGGGCCGAAATGGCGCATCCGGCCGCGATCCTCATCCGATCCGATCCGGCGGGCCGCCCCTATGTCGCCGGCGAAGACGGGCGCGAGGTGCTGCTGCCCCATGTCAGCATCGCCCATTGCGAGGATCGGGCGATCGCCGCCGCCCATAGCGGGCGTGTCGGCGTCGACATAGAGCGGATCGCCGATCGGGGCGACGGGTTTCTCGCCGCCGTCGCCGGCCCCGACGAGCGCGAGAAGGTGAATGCGCTCGGGACGGCCCGCCGCGCCGAATGGATCACCCGGGTCTGGGGGGCGAAGGAGGCGGTGGGAAAGCTGCTCGGCTCCGGCGTCGACGGAAGGCTGAAATCGCTCGAAGCGGTCGATTTTTCGCCAGAGGGGAGCATTCGAATCCAGGATCGGGAAACCATGTCCGCCTATGCTGTCGAGACTATAGAAAGCAATGGCTTTATAATAGCTTGTGTGACGGAGGACGTTCCTCTTCCGCCCCGAGGCGAAGAATGCGCCTCGGCTTGAGTATTTTCCGAGGGCGCCGCAATGTCCCCCGCGGGGCGGCTGGCGGCGAGGTGGAAAGGGTCCTTGTGTCCGGCGATACCCTATACGCGCTGAAAAGCCGCGCCGAGAGCGTCTCGGCCGCCGCGTCGAAAGGCGCGCGGATGACCTTGCTCATCGCATGGCGCAATCTCGTCCATGATCGCATCCGTTTCGCGATCACGCTCACCGGCATCGCATTCTCCACGATATTGATGGGCATTCAGCTCGGAATGCTGCTGAATTTCGTCCATACGATCTCGACCGTCGTCGATCACGCCGGCGCCGATCTCTGGATCACGGCGGAAGGCGTGCCCAGCGTCGATCTCGCGACGCCTCTGCAGGAGCGGCGGCGCTTTCAGGCGATGTCGGTCGAGGGCGTCGCGGCGGCCGAGCCCTATATGCTCCACTTCGGCTTTCTGAAGCGGCCGGACGGCGTTCGGCAGATCGTCATCGTCATCGGCATCGATCCCGATGCGACGATGGGCCTGCCCTTCGCCATGGTCGAAGGGCCGAGCGCGAAAGAGGCGCTTGCGGAGCCGGACGGCGCGGTGATCGACCGCCTCTATGCCGATAAGCTCGGCATTCGCACGCTCGGCGAGACGGTCGAGATCAACAGCCACAGAATTCGTGTGGTCGGCTTCACGGACGGCATAAGGACCTTCACCCAGGCGCCCTATGTGTTCATGTCGCTCGCCAAGGCGCGATCCTTCTTCTACGCGCCGGACAATGACATCGCCTATGTGCTGGTGCGCGTCGCCGAGGGCTATAGACCGGAGGCGGTGGCCGAGGCGCTCGCCGCGCGCATGTCGGAGGTCGAGGTGCTGACGGCGGGACAGCTCGCCTGGCGCAGCCAATATTATTGGCTCGTGACCACGGGCGCCGGCATCACGCTGGTCAGCTCGACTCTGCTGGCCTTGCTCGTCGGCGTCGTCATCGTCGCGCAGACGCTCTACGCCAGCACGATGGATCGCCTGCCGGAATACGCCGTCATTCGCGCCATGGGCGGCCCGCGTTCCTATCTCTATCGCATCATCGTGCAGCAGGCGGTGCTCGGCGGCGTGTTCGGCGCGGCGATCGGCCTCGCCGTCATAGCGGTCGTCGTCGTCTTCACCCGCCATCTCAGCTCGGCGCCGGAGGTGCCGCTCTGGCTCGCCTTCGGAATCGTCGTGGCGACGATGCTGATGTGCGTCGCCGCCTCGATCGGCTCGATCGGCAAGGTGATGACGGTCGATCCGGTGAAGGTGTTCCGATGACGCAGCCCATATTGAGCGCGCGCGGCCTCGTTCACAATTTCGGCGAGGGACCGAGCGCCGTCCAGGTTCTGAAGAATATCGACATCGATATTCTGCCGGGCGAGGTCCTGCTCCTCGTGGGTCCCTCCGGCAGCGGCAAGACGACGCTCGTTCATATACTCGGCCATCTGCTGCGCCCGACCGCCGGCAAGATCACCATTTGCGGCAAGTCGACCGAGACCCTCGACGAAGATCGGCTGGCGGAGCTGCGCCTTCAACACTTCGGCTTCATCTTTCAGGCGCATAATCTGTTCCCGATGCTGACGGCGACGGAGAATGTGATGGTCGCGCTCGATCTCATGGGCGTCGAGAAGGATGTCGCGCGCGTCCGGGCGCATGAGCTGCTCGGAAGCGTCGGCCTCGGTCATCGCATCGACGCCTTTCCGGCGGAACTCAGCATCGGACAGAAGCAGCGCGTGGCGATCGCGCGCGCGCTCGCCGCCGATCCCGAGATACTCATCGCCGACGAGCCGACGGCGGCGCTCGATTCCGAGAATGGCCTGAAGGCGATGGAGCTTCTGCAGGCGCTCGCGCGCAACGGCCGCCGCGCGGTCGTCATCGTCACGCATGACTTTCGCATTTTTCAGTTCGCGAATCGCGTCTTGCATCTGGAGGACGGCCGCATTGTCGATAAGCCTCCAGAATCGTCCCATTCCTTCGGCGCAGGGAGCGCGTCATGAAACTCGATCGGCCGTCGCCGGCCATTCTTCTTCTCGTCGGCCTCGCCGCCGTATCGTCAACGATGAGCGGCCGCGCCGAGCAGGCGCTCTCCTCGAGCGCCAAGCTCGTCTCGCAGCATCGGGTCGCCGCAGCGCCCGGCGTCGTCGAGCCCAATAGCAAGGAGCGCGAGATCTCCGCGCAGATCGTCGGCGTGATCAAGGAATTCAAGGTCGAGGAGAATGACGAGGTGACGGCGGGGCAGGTCATCGCCGTCATCGACAACGCCGAGCAGAGCGCGCGCGTCGCCTCCGCGCAGGCGCAGCTCGCGCTCCGTCAGGCCGAGCTCGACCGCATTCTGCATGGCGCGCGCGCCGAGGAGCTGCGTGAGGCCGAGGCGGCTCTCTCGGAAGCCGACGCCGGGCTCAAATATGCGCGTCGCGACTATGAGCGTCGGCAGCCGCTGGCCAAGCGGGGCGTCTCGCCGCAGGCGATGCTCGATCAGGCGAAGGCCAATCTCGACGCCAGCGAGGCGCGCCGCACCGTCGCCGCCCAGCGCCTCGCGCAATTGCAGACGGGCGCCCGCTCCGAGGACGTCGACGCCGCGCGCGCGCGGCTGCGGCTCGCCGATGCGGAGCTGGCCTCGGCGAAGGCGATCTTCGACAAGACCTTCATTCGTTCGCCGGTGGCGGGAACCGTCTTGCGCCGCACCCATGAGGTGGGCGAGACCGTCACCAATGTGCCGCCGACGACGGTCGCCATCGTCGGCGATCTGCGCGGCCTCAAAGTGCGCGCCGAGGTGGACGAGACCGACATCGGCAAGGTGACGCCGGATCAGCGCGTCGAAGTGGTCAGCGACGCCTATCCCGGTCGCAAGTTCCAGGGCCGCGTGAGCTGGGTGTCGTCCCGAATGGGCTCGAAGATCGTGCAGACGGGACGCCCCGGCGACCGCGTCGATACAAAGGTCCTGCAGGTGCTCGTCGATCTCGACGGCGACGCCAAGCTGCCCGTCGGACTCAGGGTGGACGCCTATCTCTTCGGAGAGCTCGTCGCCGCCAAGCAGTCTCGTTGAGGAAAGTCCGTTCCTCGGCAAGCGATCAGGGCGTATCCACGCCGAAGAATTTGCCGCGCACATTCTCGAAGTGCTGCTCGGCGTCGTAATGCTCGACGTCCAGATTCAACGCCGCCCGGTTCAGCCGGCCGATCGAGGCCAGCGCCGCATAGGAGGCGACGACGACGTCATGCTGTGAGACGACGACATTCACCCGCGCATGGAGCAGGCTCTGCTGCGCGTTGAGAACGTCGAGCGTCGTGCGCAGGCCGACCTTCGCCTCCTCGCGCACGCCGTTGAGCGCCAGTTCAGCGGCTTTCACCGTTGCATGGTCCGACTTCATCTGCAGCTTGGCGGCCTCCAGCGAGGCGTAGCTGCCGACGACATTGGCGCGCGCGTCGCCCATCTGCATATCCACGCCGAAGCGGGCCTGGCCCACCTGCTCCTTCGCCTGGCGCACCGAGGCGAAATCGGCGCCGCCCTGATAGAGTGGAACGCGGAAATTCACATTGACGCCATAGCTGAACTGCCGCCATCCGGGCAGGCCCAGGAAGAAGTCGTTCTGCTGCGAGAGCTGGCCGCTCACCGAGGCGGATGGAAGAAGATCCGCTTCCGCGGCATGGACGGCGAATTCCGCCGCATCGACCTGATGATGCGCCGCCTCCACGCCGGGGTGAGCGCCCGTGGCGATGGCGATGGCGTCCTCGACGCTGCGCGGCAGCAGCTTTTCCACCGAGCCCGCGGGCTGCAGCCGCTTGGGCTCCTCGCCGACGATGCGATGATAGCTCGCCGCGCTTCTCTTCAGCCGCGCCTGCGCGCCATAGAGATCGGAGCGCGCCTGCGACACGGCCGCTTCCGCCTGAGCGACGTCGGTCTCGGTCAGATAGCCGGCGGCCGCATTCTCCCGCGTGTTGGCGAGCTGCAGCTCCAGCACGCGAATATTGTTCTGACGCAGCGACAGGATCGCGGTGTCGCGCAGCACGTCCATATAGGCGGTCGCGGCGTTCTGCAGGACCGCCTGCTCGATCAGCCGCAGATTGGCGCGCGCCGAGAGAACCGTCGATTCGGCCTTTTTCACATTGTTGAGCGTGCGGCCGCCGTCGAAGAGCGTCTGCGAGACATTGACGGTCACGGCCTGCGGATTGCCGTCATGGTCGCCATGCAGATAAATGCGCTCATGCATGAAGGGCAGGCGGATCGTCGGCACCAGCAATTCTGTCCGCATGGCGCCGAGACCGGCGATTACCGAGGCGTTGGGCCGCAGGCCGCTCCAGGCTTTGGCCACGCTCTCGTCATGCACGCGCACGCTGGCGCGCTGCTGGTTGAGATCGGGATTATAGGCATAGGCGCTCGCGAGAGCCGATGGCAAAGTCTCGGCGCTGGCGGGCGTGAGTATCGCGCCGACCGCCGTCAGGCCGATGATGATGCACGCATGTATTTTCATCCGTGCCAGCCGCCGTTCGGAGCGCGAATTACAAATATGACACGAGCGCAAAGCTCGGAGCGGCCGAATTAACGGCCTGTTGACGGTACTAGCTTTCGAGACACGCTCTGTCAAGGAAAGCTAGTCTCTGAGATTGCCTGCAAGCTCAGAAAATTGCTCATAAAAGCGTCTTTGTCGTCATGCCGCGTCACAATGAGCCGAGTGAGGCTCGGAACCGCTCACGACGGCGGTTCCGCGAGCGCCTTCTCCGGTTCCGCTGCTTCCACCGCGCCGCCGCCCGCTGTCTGGCTGGCGAGATATTCGGCCAGCGCGCGCAGCGTCGGATGATCGAAGACGACGGTCGAGGGAATGGAGACCGAGGCGCCGAACTGCCCGAGCAGGCGATTGCGCAGCTCCACCGCCATCAGCGAATCCATTCCCAGCTCGAGGAAGCGGCTGTCCGGCGCGGGCGGCTGCGCGAGCCCCAGAATATGCTGCAATTGCCCTTGCAGATGCTCGGTCAGGAAGTCGGCGCGCTGCGCCTCTGGCACTTTTTCGAGCTGCTTCAAAAAAGCGCCGTCGAAGTCCTGCGCCGCGGCGGCCTTGGGCAGGACATGCTCCAGCATGGGCGGCCGGGTCGGCCCCATCAGCTTGGCGATGCGCTGCCATTGCGCGCCGATGACGATGGCCTGCGTCGCGCCATGACGGATCATCTCCGCCATGGCCGAGAGCGCCAACGCCGGCTTCAGGGGCGTCAGCCCTTGCCTTCCGAGATTGACGCGCGCGGCCTCGCTCGCCGCCATGCCGGCCTCGGCCCAAGGCCCGTAATTCACGCTCGCCGCCGGCAGGCCCAGAGCATGGCGATGCGCCGCGAGGCCGTCGAGGAAGGCGTTGGCCGCCGCGTAATTCGCCTGCCCCGGCGAGCCGAGAACGGCCGACGCCGAGGAGAACATAACGAAGAGCTCCGGCGCATCCTCGAGCGTCAAATGATGCAGGAGCCAGGCGCCGAGCGCTTTCGGCGCGAGGGTCTTCCGCACTTTTTCCGGCGTCTGCTGCGGGATCAGCGCATCGTCCAGCACGCCGGCCAGATGGAAGACGCCGCCGAGCGGCGGTCCGTCGCGCCGCACGCCCTCGAGCAGAGCCCGAAGGCTCGCTTCATCGCCGACATCGGCCGTGATGGCGTCGATGCGGCAATCATATTGCGACGTGATCGCCTCGATCGCCTCTTTCGCGCTGTCGTCCGGCGGCCGGCGGCTGGTGAGCACGAGGCGTCCGGCGCCCTGCTGCGCCAGAAATTCCGCTATGCGCAGGCCGAGCGCGCCGAGGCCGCCGGTGACGAGATAGCTTCGATCGCGGCGCGGCGCGGGCGCCTCCGGCACGGTGAGCACGATCTTGCCGATATGGCGGGCCTGCTGCATGCAGCGGAAGGCCGTCTTCGCCTCGGTGATCGGATAGGACCTGAAAGGCAGCGTCCGCAATTCGCCGCGGCCGAGATCCTCGGCGAGAGAATGCAGCATTCGCTCGATGCGCGGGAGATCGTCGCGCATCACATCGTCCAGCGCCAATATGTGATAGGCGATATCGGGCCGGGCGGCGGCCATCGCCTCGGCTGTCCAAATGTCGCGCTTGGCGATCTCGATGAAGCGGCCGCCCTGCGCCGTCGCGCGCACAGTGGCGGCGACGAAGCCTTCGCTCGTCAGGCTGTTCAGCACGATATCGACGCCGGCGCCGCCGGTGTCCGCCAATATTTGTTCGGCGAAATCGAGCGTGCGCGAGTCGTAGATATGCTCGACGCCGAGATCGCGCAGCGTCTGCTGCTTGGGCGCGCTCGCCGTGGCGTAAACGATCGCCCCCACCTTTTGCGCGAGCTGCACGGCCGCGAGGCCGACGCCGCCAGAGGCCGCATGGATCAGCACGCGCTCGCCCTTTTTCGGCAGCGCCCATTCATAGCCGAGCATGACGGTCAGCATGGCCGCCGGCAGCGTCGCCGCCTCCGCCGCGCCGATGCGCTCCGGCTGATGCGTCAGGAAAGGATAGGGCGTGTTCACCGCGGTCGCGAAAGCGCCGCCCGGCGCGAAGCCGAAGACGCGATCGCCGACCGCGAAACCCTCGACGCCCTCGCCCACCGCCGTCACCACGCCGGCCAGCTCGCCGCCGATCTCGCCCGGATCGCCGGGATAGAGGCCGAGGACGTTGAGCACGTCGCGGAAGTTCAAGCCGCCCGCGAGCGGACGGACCTGCACATGTCCCGGCCCCGGCGGCGCGAAGCTCTCGGGCGCGAGGCGCAGATTGTCGATGGCGCCGCGCTCGCTCGGCTGCAGGCGATAATCCTGCGTCGGCGCTGCGAGCAATCCGCTGCGCGCCCAGGGCATCAGCCGCGGCGCCATGCATTTTTTCCGGCGCAGCGCGAATTCCGGCTCCGGCGCGCCGGAGAGCAGCGCGTCGGCGAGGGATTGCAACGCCTCGGCGCTCCCATCCGTGTCGACGAGCGCGCAATGGGCGTCGGACTGCTCGGCGAGAATGGTGCGGCCGAGGCCCCAGATCGCCGATTGCGCCGGATCGACATTCTCGCTCGGATCGGCGGCGACGGCGCGCTCGGTGACGAGCCAAAGGCCCCGCGCCGGCGCCGTCGCGCCCGGACCGACGAGATAGCGCGTCGCGCCGATGATTCCGTCGATGTCGCCGGTGAGGCGGGCGAGGAGCGCATCGCGCGGCTCGGCCTCGATCGGGCCGGCGTTGCCGGTCGCCAGAAAGACGAGGGCGAAGGCGCTCTCGCCCGCCTCGGCGAGCGCGAGAAAGGCCTTGCGCCAATGTTCGGCGTCGCGCGGATCGAGCGTGAAGCCGTCGTCCCGCCGCTCATAGGCCGCGGCCGGGGCGAGTGCGACGATGCGGCGTCCACGCTCGGCGAGCGCGGCGCGCAGAGCCGGCAGAAGCGGATGATCGGGCGCGGCGACGACGAGCGCGATTTCGGACGTCGCGGCGTCGGCGGCCGGCGCCGCGACGAGCGGCCGCTCGCGCCAGCTCAACAGATGCAGCAAGCGGCCGGCGTCGACGCCGAGGCCGCGCAGCAGCGCCTGACGCGGCGCGCGCTTGACGACGAAATCGTCTATGCCGCCGAGATAGCGTCCCTCGCCATCGGCGAAGACGAGATCGAAAGCCTGCGTCTCGGAGCGCTCGTCGGCGTCGGCGCGCCAGCGCGCATGGCAGTAGAAGCGGCGCGGCATTTTCTCGCGCAGAGTGACGCGCTCATAGCGCAGCGGCAGGAACAGGCTGCCGTCGTCGGCCGCGGCCTCGGGCGCCGCGGCGAGCAGCACGGCGCCGGCGACGCCGGTGCAGAGATCGAGCAGCACCGGATGAATGGGCTCGCTCGCAATATGCTCGGCAAGCTCCTCGCCGGCCTGCAGCTCGCCCACCGCCTCCGGGCCTTCCGCCCAGAGCGCGCGCAGCGAGCCGGACCAGCTCGGCCCCCAGCGCAGCTCATTTTCGGCGAAACCGTCGAAGAGCCGCTGCGGCGACATGGGCGACAGCCGGCCGATGATCGCGTCCATGGCCTCGGGCGCCTCGTCGCCGATCGCGGTCTCGAGTTCCAGGCTGCCGGAGGCGTTGAGCGACCAGCTCGCGTCGCGATCGCCGCGCGGGCGGCTGTGCACCTCGAACTTGCGCAGGCCGGGCGAGGGCTCCTCGCTGGCGCGCAGCGTCAATTGCACATCGCGCTGCTCCTCGCCGGTGAAGACGATCGGCTCGTAGAAGAACACCTCGCGCAGCTGCGCCGGCGCGCCGACGGCGGCGAGCGCCATGGAGGCGTAGGTGGCGCCGGGCACGACCATGGCGCCGTAGATCACATGGTCCTCGAGCCAGGGCAGATGCTTCACGCTGAAGCAGGTCGCATAGACCGTATCGCCCGAGGGGAGATCGCAGAGCGAGCCGAGCAGCGCGCCGGCGCCCGCCGCGCCGCCGCCTCGCGCGACGATGGCGCGCGGCCAATATTTCTTGCGCTGGAACGGATATTTCGGAATGTCGACCTTGCTGCGCTTCCACGGCGCGTCGATCGCCGCGAAATCCGGCCGCGCGCCGGCGACATAGAGCTGGCCCAAGGCCTCCTCTATCTGCCGCGAGTCAGAGGAATCCCGGCGCAGCGAGGCGACCGCCTGCGGCGCGGGCCGCGCATCCGGCCAGGCCCGCAGCGACATGGCCGCGAGCACCGGCTGCGGGCCGATCTCCACCAGCACGCGGCAGCCCAGCTCGGCGAGCGTCTGCACGCTCTGCGCGAATTGCACGGGCTGGCGCGAGTGACGACGCCAATATTGCGCGTCCATTCGCGTCTGCGCGTCCAGCGCCCGGCCGGTGCGATTGCAAATGAGCGTATGCGTCAGCGTCTCGAAGGGCGTCTGCGCCGCGAAGGCTTCGAAAGCGTCGAGCGCCGGCTCCAGCAGCTCGGAATGGAAGGCGTGCGAGGTCTCCAGCTCTTCCGTGCGGAGGCCTTCGTCGCGGAAGGCCTCGACCAGCGCTCGAACATCCGCCTGCGGACCGCTGATGACGATATGCGCGCCATTATAGGCGGCCACGGAGACGTGCGGATAGGAGGCGAGCCGCGCCTCCACGACGCCCGCCTCGGCGAAGACCGCCGCCATCGAGCCGCCGGTCGGCAGATCTCCGAACAGACGTCCGCGCTCGGCGAGCAGACGCGCGCCTTGCTCCAGCGAAAAGGCGCCGGCGACGCAGGCGGCCGCATATTGGCCGACGCTATGGCCGAGCACGACATCGGGCGTCATTCCCCAGCTGCGCCACAGGCGCGCGAGGCCCATCTCCAGCGCGAACAAGGCCGGCTGCGCGTAAGAGGTATGATTGATCGCGCAATCCTCGCCGAACATCACCTCCAGCAGCGGGCGCGGCAAAATATCGCCGATCGCCGCCGCGCATTGGTCCAGCGTCTCCTTGAAGAGCGGCTGCGTCTCATAGAGCGCGTGGCCCATGCCGGCATATTGACTGCCCTGTCCGGTGAACAGCCAGGCGGTCTTCGGCGGATCGGCGGAGACGCCCGAGTGGAGCCCGGGCGCAGGACGCCCCTCGGCGAGCGCCGTCAGCAGCCGCGCGGCGTCGGCGCCGTCCTGCGCGACGATCGCCGCCCTATGCTCGAGATGGGAGCGCGCCACGCCGGCCGTGTGGCAGACATCGGCGAAGGCGGCGACGGAGGGCAGCGCCTCGACGCGCGCGACATAGGCCTGCGCCAGCGCCTGCAACGCCGGAGCGCTGCGCGCCGAGAGCGGCAGCAAATGCCAAGGACGCTCGGTGGGAACGGGGCGCTCGGCCGGAGCGGCGTTCGCGCCAGCGGGCGCCGGCGCTTCCTCGAGGATCACATGGGCGTTGGTGCCGGAGAAGCCGAAAGAGCTGACGCCGGCGCGTCGCTTTCGCTCGGAGCGCGGCCAAAGGCGCGCCTCCGAGACGATTTTCAGCGGCAGCTCCTTCCACGGAATATGCGGCGAAGGCGTCTTGAAATGCAGATGCTTGGGCAGCAGCCCATGCTCCAGCGACAGCACCACTTTGATGACGCCGGCGACGCCCGCCGCGGCTTCCAAATGGCCGATATTCGTCTTGGCGGAGCCGATGAGCAAAGGCCGATCGGCGGAACGTCCGGCGCCGAGCGCGGCGGCGGCGGCCTGCGCCTCTATGGGGTCGCCGAGCGAGGTGCCGGTGCCATGGGCTTCGATATAATCGACATCCGCCGGAGCGAGGCCGGCCTGATCCAGCGCCGCGCGAATGACCCGCTGCTGCGCGCGGCCGTTCGGAACAGTGAGGCCGCTGGAGGCGCCGTCCTGATTGACGGCGCTGCCGCGAATGATCGCGCGAATGCGGTCGCCGTCGCGCTCTGCGTCCGACAAGCGTTTCAGCGCCAGCACGCCGACGCCCTCGCCGCGCGCATAGCCGTCCGCCAAGGCGTCGAAGGTCTTGCAGCGGCCGTCCGGCGAAAGCATGCGCGCGCGGCAGGCGGCGATCATCGTCGCGGGGCTGAGCAGCACATTGACGCCGGCGGCGAGCGACATGTCGCATTCGCCCGCGCGCAGGGCCTGGGCGGCCTCGTGCAACGCGACGAGAGACGAGGAGCAGGCGGTGTCGATTGCCATCGCCGGACCTTCGAGCCCGAGCGAGAAGGCGACGCGGCCGGCGATCACATTGAGCGCATTGCCGGTGATGAAATAGGCCTGAATCTCCTCCGGCGAGCCGGCGAGGAGATGCGAATATTCATTGGCGCCGACGCCGACGAAAACGCCGGTGCGGCTGCGCGAAAGCCCCGCCGGGCCGAATCCAGCGTCCTCGAGCGCTTCCCATGCGGTCTCCAGCACGAGGCGCTGCTGCGGCTCCATCCACAGAGCCTCGCGCGGCGACACGCCGAACAGCTCGGAGTCGAAGAGATCGACTCCCTCCATATAGCCGCCGTTGCGCGTATAGACCTTGCCGGCCGCTTCCGGGTCGGGATCATAGAGCTCGTCTATGTCGAAGCGCTCGGCCGGGGCCTCTCGTATGGCGTCGACGCCATGCGAGAGCAGTTCCCAATAGGCGTCGGCGCCGCCGGCACCGGGCAGCCGGCAGGCGAGGCCGACGATGGCGATCGGCTCGTCGGCGCGCAAGGTCTGCACGACGGGCGTCGCGGCGGCCTGCGCCTCATTCTGCAATCCGATGCGCGAGAGCAGGAAATCGACCGTGTCGGTCAAGCGTGGATGGTCGATCGCCATCGTCGCGGGCAGCGTCTCGCCGAGGTCTTTTTCCAGCCGCTTGCGCAGCTCGATCGCCATCAGCGAATCCATGCCGAGATCGAAGAAGCCGGCCTCCTCGCGAATTTGCGCCGGGTCGAGGCGCACCACCTCGGCCAGCACCTGCCGCATATGGTCGAGCAGCATGCGCTTGCGGCCCTCGGCCGGCGCCAGCAGCAGACGCTGCGCCAGCGCGCCGCCGCCGATGATCTGCTCCTCGCCCTCGGGCGTCTCCTTCTCCAGCTCCTTCATGAAGGCGCGCCGCGCCTGCAGCTGGAACACGGGCAGGAAGCGCGCCCAGTCGACGCGCGCGACGACGCCGCGGCCATCGGCGGATTCGAGCACCGCCTTCATGCCGTTCAGCGCCAGCTCGGAGGAGAGCTCCAGCACGCCGCGCTTGGCCAATTGCTCGCGCGCCGCCTCATCCGCCATGCCGGCGGACCAGGGGCCGAAATTCACGCTCGCGCCCGGCATTCCCCGTCGGCGCTGCCAAGCGGCGAGCGAGTCGAGAAAACCATTGGCGGCGGCATAGGCCGTTTGGCCGAAGCTGCCCCAAACAGAGGCGATGGAGGAGAAGGAGATGAAGAAATCGAGCGACGCGCCTTCGAGCGCGCGCGTCAGCCGATAGGCGCCCCAGACCTTGCCGGCGAAGACTTTTTCTATGTGCTTTTGCTCGAGCGCGGTGAGGCGCGTCGCGTCGATCTCGCCGGCGGCGTGAATGACGCCGGCGAGCGGCGGCATGATTTCGCCGATGCGCTCCAAAATGCGCGCGACATCCGCCTGCGAGGAGACGTCGCCCGGAATGACGCGCAGCTCGCAGCCCTCATAGCGCTCGCGCAGCGCCTCGAGGCGCTGATGCGCGCGATCGTCCGGCGTGCGCCGGCTGGTGAGCGCGATGTGACGCGCGCCCTGCCCCGCCAAATAGGCGGCCGCCTCCAATCCCAGCGCGCCGAGGCCGCCGGTGACGAGATAAGTCTTGCCCGGCCCGATATCGAGCGGCCGCGCCGCTGCGATCGTCCGGCGGCGCAGGCGCACGATGAAGGTCTCGCCGCCGCGAATGGCGAATTGGTCCTCGCTCTCGCGCGTCTCTGCGCACAGAATATTCGCGCCGGCGCGCCAGTCGGCGGCCGAGGCTTCGGCCGCGGGAAGATCGACGAGACCGCCCCAGAGATCGGGATGCTCGAGCGCCAGCACCTTGCCGAAGCCGAAGGCGCAGCCCTGCGTCGGATCGATGACGTCATTCTCGGCGACCGGCTGCGCGCCGCTGGTGACGAGGAAGACAGGCGTCTTGGCGCCCGACGCCGCGAGAGCCTGCGAGAGGCCGCAGGCGCCCGCCATCACCGCCTGCTCGAAGCGCTTCAGCGACGCTTCGCCGAAGCCCTCGGGCGTATCGATATTGGTGAGGATGGCGACGCGCGTCGGCAGAGCGGCGGCCACGAGACGCGGGAAATCCGCGGCGTCGGCGAGATCGACGAAGCGCGCGGCGTGGCCGGCGCTCGTCAGCTCGTCGATGAGAGGACGCGCCGCGGCTTCGCTGCAAGCGGCGACGAGCCAGGACTCTGCGCGCGCCGAAGGCGCGAAATCGCGGCCGGGGCGCTTGCTCCAGGCGAGCTCATAGAGATTTTCGGCGGTGTTCTGCGAGAAGCGCTCGCGCTGATAATGATCGTAGAGCGCCTGCAGAACGCGCTGCGTCGCGCCCTTGTCGTCGGCAAGGCGCAGCCGGCCGCCGAGCTCCTCGAGCTGGCCGTCCTCGATCATTTGCAGGATTTGCGAGTCGGCGCTCTTCTTGTCCTGCGCCGGCGCGCGCGTCTGCTTGAACCAATAGCGCTTGCGCTGGAAAGGATAGAGCGGCAGATCGACCTTCTCGCGCTTCCACGGCGCCTCGACGGCTTTGAAATCGATGCGCGCGCCGGCGACATAGAGCTGGCCCAGAGCCTCCTCTATCTGCCGCGCGTCGGACGAGTCGCGACGCAGCGAGGCGACCGGCTGCGGCGCCGGAGTCGCATCCGGCCAAGCGCGCAGCGCCATCGCCGCGAGCACGGGCTGCGGGCCGATCTCCAGCACGACGCGGCAGCCGAGGCTCGCCAGAGTCTGCACGCTCTGGGCGAATTGCACGGGCTGGCGCGAATGACGCCGCCAATATTGCGCGTCGAGCCGCGTCTGCGCGCCGAGCGCCTTGCCGGTGCGATTGCAGACGAGCGTGCGCGTCAAATTCTCGAAGGGAATTTTTTCGGCGAAGGCCTCGAATGCGTCGAGCGCCGGCTCCAGCAATTCCGAGTGGAAAGCGTGTGAGGTTTCCAGCGCCTCGGCGCGCTTGCCTTCGCCGCGGAATTGCTCGGCCACCGCCAGAACATCCGCCTGTGGGCCGCTGATGACGATATGCGCGCCATTATAGGCGGCGACCGAAACATGCGGATAGGCGGAAAGACGCGCCTCGACGGCGGCCGCCTCGGCGAAGATCGCCGCCATGGAGCCGCCCGCCGGCAATGCGCCGAAGAGACGTCCGCGCTCGGCGAGGAGACGCGCGCCCTGCTCCAGTGAAAAGGCGCCGGCGACGCAGGCCGCGGCATATTGGCCGACGCTGTGGCCGACCACCACATCCGGCGAGACGCCCCAGCTGCGCCACAGACGCGCGAGGCCCATTTCGAGCGCGAACAGCGCCGGCTGCGCGTAAGAGGTGTGGTTGATGGCGCCGTCCTCGGCGAACATCGCTTCGAGCAGCGGGCGCGGCAGAATGTCTTTGATCGCCGCGGCGCATTCGTCCAGCGTTTCGCGGAAAATCGGCTGCGTCTCATACAGCTCGCGGCCCATGCCGGAATATTGCCCGCCTTGGCCGGTGAAGAGCCATGCTGTCTTCGGCGGATCGGCCGAGACGCCCATGTGGACGCCGGGCGACGGACGCTCCTCGGCGAGCGCCGTTAGCAGCCGGGCCGCGCTCGCCGGATCTTCCGCGACGATCGCCGCGCGATGCTCGAGATGCGAGCGGCCGACGCCGGCCGTGTAGCAGACATTCGCGAAGGCGACGGTCGAAGGCAGCGCCTCGACGCGCTCGGCATAGGCCTGCGCCAGCGCCTTCAGCGCCGCGGCGTTGCGCGCCGAAAACGGCAGCAGGCGCCAGGGACGCTCGGGGACGCGCCGAGCCTGTTGCTGCGGCGCGGAGGGCGTGGGCGCTTCTTCGATAATCACATGGGCGTTGGTGCCCGAGAAGCCGAAGGAGCTGACGCCGGCGCGCCGCGCGCGTACGGAGCGCGGCCATTCGCGCGGCTCCGACACGACTTTCAGCGGCAGCTGCTTCCACGGAATATGCGGCGATGGCGTGCGGAAGTTGAGATGTTTGGGCAGCAGCTCGTGCTCGAGCGACAGGACCACTTTCAGCACGCCGGCGACGCCCGCCGCGGCCTCGAGATGGCCGATATTGGTCTTGGCCGAGCCGATGAGAAGCGGCCTGTCCGCCGGGCGGCCTGCGCCGAGCGCGGCGGCCGCGGCCTGCGCCTCTATGGGGTCGCCGAGCGAGGTGCCGGTGCCATGCGCTTCGAGAAAGTCGATCTCGCTGGCGACGAGATTGGCCTGCTTCATCGCCTCGCGAATGACGCGCTGCTGCGCGCGGCCGTTGGGGACGGTGAGGCCGCCCGAGGCGCCGTCCTGATTGACGGCGCTGCCGCGGATCAGCGCGCGAATGTTGTCGCCGTCGCGCAAAGCGTCGGAGAGGCGTTTCAGCACCAGTATTCCGCAGCCCTCGCCGCGCACATAGCCGTCGGCGGCGGCGTCGAAGGTCTTGCACTTCCCATCCGGCGCCAGCATGCGCGCGCGGGAGAAGTTGATCATCGTGCCGACATTGTAGATGACGTTCACGCCGCCCGCGAGGGCGAGCTCGCATTCGCCGGCGCGCAGCGCCTGCGCCGCCTCGTGCAGCGTCACCAGCGAGGAACTGCAGGCCGTGTCGATGGTGACGGCTGGCCCCTCGAAGCCGAAACGGAAGCTCACGCGCCCGGCGCAGGCGGCGGGCGAGGTGCCGGTGCCGAAATAGGCCTCGATGACCGCATAGCCGAGCTTGCCGGACAGCAGCGTCAGATAGTCGTGCGTGCTGAGGCCGACGAACATGCCGGTGCGGCTGCCCTCGAGATCGGCGGGAGCTATGCCCGCATGCTCGATCGCGTGCCAGCTCGTCTCCAGCATCAGGCGATGTTGCGGGTCCAGAAATTCCGCCTCGCGCGGCGACACGCCGAAGAATTGCGCGTCGAAATTGGCGACGTCGTCGGCGAAGCCGGCGCGACGTGTCGTCACCTTGCCGGCGGCGTCGGGATCGGGATCATAGAAAGCGTCGGCGTCCCATCGGTCGGCGGGAATGGGCGAGATGCCGTCCCGCCCTTCGCTCAGCAGGCGCCAGAAGGCCTCGGCGTCGCGCGCGCTGGGCAGACGGGCGGCGTAGCCGATGATGGCGATGGGCTCGGCGCGGGCGTCCTCGAGCTCGCGCACGCGAGCGCGCAGCGTTTCGATGGCGAGGAGCGCCTTTTTCTTGAAGTCGGCCTCGCTCACGAGCGTCTATCCATTTTGAGAACCGCGTCTATGCTGCCCTCGAGCAGCGCATCCAGAGCGGCGTCGTCGAGCAGATCGATCTCCTGCTCGAGCGCGGCGCCTTCCCAGGCGATGGGCGGCGGGGGCTCCGGCTCCGGCTCGGCGGACTTCATCCCCAGCGCGTCCTCGCGAATGAGCCGGGCGAGCGCCTCCACTGTGGGATGCTCGATCATCAGCGTCACCGGGAAGGAGTGCTGGAAGGCGGCGGACAGCGCATTGCCGAGCTCGACGCCTTTCAGCGAGTCGATGCCGAGATCCATCAGCGGCGTCTTCCAGCTGATGTTCTCGACGCCGCATTCGCGCTGCAGCCAATCGACGAGCTGGCGCTCCAGCACGCCCGGCTGTGTGAGCGGCTCGCCGCTGAAGTCGATGGGCGCGACCTGCATGGTCGAGCGCCATTCATGCAGCGCCGCCAGCGTTCCATCCTCGAGCGCGGCGCGGCAGGCCGCGCGCTGGACCTTGCCGCTCGAGGTCTTGGGCAGGCCGAAGGATTTGAGCAGCACGATGCGATGCAGCGCGAGCTGATGCTCGCGGGCGACCTCGCGCCGCATGGCCATGAACACCTCCGCCGCATCGACGGAGCGCCAGGCGCTGCGGCGCAGCTCCTGCACTGCGACGAGGCGCACGGCGTCGCCCTCCTCCACGGCGAAGACGGCGCAGGAGGCCGGCTGCAAGGCGGGATGGCTGGCCTCGATCGTTTGTTCTATGTCCTGCGGATAATAATTGACGCCGCGAATGACGATCAGATCCTTGCGGCGCCCGGTGACGAAGAGCTGGCCCTTGCTGAGAAAGCCGAGATCGCCCGTGCGCATGAAGGGGCCTTCGCCCGTCGCCGTGCGCGCGCCGAACGTCGCCGCCGATTCTTCCGGCTTGTTCCAATAGCCTTGGCCGACGCTGGCGCCGCCCACCCATATCTCGCCGACCTCAGAGGGCTGCGCCGCGATGAGCGTGTCGGGGTCGACGATGCGGACGTCGACGCCGAGCGCCGTCTCGCCGGAGCTGACCAGCCGCTTGCCGCGTGCATCCTCGGCGTCGCAGAAGACGACGCCGTCGCTGCGCAGCGCGGCCTCGTCGACCGCGCGAACGAGCGGCGGAACCGAGCCGCGCTTGCCGGTGACGAGCAGCGTCGCTTCGGCGAGGCCGAAGGCCGGCGTCAGCGTCTCGGCGCGAAAGCCGGCGGGCCCGAAAGTCTTCGCGAAATCATCGATCGTCGAGGCGCGAACGGGCTCCGCGCCATTCCAGGCGATCGTCCAGGAGGAGAGATCGAGCCCCGCCCCGCCATGCGTGCGGGCCGCCTCGACGCAGGCCTGATACGCGAAATTGGGACCGCCGCCGATCGTGCCGCGGTAGCGCGAGATGGCGCGCGGCCAGCGCAAGGGGCTCTGCACGAAGCTCGCCGGGCTCATGAGATAGACGGGACATCCGGCCCATGTCGGCGCCAGCGCGCCGGCGACGAGCCCCATATCGTGAAACAGAGGCAGCCAGCTCACGAAAACCGACTCCGGCGAGGAGCCGAATCCGTCGTGCAGCGCCATCAGATTGGCGGCCACATTGCCGTGGCTCACCATCACCCCCGCCGGCGCGCGCGTCGACCCGGAGGTATATTGGAGAAACGCCAGCTCGCCCGCAGCGCGGGGGACGTCGCGCCAGACGTCGCTCTCGTCGGCGAGTCCATCGATGGCGATGATCGGCGTCGACGCCGCTTCGCCCTCGGCAAGGCGCCGCTGCAGCAGCTCGACATGCTTGGCGGTGGTGAGGATGAGCTTGGCGCCGCTGTCGGAGACGATGAGCTCGAGCCGTCGATCCTTGCCATGGGCGAGCGGCAGGGAGGCCGGCACGGCCGGCATGCCGGCGAGGAGACATCCATAGAAGGCCGCGAGAAAATCGAGGCAGGTCGGAAAGGCCAGCACCACGCGCTCGCCGGGCGCGCCGCGCTTTCGCAAAAAGGCGGCCATGGAGCGCGCCCGGCGATCGAGCTCGTTGAAGCTCCAGGATTGGCGGATCTCGAGATCGTCGTCGAGAAAGGCCGCCGCCAGCCGGTCTGGAAAGGCGACGGCGTGACGCCGCAGCCGCTCTGTCGCCAGCTCCTCGACCCCGCCAAATGAATTCGTCGCGCCCATTTCGTCGCCCCCAACGCGCACGCGCCCGATCACGCCGCAGCCGCGGCGTGGACGCAGTGTCCCAATCTCTTTCGCCAAAGCGGCTTTGCCCGACGCCCCCGGGCCGGCGAAGCCTGCTCCCCCTCATCTCACGCCGAAGCGATCATCTTCTTCAGCTTCAGCGCGAGCCCCATATCGCCATCGACCTTCAGTTTTCCGGCGAAGAACAGATCGCGGCTGTCCACCTCTCCCTCGGCCATGCGGACGAAATCGGCGGCGGCGACGCGGATCGTGCAATCGGCCTCGCTCTCCCCTTCGCGCACGCCGGGATCATCCGCTGTGAGATTGAGCACAAAAGTGCAGGCGCCATCGCCTTTCAGCACGAATTTATAGCGGGCGCCCAGAGAGCTCGCCTTGTCTCTATGCGTGTCGATCATCTGGGCAGCTCGATCCAATACGTCTCTCACCGTGGGCATGAGCCCTCCTCGAATTCTCACGCGCAAAAATGCTGATCAGAGTCATTTGAAAATGCGGGACCTTAAAAACGCCGACGCCCGCTTTTTGACTCCCCGCTCACGCGGGCTCGGCCTGAAATTCATCGATCTGCGCGAGCAGCGGCTCGTGTGGTCCGGGAAAGGCCGACGGCTGCTCCCCCTTCTCGATTCGAGACATTTCCCGCGTATAGAGCTTCCTCAGCAAAATGATTGCCGCGTCGGAGGCGCCGAGCCGATTTTTCGAGCGATCGGGAATGATTCCTTGGCCCACGAGGACGATGCCGTCCTCGATGAGCAGAAGATCCGGCCGCGATTCTATGTCTTCCCAGCGCTTCTCGCCGGAGAGCACGGATTGGATCACCTGCTCGACGGGCGGCAAGGAGGAGGCGACATAGCGCATGCCCGAGCGCACGCCCTCGGCGACGTCGCGTCCATCCTCCGGCGACAAATGCGCCGCGACGAGAAGGAAGAACATTTTGTGGCTGACGTCATCGACCGGCACATTCCACAAGAAGCTCTTGAATCCGCGCAGCATGCCGGCGCCGGAGGTGAAATAGAGCATGTTCGGCATGAAGAGCGCGAGCTTGCGCAGATAGCCGTTGGGAAAGGATGTGTATTGCATGAGGCCGTATTCGGTCTCGAGCGCCGTGGCGGCGGGAATCTGCCCGGCGTTGGCGGCGTCCTGATAAATGCCCTCGGCATGCACCCAGCGCTGATGCACATCGTCGACCGTGTTCTCGAGATCGTGGAAATAGTTCCACTTGCGCAATTCGACGACGTGGAAATAGCCGCATTGCTCGAGCGACGGCCAGCGCGGCAAGGGCGGCGTCGGCGCGGGGCCGAGATAGACCCAAATCAGGCCGAAATATTCCTCCACCGGATAGCTGCGCACGCGCACCTTTGCCGCGAAGCTCTTGGGCTCGAAGGGCTGCTCGACGCATTGGCCGGTCGGGTCGATCTTCCAGCCGTGATAGCGGCAGCGAATGCTGTCGCCCTCCACCTTGCCGACCGACATCACGAGCCCGCGATGCGGGCAGCGTCCGTCGATGATGCGCGCCACCTTGTCCTCGCCCCGATACAGGGTGAGTTCCTCGCCCAGAATTTTCAGAGGCTTCGGATGAGCTACCGGAAGCTCTTCGGAGACGAAGGCGGGCTGCCAATAGCGCCGCAGCAATTCGCCCGCCGGACGTCCGGGGCCGGTGTGCTCGAAGTCGACATGCGTCGATCCGTTCATTCTACATCTTCCCAAAGATCGCTTTCGACAAAAAAGCTCGGCGTCTTTCGACACGAAAAAATCTCGACGCACATCCGCGCGCAAACGCCAAAGTAGCGCGGAGCCTATTCGGCGCTTCCTTTGGCGTTAACCGTAGCGAACGGCGAATAGGCAGGCCCCGTCGACGCTCGCAAACCGCGGATGTCGTTGCGTCCTTTTGGACTGTAGCGTAAAAAGCAAAAGCGGCCAAGCGCGTCGGCGATGCGCTGCGCTGCGAAATATTGCTCTTATAATCCAATGAGCGGGTGGTTTCATTGAGCGACCTGTCTGATTCTATCAGGACTTCTTCTATGTCTACTTCCATAGCAGGCGCCGCCGAAGCGCGGTGTGCGCTGCGACACATCGCGATCGCGCGTGGCGCCGCATGAACGAGCCGACCCCTGCCTCGCTCGATTGGCTGAAGCGTATGTCCGCAGACGATCACTCTTTAGTGACGATGATCTGCTTTCCGCCCGCGGGCGGCGGCATGACGGGATTTTGGCCCTGGATCGCGCCGCTGCGCGGCCGCGCCAATCTCTACGCCGCCTCGCTTCCGGGGCGGGAGCAGCGGCTGCGCGAGGAGCCGGCGCGCCAGCTGGACGCTCTCGTGGCGCCGCTCGCCGAGGCGGTCGCGGCGCTGGCCGATCGGCCGCTGCTGATTTTCGGGCACAGCTTCGGCGCTCTGCTCGCCTATGAGATCGTCCATCGCCTGCTCGCCGAGGGACGCGCGGCGCCGGAGCGCCTGCATTTCCTGGCCTCGGGCCGCGTCGCGCCGCATCTGCCCTCGCGGGCGGAGCGCGTATCGCATCTTCGGCCGCGCGATGTCGTTTTCCGCGTCGCGAAGCTGCATGGCAATATTCCGGTCGCTCTGCTCGAGCAGGCCGATTATGTCGAGATGATCGGCCGCGCGCTGCAGGCCGATCTCTCCATCAACGAGACTTACGGCTGGACCGAGCGTTCGCCCCTCCCCTGCGCGGTGACGGCCGTGGGCGGCGACGGCGATCCGATCGTCTCGGCGGCCGAGCTCGACGCATGGGAAAAGCATGCGGGCGGCGGCTTCGAGCGGCGCCTCGTCATGGGCGATCATTTCTACTTTCGCCCGGCGGCCGGACAGCGGGCGCTGATGGAGATCGTCGCGGCATGCTGTGAAAAGCTCGCCGCGACGACGCAATAACCCGCGAGACCCGATATGAGCGAGCTCGAATTCAAGAAAAAGGCGATCGTCGCTCTGGAGACACTGCGCCGTCGCGTGGCCGAGCTCGAGGGCGCGACGCGCGAGCCGATCGCGATCATCGGCTATGAGGCGCGCTTTCCCGGCGGCGCGGACGCCGAAGCCTTTTGGGAGATGCTGCGAGACGGGCGCGAAGGCGTCGGCGAAGTGTCGCTCTCCCGCTGGGACGCCGAGGCTGTTTATAACGCCGATCCTGACGCGCCGGGAAAATCGCTGACGCGCCGCGCCGGGCTCCTGGACAGCATCGATGATTTCGACGCGCATTTCTTCGGCGTCGCGCCGCGCGAAGCCGCCTGCATGGATCCGCAGCATCGTCTGCTGCTGGAGACAGGCTGGCGCGCGCTGGAACACGCGGGCGTCGCCGCCTCGGAGCTGGAAGGCGCGCGCGCCGGCGTCTGGATAGGCGTCAGCACGCATGAATATCTCGGCCTGCTCGTCGACAATATGACGCCCGAGACCATCGACGCCTATTATGCGACGGGAACCTCGCCCGCGGCCGGCGCCGGACGCATCAGCTATCGGCTCGGGCTCGAGGGGCCTGCGGTGACGATCGACACGGCCTGCAGTTCCTCGCTCGTGGCGATCCATCAGGCCTGCCAGGCGCTGCGCTTGCGCGAATGCGATCTCGCTCTCGCTGGCGGCGTGAACGCAATCCTCACGCCGGCTCTGATGATCAGCATGTCCCGCGCGCGCATGCTCGCGCCGGACGGCAAGTGCAAGACCTTCGACGCCGCCGCCGACGGCTATGTGCGCGGCGAAGGCTGCGGCGTCATCGTGCTCAAGCGGCTCTCTGATGCGCTGCGCGACGGCGACCGCATCCGCGCCGTGCTGCGCGGCGGCGCCGTCAATCAGGACGGCGCCTCGGGCGGGCTCACCGTGCCGAGCGGCCGCGCGCAGCAGCGCGTCATTCGCGCGGCGCTGGATCAGGCCGGGCTCATGCCCGCCGATGTCGATTATCTCGAGGCCCATGGCACGGGCACGTCGCTCGGCGATCCGATCGAGGCGCAGGCCGCCGCCGCCGGGCTCGGCCCCGGCCGCGCGCCCGATCGGCCGCTGCTCATCGGCTCGGTGAAGACGAATATCGGCCATCTCGAAGCCGCCGCGGGCGTCGCCGGCGTCATCAAGGTCACGCAGGCGCTGGAGAACGAGCTGCTGCCCGAGCATCTGCATTTCCGCACGCCCTCGCCGCATATTCCGTGGAAGCGATTGCCGCTGAAGGTCGTCGCGGAGGCGCGCCCCTGGCCGCGCTCCGAGCGCAAGCGGCGCGCCGGCGTCAGCTCTTTCGGCTTCTCCGGCACTAACGCCCATGTCATTCTCGAGGAGGCGCCGGCGCGCTCCGAGATCGCGCGTGACGCGGCTTCGCCTCGGGCCGAACGCCCTTGGCATATGCTGCCGCTGTCGGCGCGCAGCGTTCCGGCGCTGAAGGCGCTGGCGCAGTCCTATATCCAGCGCGTCGAGACGCTGCCCTCGGCGCGCGCATTCGCCGATGTCTGCCATTCGGCGGGCGTCTGCCGCTCGCATCTCGAGCATCGCGCGGCGATCGTCGCCGCGCACGGAGCCGAGGCCGCGCGTCTGCTGGAGGCGTTCGCCGACGGGCGCGACTCGGCGGGAGTCTACACCGGCTTTGCGGCCGATCCCCCGAAGACCGCTTGGCTCTTCACCGGACAGGGCGGCCAATATTCCGGGATGGGCCGCGAGCTCTATGAGACGCAGCCGTTCTTCAAGGAGACGCTGGACCAATGCGCAGCGGCGATCGCCGATCTTCTTCCGCGCCCGCTGCTCGAAGTGATGTTCGCCGAGGACGGCGCCGTCAATCACACTTCTTATGCGCAACCGGCGCTATTCGCGCTGGAGATGGGCCTCGCAAATCTGTGGCGCAGCTGGGGCGCTGCGCCGGATGTGGTTCTCGGTCATAGCGTCGGGCAATACGCCGCCGCCTGCGTGGCCGGCGTCTTCACGCTCGAGCAGGGCGCGCGTCTTCTCGCCGAGCGCGGACGATTATTCGGCGCCTTGCCGGCAGGTGGGCTGATGGCGGCGATCTTCGCCGAGGCCGACGCCGTCGAGGCGCGGCTCGCCTTTTTTCCGCATGTCTCGATCGCGGCCTATAATGGCGCGCATATCGTCGTCAGCGGTCCGCAGCAGGATGTGCGCGCGCTGGCGGAGACATTTCGTGGCGAAGGCCGCCGCACGGAAGAGCTCGAGACCTCCCACGCCTTTCATTCCGAGCTGCTGGAGCCGGCGCTCGACGCCTTCGAGCGTTTCGCCGGAGAGACGCCTTTCGAGGCGCCGACGCGCACGCTGATCTGCAATCGCACCGGCAAGCCGCTCGCCGCGCCGGCGCGATTGGACGCCCAATATTGGCGGCGCCATTCGCGCGAGCCGGTGCGTTTCGCGCAGAGCGCGCAGACGCTCAGCGAGCTGGGTTGCCGCGTTTTGCTCGAGGTTGGTCCGCAGCCGGTGCTCGCCGCAATGTCGCTGCGCGCTTGGCCCGAGGGACGGCCGACGCCGCAGACGGTCGCCTCGCTGCGCCGCGATGTCTCTGACGCTCGCCAGATAGAGGAAGCGCTCGGCCAGCTCTATGCGGCCGGCGCGCGCATCGACTTTCGCGCCGTCGATGCGCCGTGGCGGCGCAGCAAGGTCGATCTTCCCAAATATCCGTTTCAGCGAAAGCGCTTCTGGTTCCAGTCCGTGCGGCGGGACGCGCACTCCTTCACCAGCTCGGGCGAAAAAGAGCCTTCCGCGGATGTTTCTTCCGCGGATGCGTCGTCCGCAGACGCTCCCTCCGCAGATTCCTGGCTCGTCGAGGCTTCGCAGGAGGAGCGGCGCGGTCTCGTGGTCGCGCGTCTGAATGCGGAGATCGGCCATGCGCTGCATATGAGCGCCGAGGATGTCGATCCGCATGCGGGCTTCGCCGCGCTCGGCATGGATTCGCTGACTGCGATGGAGCTGCGCAGCCGCTTGCAGGCGGCGCTCGGCGCGGCCATTCCGGTCGCGCTCTTCATCGAGAGTCCCGATGTCGCCACGCTCGCGACGCGCCTCCTCGATTGGTGGGAAGAGCAGCGTGGCGCCGCCGCCAAGCGCCAGCCGCCGATGACGCGCCGCCCGCGCGACGGTTCGCCTCTGCCGCTCTCCTTCAATCAGGAGGCGTTGTGGTTCCTGCATGAGCTGGCGCCGGGCTCGAGCGCCTATAATATCGCCGCCGCCGTACGTATTCGCGGCGCGCTCGACGCTGCTGTGATGCAGCGCAGCCTCGACGCCATCGTCGCGCGGCACGAGTCGTTGCGCTCGTCGTTTCGCAGCGAGCGCGGCGTCGCGCAGCCGCAGATCGTCGCATCGCTGCACGTTCCGCTGCCCGTCGAGACCGTGCGCGACGAGGCGGACGCTGCCGAATGGGCGCGGCGCGAGGCCGGCGCGCCATTCGATCTCGCACATGCGCCTCTGTTTCGTACGCGTCTGCTGCGCTTCGACGAGACGCATCATATTCTGCTGGTGACGATGCATCATATCGTCACCGACGGCTGGTCTTTCGCCGTGCTGCTGCGCGAGCTCTCGGCCATCTATCGCGCCTTCGCGACGGGCGAGCCCTGGCCGCTTCCCGAATTGCCGATTCAATATGCCGATTACGCCGCCTGGCAGCGCGACTGGCTCGCCGGCGAGGCTCTGGGCGAGCTGCTCGAATTTTGGAAGGCGGAGCTTTCCGGCGTCGCGCCGCTGGCGCTGCCGACCGATCGGCCGCCGCCGCGCACGCCGAGCTTTCGTGGCCGCCGCCTTCGCTTCGCGCTCGGCGCCGAGCGCGCAAAGGCGCTGCGCGCATTGGCGCAGGCGGAGGGCGTGACCCTGTTCTCGCCGCTGCTCGCCGCGCTCGCCGCCGTGCTGCAACGTCACAGCGGCCAGGACGAATTCATCGTCGGCGCGATGAGCGCCAATCGCGGCCGGCTCGAGATCGAAGGATTGATCGGCCTTTTCGTCAACGCCCTGCCGGTGCGCGTCGTTCTCGACGGCGACCCCGACCTGCGCGCGCTGATCGCCCGTCTCGGCGCGCGCGTTCAAGCTGCAATGGCGCATCAGGACGCACCCTTCGATCATGTCGTCAACGCCGTCGAGCGCGAGCGCGACGGCTCGCGCAATCCGCTCTATCGCGTGCAATTGCTGCTGCAGGGCGGGTTGCAGCCGCCCGCCGTGTCCGGCCTCGAGATCGACGTGCAGGAGATCGACACGCAGACGGCCAAGCGCGATCTCACCTTCACCATCTTCGACGACGCTGCGATGGCCGGCCATGTCGAATATTCGACCGATCTCTTCGACGCGCCGCGCATAGAGCGTCTGCTGCGGCATTTCCTCGCCGCGCTCGACGGCGTTCTCGCAGATCCGGCGCAGCGCCTCTCCGCGCTCGCGCTGCTGACGCCGGAAGAGCGCGCCGCGAGCCGCGCGCCCGTGGAGGCTCCGCCGCCCGGCCCGCTCACTGTGGCGGAGCTGCTCGAATTCGTCGCCGCCGCGCGCGCCGATCATATCGCCTGCGAGGATGGCGAGCGCCGCCTCACCTATGCCGAGCTGCAATCCGCCGCGCGGCGCCTCGCGCGCTGGCTGTGCGCGAAGGGAGTTCGCCCCGGCGATGCGGTCGCTATGCGCACGGGACGCAAGGTCGATATGATCGTCGGAATGCTCGGCGTGATGAAGGCCGGCGCCGTCTATGTCCCGATCGACGAATCCTATCCGCGGGAGCGCATCGCCCATATGCTCGCCGAGGCGAATGTCGCGCTCGATGTCTCCGCGCCTTTCGACGTCGATGTCGCGCGCCAGTCGGATGCGCCGCTCGAGCCTTTGGCTTCACCTTCGGACCCCGCCTATATCGTCTTCACCTCGGGCTCGACCGGTCGGCCGAAAGGCGTGGCGATCTCGCATGGCGCCGTCGCCGAATATGCGCAGACTCTTTGCGCGGAGCTGGGAATCGTCGCATCCGACGCCTTTCTGCATACGGCGTCGAGCGCCTTCTCCTCCTCCATGCGGCAGATATTGGCGCCGCTCGCCGCCGGCGCGCGCATCGTCATCGCCAGCGACGACGAGCGGCGCGATCCCTTCGCTCTGCTGGAGCGCGTGCGTGCGTCCAAGGCGACGATCATCGATCTGGTGCCCTCTGTTCTGAGGCGGGTCGCCGATGCGCTCGCGAGCCTGCCGCAGACCGCGCGCGCAACGCTGCTCGATAATGAGCTGCGCTTGCAGCTCACCGCGAGCGAGCCTTTGCGTCAGTCGCTCGTCCGCGATTGGCGCGCCCTCGTCGGCGACGAATTGCGCTGGCTGAATCAATATGGCCAGACCGAGACCGCAGGCATCGTCAGCCTGCATGTGGTGGGTCCGGGCGCGGGCGCCGATTCGCAGGCGATCGTGCCGATTGGACGGCCGCGCGCCAATGTGCGGCTGGTCGTGCTCGACGCGCAGAAGCGAATCGCGCCGATCGGCGTTCCCGGACAATTGCACATCGGCGGACCTTGCCTCGCGTTGCGCTATCTCGGCGACGCCGCGCTGACGCGAGAGCGTTTTTTCGACTTCGACGACGGCGAGACGACACAGCGTCTCTATGCGACCGGCGACATTGTGCGGCGTGAGGAGGACGGCGTTCTCGCCTTCATCGGCCGCGACGACCAGCAGGTGAAGATTCGCGGCGTGCGCATCGAGCCCGGCGAGATCGAGCGCGCATTGCTCGATCATCCGCGAATGCGCGCGGCGGCCGTCGCGGCCTATGACATGGACGGAGAGGCGCGGCTCGCGGCCTATATGACCTTCGACGGACCGGCGCCGAGCGCGCAGGCGCTGCGCAATCATCTGCGCCGCCTTCTGCCCGATCACATGATTCCGTCCGCCTTTGTGACGCTCGACAAAATGCCGCTGACCGCGAATGGCAAGCTCGATCGCGCCGCCTTGCCGCCGCCGCCGCGTGATGCGGCGCGCGACACGGCTTTTGTCGCGCCGCGGACGGAGGACGAGGAGAGCCTCGCGGCGATTTGGCGCGATCTGCTGAAGCTCGAGCGGGTCGGCGCCGATGACAGCTTCTTTCTGCTCGGCGGTCATTCCATGCTGGCGGCGCAATTGCGCGCGCGCATTCACCAGAGCCTCGGCGTGGAACTGCCGCTCGGCGCCATTTTCGAGGATCAGACTCTCGCCGCGCTCGCCGCCCGGCTCGAGGGCGCGCGGCGCGGCGCGACCGTCGCTTTGCCGGAATTCGTCGCGGCGCCCGCAGGCGCCGTCGCGCCGGCCTCTATCGCCCAGCTCGGCGCCCTCGCGGCCGAGTTGGCGTCTCCCGGCGCGCCGGGGCATTGGATCGACGTCGGCGTGCGCATTCTCGGCCCGCTCGACGAAGAGCGCCAGATCGAGAGCATAAGGGAAGCCTTCCGACGTCACGCCATTCTGCGCACCATCCTCGACCCCTCGGCCGATGGCGGCGCGATGCAGCGTATCGTGGAGGCGCCGCCCGAGGTGACGCTGCTCGGCCCCGAGGAAGCGCCCGATCCGCTGGAGCCGGTTCGCGCCGATGACGGCCGGCCTGCGATCCGCGTCTCGCTGCAGCGGATCGCCGATGGCGAGCGGCTGCTGTGGCTGCGCTGTCATCGCTCGCTCGCCGATGGCGCGACCGTCCGCATGCTGCTCGGCGAGATCGGCGCGCTCTACGCCAATGGGCTCGAAGGCATGGAGCTGTTTCCGCTTCTCGATCGTTCGCTCTCCTACGCCGATTACGCGCTATGGGAGCGGCAATGGCTGACGCCGGAGCTGCGCAGCGGCCAGACCGCCTATTTTCGGCGGCTGTTCGCGAGCGGCCTGCCCGCGCCGATCCGGTGCGATCGGCCGCGCGCGGAAGGCGCCATGGTCCCGGAAGGTGCCGTCTTCCGTTTCGATTTTCCGCAGGCGGCCGTCGACGCCGCCGAGGCGCTCGCGGCGAAAGAGCGGGCGACTCTCGCCATGACATTGACGGCGGCCTTCGCCAGCGCTCTGGCCGAGCGCGCCTCGGGCAATGCGCTCGCTCTGACGATTCCGGTCTCGCTGCGGCATCATGCGGCGACGCATCGCATGCTCGGACCCTTCATGAACGTGCTGCCGTTGCGCGTAGAGCGGCCCGGCGACGCGCTGGAGGCGCTGCTGCCGCGCGTGCGCGAGGCGACGCTCGGGGCGCTCGCCAATCAGAACGCGCCTTGGCGCGACATCTTATCGGCGCTGCGCGAGGACCACGGCCCGGACGCTGAGCGGCTCGGCGACGTGGCGCTGGTGATCGAGGACGCGCCGCCGCAGAATGTGCAATTCTCAGGGCTGACGCTGTCGCGCGCTTCCGCCGACCGTGTCGCCGCGCGCCGCCCGCTCACCCTCTCCGTCTCCCTGGACGATGGCGAGATCAAGGGCAGCCTCATCTATGCGACGAACCTGTTCGAGCGCGACACGATCGAGCGGCTCGCGGAGAGCGTCATTCGCGGCCTCGCGCCGGGCTGACGGGCGCGGGGATCGCCGGCGTTCGGAACGTCGAAATTCGGCATTGGAAATTTTGTAAAAAACGCGACGGTCGCCGATGATGGTCGCGAGACCTTTCCGGCAGGGCGACGACAGATCGCCGGCCGCCGGAGAGCGGCGGGACTGGTGCAGATTGAAGGGCTCGACGCTCGCACGGCCAGTGGACGGCGCGAGCTGCGCCGTGCCGGCGTCCCGGGGACAAAAATTCTCGACACCGCGGTTTTTCCTCGGTCAACCGGGGCCGGAGGCCCTGTTCGGGAGGCCGGATCGGCGCCGATCGGCGGCTCCTCCGATGAAAGAAATTTGACAAAAGCCCCGTCTTCGCCCGATAGGCAGAGGCTGCGGCCTCAGACTGTAGCCGAGCGTGCTACCCGGGTATTCCATTGAACCAACAACAACAAGAAAGTCCGGCTACCCTCGATGCTCCAGACGGCGCCCCGGACGCGAAAGGCCTAGCCCAGCGTATCGCAGCTTTGAGAAGCTGGGCCCATGAGCAAGGCTATTACAGCGTGCCCTTTTGGGAACAAGCGCTTCGTTGCCTGGAGCTGGTGGCCGCCCCTGTCCTCGCTTTCGTGCTGCTCGCGCAGGGCGGCGTCGCTGCGGCGGTCGGACTGCTCGTCCTCGGCATGCATTATCCGCGGACGGCCTATCTCGGACACGACGTCGCACATAGCCAGTGGGGACCCCGTGGCGAGACAAAGGCGCGGCTGAAGCTGCGGCTGATCGCGCTGGCCCAGGGCTTCGGCTCGACATGGTGGGTCGAGAAGCACGAGCTTCACCACGCTTTCCCGAACGCTTGCCGCGTCGAGGAGGATGGCAGCCTCACGCCGATCGACGGCGACATCGACTCCCCTCCCTGGCTGGTCTGGGACAAGTCGCTCGCGGAATATAACGCCAAGGCGCGCCGCGCCGGGCTGGGGCGCGCGCTGTCCTTCTTTCTGCCCCGCTTTCAGGTTCCGCTGTTCTTCCCGATCCTCTCGGTCGCGCGCTTCAACTGGAGCTGGCAGAGCATAGAGGTCGCGGCCAAGAACAAGCAATGGTGGGAAGCCTCGCTCTGCGTCGCCCATTGGGTGTCGGGCTTCGCGCTCGCGGGGATGCTGACGCCCGGCCCGGCCTGGACCGGCTGGCTCTGGTTCCTCGGCGCCCAGCTCGTCGGCGGTTTCATCCTCGCCTTCGTCTTCGTGCTCAACCACACGGGCATGGAAGTCTATGACGCGAAGGAGTCCAAGGGGTTCTACGACCGGCAGGCGCGCGCGACGCGCAACACGCCGAGCTCGCCCTTCCTCGATTGGCTGACCGGCGGCCTCAACAGCCAGATCGAGCATCATATGTTCCCGAGCCTGTCGCGTCGCCGCCTAGCGAAAATGCGCGAGGCGACGAGAGCCGCGATGGAAGAATGCGGCTACGCCTATGTCACGCTCAGCAATCGCGAGGCGATGCGCGCCGTTTTGTCCACGCTGGGCGAGGCGGCTTGGGCGTGAGCGGCTCGGGCGTCAGAAGCTAGGTTCTGGCTTCGGGGTGAGAAAAATGTGGCGCTATCCGATCCAGACGGCTCGGATAGCGCCTTTTTCGTCCGTTTTGAGAGCCGTGTCTCGGCATTTGGCGCGCAAAATGCGTGGCGCGGCGGGGACCTCGAATTTGTCGGGTCCGACGTCGAAACCACAAGGAGCCGACCTTGCCCGTATTGCAAGAAACCCGCACCGTCGTGACGCTGGCGCCCGCCAAGCCCACAGGATTGGCCGATCTCGGCGTCCCGCTGGATGACGCCAGTCAGGTCAAGAAGGGGCGCGCGCATGAGTTTCCGCAACTTCTGACGGATGGCGCGATCGGCCGGCGCTTCCAGGATCTCCGCGTCATCGGGATCAAAACCACAGAGGGCGGCGTTACATCCGCCAAATTCGTGGTCCAGTTCGAGATATTCGGCGACAATACGGTCGGGCCGACCAATGGCGCCGGCGTGGAGGTCGTTCTCCTCGCCGGAACCGAGCCTCTGGCCAGCCTGTCCTTCGGCAATCTGTTCCTGCCCTACGCCAATTTCTGGTATCCGAACCGCTTCCTGCTCGAGGCGGCGGCGGCGGATTTCGATCGCGCCGACCGCCTGGAATTCATCGCGAAGCCGGAGGAGGTTCGCGCCGTCTAGGCGAGACGAGGCCGAGAGCCTGAATGGCGCAGGCATTGCATTGTAATCACGGCCATCGCCGCGTCTCTTCGAGGAGACGACGGTGGTGGCTCCTCACTCGCCCCGCCGAGACGCTTCACCCGAGCAGAGACGCATGAGCTATCCCCTCGTCGAGCGCGTGCCGAACCGGCTGTTCGGCGACATGTTGCGGATGATGCTGAGCGAGCGGATATATTTCGACCTGACTCTCGAGGAAGGCCGAACATTGTCGCGCAATTTCACCGCTCTCGCATATGATTGGCGGCGGGCCGACGTCATCTATCTGAGCCCGGTCGGCGGCGACGTCGAATTTTCGGCCGCCGTCGGGCCGGACGGCGTCCTCGTGGAAACAGTCGAGGGGCGCCATCTTTTGAGCTGGGACGATGTGTCCGAGCTGGCGGAACGGCTGGCGGTGGCGTGAGCCGGCGGCGCGCGACGCGCCACTCTCAACGAAGAAGCGGCGATCGATCGGCTCTGCGGTCGCCTAGACATGCGCGTCGAGCGCATTCTCCACCAGCTTCGACGCCTCCGCCAAATCGCTGTAACGCAGCTCATAGGCGGGAGTGGATTTGATGAAGCGGCAAATTTCCGAGATCTTCGCTTCGGTGACGGGAGCTTCGATATCCATCGCCGATCCGTGCAATCGCGTGATCGTCTGCAGCGGCGTGAGCTTTGCGAGCGTCGCGGCCGCGTCGGGTGCGTAAGCCGGAAAAAGCATCATCGCCGGCGCGCAGGAGGAGCGCTCTCTCGCCGTCGGCGCCAAATAGCGCACGCCGCTTCCCTGGCGGCGCAGGATCGGACGGTCGGGAAGCTCGGGAAAGAGCCCTTCCAATATTTTCCAGGAGTCCGATTTCAGCGAGAGCAGCGTCGGCAAAGGCCGAAGCGACCAGTCATGCGCCGATAGGCCGATGAGATCATCGCCGAGATAGGAAAATCCATGGCCGGACAGATAGGCGACGAGCGTCGATTTGCCGGCGTCGCTCGAGCCGGGAAGAAGAATGGCGCGCGCATCG
Source organism: Methylosinus sp. C49 (assembly GCF_009936375.1). Classification (GTDB taxonomy): domain Bacteria; phylum Pseudomonadota; class Alphaproteobacteria; order Rhizobiales; family Beijerinckiaceae; genus Methylosinus. Next base: position 213,274 of record NZ_AP022333.1, on the reverse strand, counting down.
CGGCTCACCGCCGCCGCGTGAAAACGGGCGAGAAGCTCGACATCTGGATGCTCCCATCCGAGGAAGAGCTCGTTCATTCGCGCGATCAGATCCGGCAATGTGTCGCCGATCCATCTGCTCTCGCCGTCCAGCGTCAGCCGATAGCCGTCGCTGTCGGTCGATAGCCGCAGCTGCAAAGCCTGCGCGCTCGGCGCGGCGACCTCATGCGCGAAGCGCGCGAAATAGTCTCGCGCCAGCTCCGGCACGCTCGACACGATGCGGACGTCCTCATCGCCGAAACGCCATGCGCCGCAATCGATCTCATCGCCTTCGATGGAAGAGGAAGCCGATGCCTCGCACGAGGGCTCGACATTCGGCAAGTCGAAATGCTCTGCGAAAGCGCCCGCGATCTCCTCTTGCGGCACGCCGGCCTTCAGCAGATCCAGCACCAGCGTCGCGGTCGCGTCGATGATGACGAGGCGATCCATGAGGGGCGGATGGAAAACCCAGTTGTCGCTCGATGAAAGGGAGCGGCTTTTATCAATTTCCACTGTCATCGCTTCGCAATTCGAGATGCGCCGCCTCATTCGCCGATACGAATGTCGGCGGCGCGACAAGGCAATGATCGCTCGATGCGCCGATGATCGCCGTCATTCGAGCCCTCCCCGCGAATCGCTCGCGACACGAGTCGGATGATGAGACTCCATTTATCTTCGCTTCTAGAGTGCCGCCATTCGGGCGTTCACTTATCCAAGCCGGCTATCACGCGCGCATGAGCGATCGTCGCGTGCGGCAGACGAGCGCCCATGACGAGCGCATAGATCGCGGGAATGACGATGAGCGTCAGCGCCGTCGAGGAGATCATGCCGCCGATCATCGGCGCCGCTATGCGCTGCATGACCTCCGAGCCGGCGCCGGAGCTCCAGAGGATCGGCAGCAGGCCGGCGATGATGGCCGTCACCGTCATCATCTTCGGACGCACGCGCTCCACCGCGCCGAGCATGATGGCCTCATGAAGATCGGCGCGCGTGAGCGCGCAGCCCTGCGCGGCGCGCGCGGCGGCGATCTCACGTAGCGCCTGATCGAGATAGATCAGCATGACGACGCCGGTCTCGGCCGCGACGCCGGCGAGCGCGATGAAGCCGACCGCTGCGGCGACCGACATGTCGAAGCGCATGAGCCACATCGCCCATACGCCGCCGACGAGCGCGAAAGGCAGCGACGCCATCACGATCAACGTATCGGTCAAGCGGCGAAAGTTGAGATAGAGCAGCAGAAAGATGATCGCGAGCGTCAGCGGCACGACGATCCGCATCCGCGCCTCGGCGCGCTGCATATATTCGAACTGCCCGCTCCAGGTGAGATAGGAGCCGGCGGGCAGAGCGATCGTTCGTGCGACGGTCTGCTGCGCCTCGGCGACATAGGAGGCGACATCGCGATCACGCACATCGACGAAGACATAGACGGCGAGCTGGCCGTTCTCTGTGCGGATCGACGTTGGTCCGCGCGTCAGCTCGATCGTGGCCACCTCCTCCAGCGGCGCGGCGCCGCCGCGCGGCAGCGGCACGAGCACTTCTCTGCCGATCGTCTGCGGATCGGAGCGGAACTCGCGCGGATAGCGAATATTGACGCCATAGCGCTCGCGCCCTTCCACTGTCGTCGTCACCGTCTCGCCGCCGAGCGCGGTGGCGATCACCTCCTGCACATCGCCGATCATCAGATTATAGCGCGCGAGCGCCGGATGATCGGGGACGATATCGAGAAAATAGCCGCCATTGACGCGCTCGGCATAGGCGCTCGCCGTGCCTGGCACGCGCTTCAGCGCGGCCTCCACCTGACGCGCGACACCTTCCATCTGCGCGAGATCGCGGCCGAAGATTTTCACGCCGATCGGCGTGCGTATGCCCGTCGCCAGCATGTCGACGCGCGCCTTGATCGGCATGGTCCAGGCGTTGGAGACGCCGGGAAACTGCAGCGCGGCGTCGAGCTCGGAGATGAGCTTACACGTCGTCAGTCCCGCGCGCCATTGCTCCTTCGGCTTCAGCGCGATGATGGTCTCGAACATTTCGAGCGGCGCCGGATCGGTCGCCGTCGCCGCGCGGCCCGCCTTGCCATAGACGGATGCGACCTCGGGAAAGCTCTTGATGATGCGATTCTGCGTCTGCAGCAATTCGGCGGCCTTGGTGACGGAGAGGCCGGGCAGCGTCGTCGGCATGTAGAGCAAGGCGCCCTCGTCCAGCGTCGGCATGAATTCGCCGCCGAGCCGGCCCGCTGGGACGATCGTCACGAGGATCGCGACGATGGCGAGAAGGATCGTCGCCGTCTTCGCTCTCAGGACGCGCGCGATGATCGGACGATAGAGAAAGATCAAGGCGCGATTGATCGGATTCTTCGCTTCCGGCGTGATCTTCCCGCGCACGAAGACGACCATCAGCGCCGGAACCAACGTCACTGAGAGCAACGCCGCAGCGGCCATGGCGAAGGTCTTGGTATAGGCGAGCGGCGCGAACAGCCGTCCCTCTTGCGCCTCCAGCGTGAAGATCGGCAGGAAGGACACGGTGATGACGAGCAGGCTGACGAAGAGCGCCGGGCCTACCTCGCTCGCCGCCTCGATCAATATGTCGAGGCGCGGCTTTTGCGGCGACGCGCGCTCCAAATGCTTATGGGCATTCTCGATCATGACGATCGCCGCATCGACCATCGCGCCTATGGCGATGGCGACGCCGCCGAGACTCATGATGTTGGAGCCGACGCCGATCGCCTTCATCGCCGCAAAGGCGATGAGCACGCCGATCGGCAGCATGAGAATCGCGACGATCGCGCTGCGCATATGCATCAGAAAGGCGGCGCAGACGATCGCGACGATGAGGCTCTCCTCGACGAGCGCCTTGCGCAATGTCTCGATCGCCGCATGAATGAGCGGCGAGCGATCATAGACGGTCGCGATCTCGACGCCCTTGGGGAGGCCAGGCATGAGCCGCGCGAGCGCCGCCTTCACATTCTCGACCACGCTCAGCGCATTGGCGCCGTAACGCTGCAGCGCGATGCCGCTGGCGACCTCGCCCTCGCCGTCGAGCTCGGTTACGCCGCGGCGCTCGTCCGGCCCCAGCTCGACGCGGGCGACATCGCGCAGCAGTAGAGGCGTGCCATTCTCCGCGCGCAGGCCGATATGCTCTATATCCGCGGCGCTCTTCAAATAGCCGCGTCCGCGCACGATGAACTCGAATTCCGAGAGCTCGACCGTGCGTCCGCCGACATCCGTGTTGCTGGCGCGGATCGCCTCGCGCAGCTGTTTCAGCGAGACGCCCAGCGCGCGCAGCCGGTTGGGATCGACGACCACATTATATTGCTTGACGAAACCGCCGACGCTGGCGATTTCGGCGACGCCCTCCGCCTTGGAGAGGCCGTAGCGCAGCGTCCAATCCTGCAGCGAGCGCAGCTCGGCGAGCGTCATCTCCTTGGCGATGAGCGCATATTGATAGACCCAGCCGACGCCGCTCGCGTCCGGCCCGAGCGTCGGCGTCACGCCTTGCGGCAGCTTCTTGCCGGCGGCGCTCAAATATTCCAGCACGCGCGAGCGCGCCCAATAGAGATCGACGCCATCCTCGAAGATCACATAGACGAAAGAGACGCCGAAGAAGGAGAAGCCGCGCACCACTTTCGAGCGCGGCACGGTCAGCATGGCGCTGGTCAGCGGATAAGTGACCTGATCCTCCACCACTTGCGGCGCCTGCCCCGGATATTCCGTGTAGATGATCGCCTGCACGTCGGAGAGATCGGGAAGCGCGTCGAGCGGCAATGTGCGCAGCGCATAGAGTCCCGCCGCCGCGGCGAAAGCGGCGCCGATGAACACGAGAACGAGATTGCGCGCCGACCAGGCGATCAGCCGGCCGATCATCGCGCCGTCTCCACGCCGGCGAGAGTCTGCAGCGCCGCGCGCAAATTGCTTTCGGAGTCGATGAGAAAATTGGCCGCCGTCACCACGCGGTCGCTCTCGTCGAGCCCGCTCCTCACCTCGACAAAGCCCTCGCCGTGACGGCCGAGCGTCACCTCGCGCGGCTCGAAACGGCCATCGCCCTTGTCGAGCAGAACGAGCGCGCGCTTGCCGGTCTCGATCACCGCGCTTTCCGGCGCGGCGACGACGGCGTTTTGATCGCCGGAGCCGATCTGCGCCTCCACATACATGTCGGGCCGCAAGGTCAGATCGGGATTGGGCAGCTCTATGCGCACGCGCGCCGTGCGCGTCTCGCGATTGATCTGCGGATAAATGGCCGTGACATGCCCGGTGAAGATGCGATCGGGAAGGCCGCGCGCCCTGATCTCGACCGGCTGGCCGAGGCGTAGCCGCGCATAATCATGCTCGGAGACATCCACCAGCGCCCAGACGACAGAGAGATCCGCGATGCGGAACAGCACCTGGCCGGCCTCGGCCTTCATTCCTTCGACAGCGTTGCGCTCGAGAATGAGTCCGTCGCGCGGCGCGGGCCAGGCGACGCTCGCCGGCACGCGCCGGCTCCTCGCGATCTCGGCGATGAATTCCGCCGGCGCGTTCAGCGTCTCGAGCTTGCGGCGCACGCCTTCGAGCAGGCTGGGATCGCCGCTGCTGCGCGCGCCGGAAAAGGCGAGATAATCGGCCGCCGCCGCCGCAATGGCCGGCGAATAGAGCCGCGCCAATGGCTGGCCCTTGGCGACGCGCGCGCCCGTCGTCGCCTCGAAGACTTTCTCGATGAAGGCTTCCGAACGCGTCGCCACGACGGCGACGCGGCGCTCGTCGACCTGCACGGCGCCGGGCGCACGAATCTCGGCGACGATCGGCCGGCGGCGCACCAGCTCCGAGCGCACGCCCGCGCGCTGGATTTTTCCCGGCGCGATGCGCAGCGCGCCATCGGCCTCGACATCCTCGCCCTCATAGACGGGCGTGTAATCCATGCCCATCGAATCCTTTTTCGGAACCGCCGACACATCCGGCAGCCCCATCGGATTGCGGTAGTAGAGGATGCGTTTCCCGCGCGGCGCGGCGGAGAGCTTCGTCAGTATGGCGCGCAGATCGGCGGGACGGACCGGGAGAAAGTCCATTCCCATTCCGTCCTTGCGCGGCGCGGCGGAAATCGCGTCGCCGCCCATGGGATCGCGGTAGAAGAGCGGCTCCTCGCTCGCGGCAGCCGGCGGATCGGGGAGCTTCGCGACGAAAGGCGCGAGCTGCGAGCGGCGCACGGGGAGGAAATCCATTCCCATCTCGTCCTTGCGCGGCTGGCGCGAGATATCTGTCCCGCCCATCGGATCGCGATAGAACAAAATGGGATCGTCGAGCGCGGCGGCGCGCGTCGAATGTTCGGACGCGGCGGCGTCGCTATGAGCTGCGTCGGAATGGGAGGCGTGAAGCACGGATGCGGTCACGCTCGCGGCGAGCGCGAGCGCGCCGAAAATAGGCGCGTAAGGAGGCATGATCTCGATCTCCGGCCGCTGCTGCGGCGGATGGCGTTGAAGCGACATGGCCGTTCCGTCGCGAGAGCGGCGGAGCCGGCGATTGCGGCTTCAGGCGATCGGAGGTCGAAGCTCTGGAGCGCCGGTAAGCGAGGCGGGGTCCGCATCGCTCGCCGCGGGCGCCCTGCCCTTCGCCGTGACGGCGGGGATGAGGAAGAAGGATTCGTTCGGCGCGGCGACGGGCGAAATCTGGGCGCAGGAGACGGCCGCGCAATCATCCGCGGCGACCGAGCCGCGATCCCCCACCGCCTTGTGGCAGTCCGCCATGGCCGCGGCGCTCATGCCCTCGCATCCGTGACCCGCGCGCGTCATAGGCGCGGCTCCGAGGAGCAGCGAAGCCAATGCGAGCATAGGGACGAGCGCGCGGAGGAAACGAAGCATGAGCTCTTCTATCATCCACACACAGAGCGGTAAACCCGGCCGTCGCGCGCATCCTCGTCCGAAGCCGGGGCGCGTGCGGGAGGTCGTCCTCCGCCGTCAAAAACCTGCAATATGACTGACGCAAAGCGAAGCTAAGCTATTCCCGTTTTCATGCGGGGTCGACTGATGTCTATGGCGGAGTCATTTCAAAATCGCGGGCGGCGTATGTTCCTGCGGCTGCTTCGGCCGCGAGCTCCAGCCAGTCGAAAATCGCAGCTCGAGAGCTCGACCGCTCTCGTTCCCCCGCCGCCGACCCGGCGCGCGAAAATCATCTTCGACACGCTCGAGCCGCGCGTTCTGCTGAACGCCGACGTCCTCGCCGTGAACCTGGCGGCGGCGGCTCCGCAGCAGCAGGCCCATGACGTCGTCGTTCAGCTGGTCGATCCGGGAAGCGCTCCGCAGGCGGGCGCGTCGCAATCGTCCTCGGCCCCCGCCTCGCCGGCCGGCCCTCGAGTCGAGGTCGTGGATCGAGGCAATTCCGTCATCCTCGCCCGCGCCGATCTTCTCGGCCTCGATCAGGTCACGATCGTCGGCGGCCTCGGCGCGGACAAGGTGACGATCGACGCCCAGTCCTTCGCCGGTCATGACGCGCCGCATTTCACCTTCCTGGGCGGCGAAGGCGCCGACACGTTGGCGCTGGCTTCCGGCGATCCGGCGAGCTGGACGCTTCACGCCGATGGCTCCGGCGCCGTCGCCGGCGCGGCGAATGTGAGCTTCGACGGCGTCCAAAATCTCATCGGCGGCGGCGGGGACACGCTGATCGGCGCCGTGACGGACACGGATTGGCGGATCGATGGCGCGGGCGCGGGCTCGGTCGGCGCATTCGTCTTCAGCGGTTTCGCAAATCTCACGGGCGCCGCCGACAATAACGACACCTTCGCCTTCTCCGTCAGCGGCGCTCTCGTCGGCGCGGTGGATGGCGGAGCGGGCGGTTTCGACACTCTGGCGCTCGACGTCGGCGTGGCGCAGAGCCTCGTGTCGACCGCGACAGGACCGGATAGCGGGACGATCGCCTATGACGGCGCGCTCGTGACCTATCGCGGCCTCGAGCCGGTCACGATCAGCGGCCAGGTGACGGATCTCTCTTTCGATCTCGGATCGCTGGCGGGCGGCTCGAGCGGCGTGCAGGCGCGGCTGAAAGACACGGGGACGGCGACCGACGGCGTCATGACGCTCGAAAGCCTCAATGGCAAATTCGAGAGCCAGACCTTCAACGCCCCGACGCATTCGCTCAGCGTGATCGGCGGCTCGGGGTCGGACAGCGTCGACATCGCCTCGCTCGACAGCGCGTTTCATGCGGCGCTGTCGGTGAATACGCTGCTCTCGGGCTATGATCCGTTCGACGAGGGCGGCCTGCTGCCCGGAGACAATCATCTGACGCATAAGAGCGTCGTCAGCGTCTCGGGCGATATTTCGCTGCATGGCGGCGCGCTGACGTTGCAGGCCGATACGATCTATGTCGGCACGGTCGCCGATCAGACCGGCTCCAGCGGGGTCTGGACCGCCGGTCAGACCTATACTCATGTGGCCGCGACGGGCGGCGCCGGAGCGGGCGCCGAGGCCACCATCGTCGTCGACGCGGACGGCGCCGCGACAGCGCGGCTCAGCGCCGCCGGAACCGGCTATAATGTCGGCGACGTCCTCACCTTCGCGCCGAGCGGCGGCGGCTCGGTGACGATGACGCTGCGTAATGTCGCCAGTTCGGCGATCGTCTCGACGGAGCTCGCCGGCGGCAACGCCGGCGAAATCCTGTTCGGGCATCAGAAGACCAATGCCGACGGCACGACGAGCCTCGCGGGCGGCGCCCGCATCGCGCTCGGGCCCAATGCGCAATTGCTCGCGGCGGCCGATACGGCGCATGGACGCAAAGCCGGCAAGATTTCGCTCGCGACCTCCGATGTCGCGACGCGTCTCGTCAGCTGGCCGGGCGATTTCACGGCGAAGGACGCCGCCATCGATATTCGAGGCGCGACTCTGCGCGGCGGCTCGATCAAGGTGAACGCCACCGCAAAGGACGTAAATCTCAACAGCGACGCGCCGGCGTCGGCCGCCGGCTTCACGGGCACGCTGACGAGTCTTTTGGGGCAGATACCGGGCGTCGTGCTGAGCGCCGCGACAGGCATCGATCTTTCTGTCATCCTGCGCGGCGCCGACGCCAAGATCAATGTCGACGATGCGACAATTGTCGCCGAGGGAACTGTCGACATAAAGGCGGAAACAAAGGTCGACACGCAAGTGTTCGCGATCGCTTCGGCGCTCGGCAGCGGCGGCCTCGCGAAATATACGGGCCTCGAATTCGCCGGCGGCTATGGCCTCGCGCAGAGCGACGTCGAGGCCAATATCGGCGGCTCCACCTCCATCGACGCCAGTGGCAGCGTCACCATCACGGCCAAGGGCTCGACCGCGACCAAAACGGTCGCGCGCGCCTCCTCCAATATCGTCAGCACGGTCGATCCGAACGCCTCGTCCATCGCCATCGCCATAGCGCATACGGATCTGACGGCGTTGGCGACCGTGGGCGTCGATGCGGCGATCACCTCGCATAGCGGCAATGTCAACGTCATCGCCAATGGCGCGACCAAGACGACGCCGGACGCCAGCACGATCAGCGCCATCGACGGCCGCGCCGGCGTCGGCGTGGCGCTCGCCTTCGAGTTCGGCACGGTGAAAGCCTCGCTCGACGGAACGATCGAGGCGGCGGGCACGGCCGCGAGCGAAAGCGAAGACACGAAGACCTTCGATCCGGTCGGCGGCGTCGATCCGACCACAGACACGATCACCCTGCCCAACCACGGCTTCACCAATGGGCAGGCCGTGGTCTACACGCCCTATCTCGTCAATACTTCCGTCGCCGGCTCCACCGTTCTCGCGGTGCAGGGCCAGCAGAGCGATGCGGTCGGCGGACTCGAGAAGGGCAAGACCTATTACGTCATCGTCGTCGATCAGGACCATATCCAGCTCTCCAAGGAGCCCTCGATCGATCTCGACCCGACGGGCGTCGATCCCACCGCGACGCAGACGCTGAACGCCGTCAAAGCCAAGCTGTTCGACATAGACGCGATCGATGCGAGCGCGGATGCGATTCATATCGCCGCGCACGGCTTCGAGACGGGCGATCAGCTCTCCTATGACGCCGGCGGCGCCACGGCGATCACGGGCCTCGCCGATAAGTCCGTCTATACGGTCGACAGGGTCGATGATGCGAGCTTCCGTCTGAAGGACGGTTCCGGCAATGTCATTCAGATCGCCCAGGGCTCGGCGCTCGGAACGCAGAGCTTCACGCGCGCTTCGGACAATAAGAAGGCCGAGGTCACGCTCGCCAGCGTGGACGCCAATGGCCGCATTCACGTCAAAAATCACGGCTTCGCGATCGGAACGCCGGTCGACGTGACCTATGATTCGCTCTCTGAAGATGATGTGACGCTCGGCGGCGTGCAGGCGGCGCATCAATATAAGCTGGTCGCCACCGACGCCGATACGTTCGAATTGCGCGACGCGCAGACGAACGCCCGGATCACGCTGACCGATCCCGGCTCCGCGGCCACACATGCGCTCGCCTATATCGGCGCCGTGAAGAGCTTCGACCCGAGCACGGCTGTCGATGGCTCGCTGGACACGATCGCCGTCGCCAATCACGGCTTCAAGAGCGGCGACGCCGTCATCTATGCCGTCGACGCGACCAAATCGACGACGCTGTCGCGCGCCTTCGAGCTCGATGCGATCGACGCCACGGCGAAGACGATTCATATCGCCGGACACGGCTTCTCGAGCGGCGATCAGGTTGCCTATGACGCAGGCGGAAGCACGCCGATCGGCGGACTGACGAGCGGTGCCGTCTATACGGTGCAGAAGGTCAGCGACGATCTGTTCCAGCTGAAGGATACGAACGGCGTCCTCGTCTCCCTGGCGCAAGGCGCCGCGCTCGGCGCGCACAGCTTTGTCAATGCCGCGACGCAAACGACGGCGAGCGCCGCGCTGGCGCGCATCGACACGACGACAAATCGGATCTACCTGCAGAACCATGGATTCGTCGCGACTGCGGCCGATCCGCTGCTCGTCGACTACGCCTCGCTGGAGGCGCTCGGCGCCCATGCCGTCGGCGGATTGCAGAGCGGTCATCAGTATAAGCTCGTCGTCGTCGACGCCGATTCCTTCGAGCTGCGCGACGCCACCACCGGCGCGCTGGTCACGCTGGCCGATCCGGGCGCAGCGTCCATGCATGTCATCGCCGATGATCGCGTCTATCGAGCGTCGCAAGGCAATGTGCATGACCTCACCGCCGGCGACCGCGAGATCCGGGGTCTCACCGCGGGCGAGCAATATTATGTCGTCAAGGTCGACGACAATCACATCCGTCTCGTCGAGGACGCGAGCGAGGTTTCCGCGGTCAAGCCGATCGATCTGACCAGCGACGGCAAGGGCGCCGATCACGCTCTGGCGGCGGGCACGAACACGATCGGCATAGGCGTTCAGGCGATTCTCGACTCGCAGACGCGCGGCAAGGCCAAGCCGGAAGTCGGCGGAAAGTTCAATCCGACGAAATATAAGGACATCTTGTCCAAGCCCGACATCGCGCTCGCGACGATTTTCGGCCAGGCGTCTGCGACGAGCGGCAAGAAGACGGTCACTGATCCGAGCACGGGCAAAGACGTCACCAAGGACATTACCAATGACGGGCTGAGCGCCGGCGGCGCCATCGCCGTCAATGTCGTCATCAATGATGTCGAGGCGACGATCGGCAAGAATGCGACCGCCGTCAAGCCGACGACGCTGCAGACCGATCACAATGTCGAAGCGCTGGCGACCAGCACACAGCGCACGCAGCTCATCTCGCAATCGGACGTCTCGAAATCGAAGACGAAATCGACGACCGCCGCAGCGGTCGATCTCTCCTTCGCGGTCGGCGTCTATCTCAACGACGCCAATGCGATCATCGCTGGGAACACGATCATCGACGCCGGCGAGACGGTGAAGGTCGCATCCTCGCTCTCCTATCCATTCCTCATCAATCCGCTCGATCTCGTTCTCGGCATTCCGCAAGACATCGTCACGCGCGGCGTCAGCGGATTGACCGATCTTCTGGACGGCACGTTCGGCGTCAGCTCGAAATTCATGAACACTTGGGTGATGGCGCGCGCCAAGGCCCAGGACACGCAGGCGACCTCCGTCTCCGGCTCCATCGCCGTCAACGCCTATATCGATCACAGCACGGCGGTCATTCAGTCGGGCGCCCGCATCAATCAGGCGCCGCCCTCCGCGACATTCAATCCATCCGCGACGCAATCGGTCACTGTCACGGCCGATGTGATGATGCAATTCGCCGAAATGGCGGGCATCGGCAAATGGTCGCTGAGCGAGAGTCCGTTCGGCAAGGCGAAATATGAGAATAAGAAAGCCGGCGAGCTGCTGCGCGGCGGCGATGTGGTCGATGTCTTCGGCCGCTCGGGCTCCAAGGCGATCGGCGGCTCCATTCTTGTCGACGACATAGAGAACACCGTCTATGCGCGCATCGAAGGCGACGCCAAGGTCGGCATTGGCGCGAGCGGCGCGCTGACCATTCATGCGACCGAAGATATTTTCCGCCTCGCCATAGCGCAATCGGGCGGCAAGACCGATGACGGCGGCCAATTCGCTTTCGCCGGCAGTGGCCTCGCTTTGCGCCAGCGCAGCGACATAGAGGCCGGGCTCGTCGCGACGGCGAGCTTCGGACCGACAGTCACCGGCGGCGGCGCCGTGGATATAGAAGCGACGACCGGCGGAACCGAGGTGGAGATCGCCGGCTCGATCATCGTCGCCGGCAAGGGCTCCAACGGGCTCGGCATGTCGGCGCTCGTCAATGATGTCGAGCGTAAAGTCTATAGTTTCATCGGCGCCGATCCGAGCAATGGCGGCGATTCGAATGCGACGCCGGCCGGCGCCGTGTCGATGAATGTCGGCGACGCCGCTCTGTCGGCCACAACGAAGGGCGTCGTCGTCGGAGTCGTCGGAACGGCGACAGTGCTGACCGGCCCGCAGGGCGCGCCGCAAAATCTCGGCGCCTCGGCGAATGATCCGCTCGACGGCATTTCGCTTCCCGCGCTGTTCGAGGAAGCGCCCAAGCCCAAGAGCGGCTATGGCGTCGCCGGCAGCGCCGGGATCAATTTCATTCGCGACACCGATCTCGCCTACATCAATGCGCGCGGCGCCATGTCGGTCGGAACTTTGTCGCTCACCGCAGATAATACGCAGACCATCGTCGCCATCATCGGCGGCGTCGCGGTTTCGGTCAACGCCGGCACTGGCCTCGGCGGCGGAACGACGATCGGCGGCGCCTTCGCGCTCAATCAGCTCACGGCGGATACGGAAGCCTTCATCGCCGATCGGCTCGCCGTCTCCGGCTCGCCGGACGCCAATGGGCTCGTCATCGCGAGCCATGCGGCGGCGCTCTCGACGCGCGATGAAATCTCGCTGAAGGCGACGCGCGGCGGCACGCTGGCCAGCTTCTCGGCGGCGGTCTCGGCCAACACCAATGAGCAGGGCGACGCTTTCGCCGGCTCGGTCTCGGTCAATCGCATCGTCGACACCACAAAGGCGACGATCGACGGCGCAAAGCTCAGCGCCAATGGCGATGCGGCGCTCACCGCGCGGGACGAGGCGCAGCTCATCGCCATCGGCGGCGGCGCCAGCTATACGGCAGGAGCCAAGGGCGTCGGCGCCTCGCTCGGCTTCAATCAGCTCAGCGCCAACACGATCGCCGGTGTGCTCGGCGAGAAGCGTCGGAGCGCGCTGACGCTCGGCGGCGATCTGTCGATCCTCGCGATCGACGAGCAGACATTATGGGCTTTCGCCGTGTCGCTGGGCATTGCGACCGGCGGCGGCGTGGACAGCAAGGCCGTGGCTTTCACGCTCGGCATAAATATCGTTTCGACCGATGAGAAGATATTCGGCCGCGACAATTCCGCGCCGATTCTCGCGACGATCCAGAACGCCGATGTGATCGCCTCGGGCGTCTCGCTCGAAGCCAAGGACAATTCGGTCATCTATGCGGTCGCCGGCGCGCTCGGCGTCGGAGCGCAGGGGCAGGCCTATGGCGTCGGCCTCGGCTGGAATCAGGTCGCGCTGCAAGTGCGCGCCACGGTCGACAACGCCAGCATCACCGCGGGAGCGGGCGGCATCAGCCTGACGGCGCATTCGACGCAGGACGGGCCGATTTCCATCGCCGGCAAGATCGCGGCCGCGGCCGTGGGCGGCTCGAAAGGCAATGGCGCGTCGGTCGGCGCGAGCCTTTCGGTCAATGGCGTCTACAACACCATCGAGGCGATCGTCTCCAACAGCTCCACGCTGCGCACGACGGCCGGGTCTGGCGGCTCGGTGAGCGTGCGCGCGAGCGACGAGTCGACGATCAATGCGCTGACCGGCGGCGTCGCCATTTCCAGCTCTGGAAGCGCCGTCGGCGCGGCGATCAGCGCCAATTACATCGCCAATCAGGTGACGGCGAAGGTCGACGGCTCGACCATCGACTCGAATGGCGACGCCATTATTCGCGCCGAGGAGACGGCCGCGATCCATTCGCTCACGCTCGGCGGCGCCGGCGGCGACAATGTTTCCTTCGCCGGCTCGCTTTCGATCAACGTAATCGACAATAGGGTGACGGCGGCGGTCGTCGGCGCGACGTCCAATCTCTCTTCACGCAATAATCTGCGCGTGATCGCCGATGACACGGCCAATATCGTCGCCATAGCGGGCGGGCTCGCGGCCGGCGGCGATGTGGGCGTCGGCCTCGCGGCGACCAATGTCACCATTCTCGACACGACCAAAGCCTATGTCGACGGCGCCGCGACACTTTCGGCGGGCGGCGCCGGCGCGGCTTTCACCGATGTCGGCGGCCAGTCGCGACGCGGCCTCTCGATCGAAGCGAACGCTGGAGAATCCGTCGTCATCATCGGCGTCGGCGGCGCCTTCGCGGGTGATGGCGCCGGCGCTGGAGCGCTCACCCTCACCTATATCGATGTGAGCGCCCTCGCCTTCGAGGATGCGCCGAGCGTGACGCCGGCGGCGGGCGCGGGCCTGCATTCGGATCACGATGTCGATATCGTCTCGCATGGACATTTGTCATTGGTCGGAGTCGCCGGCGCCATCGCCGGCAGCGAGGTCGGCATTGGCGCGGGCGCGGACGCCGGCTATGTGAAGCGCCGCCTCGAGGCCTATGTCGGCGCGGGCGCGACGGCCAAGGGCGGCGACAATGTGATCGTCAATGCCCAGGGCGATATGACGATCACCTCGGTTTCGGCGGCTGTCGCCGGCGCCAGCACGGGCGCGGGCGGGCTGACCACGGGCGTCTCCGTTCTCGATCTCGCCGCCAAGGCGCATATAGACGCGGGCGCCGTCGTGCGCTCGGACGGCAATGTTCTGGTTTCCGCCGAGGATGATACGACGCTCGATCAAGTCTCCGGCAATATCGCCGCCGCGGGCACGGGCGCCGGCGGAATCGCCGCGGGCGTCGGCTATGTGAAGAAGACGACCGAGGCCTATATCGCCGCGGGCGCTTCGGTGACGGCGCTGGCGAAATCCGGCAAGAGCGGAATCGTCGCCGATACGGGCGAGTTCGGCGCTCCGCCGGCGACCGCCAATGCGCAGCAGCAGGGCGTCTCCAAGGATTTCGCCACCTCCGCCGTCGATTACGGCGCCGATGCGATGAATGTCGCCGGGCATGGCTTCAGCACGGGCCAGGAAATCATCTACACTGGGCAGTCGCTGCCGCTCGGCGGTCTGCAGACCGGCGGGCATTATTACGTCATCCGCATCGACGACAATCATTTCGCGCTGGCGGCGAATAAGGCCGACGCGCTGAACGGCCATAGAATCGATCTCGTCGGCACGGGCGTCGCCGCGACTGCGCGCCATGTCGTGCAGACGCTGAACAGCACCGGCGTTCCGTCGATCAGCAATAAGAATTTCAACGATCCGACGCTGGCGAATAATCGTGACCGCAAGCCGCTCGTCGCCACGCAATCGGGCGTGATCATCGTCGCGGTCAGCGTCAATGATCTGACCAGCGCCGGCGTCGGCGTCGCCATCGCCGGCGAAGGATCGGGCGCGCTCGCCGGCTCGGTGAGCGTGCATCAGATCGACACGCTCGCCCATATCGACCAGGGCGCGCGCATCAATGCGGATGAGGATGCGGGCGCGGGCGCGGGGCAAAATGTGCTGGTCGCGGCGGGCCGCGCCTATAATGGCCTCGCGATCGGCGGCGGCCTCGCGGGCTCGGGAGGCGTCTCCGTGGCGCCGGCCTTCGCCGCGCCGGTGCTGAAAGGCGCGACGGAAGCCTTCGTGCAGGGCGCGACTACCGGCAATGCTTATGACACGATCGTCAACGCCGCGGGCGATGTCGCCGTCGTCTCCCATGCGGTGACGGATGTGCTCAGCATCGCTGCTGGCGTCGCCGCTTCGGGAGAGGTCGCCTTGGCCGGCTCGGCCGCAGTGGTCGTCATCGACACATCGACGATCGCCTCCATCTCCGGCCGCGTGCGCGTCTCGGCGGTGGGCGACGTTCTGGTCGCCGCCAAGGATGACACGACGACTTATGCGATCGGCGGCGCCGTGGGCGTCGGCATAGGCTCGGGCGGCGGCGCAGGCGCCGTCGACGTCACCTCGATAAAGAAGACGACACTGGCGACCATAGGCGATCATGCGATCGTCGACGCCTACGCCAATAGCGCCGCATTCATCTCCGACGCGCCGGACGGAACCTATTCCAATAATGGCGGCTTCGCGCAGAAGACCGCGCGCGGCGTCGCCGTCCTCGCGGCGACGTCAGAAAAAATCGTGTCGGTCGGCGCGAGCCTCGGCGCCGGCGCCTATGCCGGCATAGCGGGCGCGGTGACGGTCGAGCTCGTCGACTCCGACACTCTGGCGACGATCGGCGACGGCGCGCAGATCAATCAGAACACGGCGGCCACCGCCGCCGCTTCGCAGAGCGTCATCGTCGCCGCCACCAACAAGCTCGATCTGCTCACTTTCGCGGGCGGGCTCGGCGCGAGCCTCGGCGCCGGCGTCGGCGCCTCCGTGGATGTCGGCGTGCTGCGCAATGACACGCAGGCGCTGATCGGCGCGGCGAGCGTGCGGGCAAAGGGCGACACGGATGTGTTCGCGCTGTCGCGCTGGACCGTGAACGCCAACGCCATCAGCGCCGGCGCCGGGCTCGTCGGCCTCGGCGGCGGCATCATCGTCTATTCGATCGGCGGCAATTTCACAGATAGCTATTCGACCTCGGACGGTTCCTCCTCGGCCCTCAGCAGCGACAAATCCACCGTGCTGACTTTCGTCGAGAGCACGGTCGGCACATTGTCTAGCCGCATGCAGACGAGCGACGCCTCGTCGCCTGCGTTCGATCCGGCGCAGAAGGTGAACGGCGCCGCCGAGACGATCGATCTTAGCGCCGATCGCGGGCTGAAGACCGGCGACGCCGTCGTCTATGACGCGGGCGGCGGCAAGGCGATCAAAGGGCTGAAGGACGGCGAGGTCTATTTCGTCATCGTCGACAGCGCGCATCCGCAGCTGGTGAAGCTCGCCGCCTCTCACGAGGACGCGCAGGCGGGCCATGCGATCGACATAGACGCGGCCGGCGCCACGGGCGCGCAGCATCGTCTCGCCGCGGGCAATGCGCAGATCGCCAATATGGCGCGGAGCGCCTCGTCGGCGAACACGCCCGCCGGCCGTGTGAATTCGGCGACCAAGGCGACGAGCGGCGTCGCCAGCGGCACGACCGCCGGCATATTGCAATATGCGGACATAGCGACCGGCAATCTCGACGTGATCTCGCGCGAGGCGCTCGATCTCACGGCGCGCGCCGGCGGCGTCGCGGGCGGCGCGGCGGCGCTCGGCGTCGGTCTCGCCATTGTGAGCATAGACGCGGATTCGACGGCCTTCGTCGCGCCGCAGACGACGATCACTGGGCTGAACCCCGGCGCCGGCGAGCTCACCGTCTCCGCCAATCTCGACTCCAACGCGCATGTGCTCGGCTTTGCCGGTGCCATCAGCGGCTTCGTGTCGCTCGGCGGCGCAGTGTCGCTCATCGACGACACCAGCTCCGCGCGCGCTATGCTCGGCGCGACGCCCGGCGCCTCGCATGACGATTCCTCGACGATCGAGGCCTCCGCGGTCTCGGATGCGACGATCGTAACGGGCTTCCACGACGTCAGCGTCAAATCCGTCGCCAATGTGAATCATTTTCTCGCCGACGGCGCCTGGTCGGTGTCCGGCGTCGCCGGACTCGGCGCGGCGGTGAGCAAGCTCACCATAGCTGGGACATCGCAGGCGATCGTCGGCAAGTTCACGCAGATCGGCTCCGCTGCGGCGCAGATCGCCGGCGATGTGAAGATCGACGCGCAGCGCACGGTCACCGTCAATCCCTTCGACGCCAATCAGCCCATGGGCATCGCCATTGGCGGCGGCATTGTCGGCGCGGCCGCGGGCGTCACGCTCGTCACGGTCAATGGCGCGGTCGCCGCGCGCATCGGCGATGATGCGGCGGTCTACGCCGGCGGCGAGGTGGATGTTCACGGAACCAGCACGACGACGGCGAATAATCTGGAGATCGACGGCGGCGCCATAGGCGGCATTGCGGTCGGCGCCGTGATCGCGCAGGCGAAATTCGCGCCCGTCATGGCGGTCGGCGTCGGCAAGCGCGCAATCATCCGCAGCCGCACGACGGATGTCAAAGCAACGCAGACGACGTCCGTGAAGCTGCTCGGCTATGCCGCCGGCGGCGGACTGGCGAGCGGACAAGGGCTCGACATAGAGCTCGAGATCGATCCGACGACGACGACGACCATCGACGACGGCGCCGATATCGCCGCGACACAATCGGCCTCGGTGCAGTCGGTGACGAGAACGACCTCCTTCGCGACCGGCGACGCCGGCAATTACGGCGGCGTCACCGTCATCGAGGGCGGAAGCACGAGCACGCTAAAGAACGCCAACAGCCTGCGCGTCGGAACCGGCGCGCATATAGCGGCGGGAACGGGCCTGACAGTGCTCGCCGACACCACCAATAATGCGAAGGCCGATGGCGACGGCGGCGCGGGCGCGGTGGTCTCCATCATCGGCGCGACCTCGACGGTGAAAGCTTCCGATGCGACGACGACGACGATCGGCGGCGGCGCGCAGCTCTCCGCGGGCGGCGATCTCTCGGTGGAATCGCGCACGTCCAGCACGGCCAAATCCGCGCCGCATGCGTCCGCCGGCGGTCTCGGCGCCGATACGCGCGTCACCGGAAATCTCACCTATGGCGGCGCGACCAAGACCGATATCGGCGCCTCGACGCTGACGGCAGGCGGCAAGCTCGACGTTCTCGCGCGCGTCACGACGCTCGATCTGAAGATCGACGCCGTCGCGGAATCGAGCGCGCTCGGCGCCAATTCCGAAGCGCATGCGACGCTGAGCCGTCCAGAGTCGGCGCCGGGCTCCTGCAGCCCCACATCCGATGCGCTGGTCGATCTGCATAGCGGCGCCACGCTGAATGGCGGCGGCTCCGTCAATGTGAAGGCGCGCCAGGAATCCGTCACCAGCCTCGCCGGCGCCGACGCCACGACCAATGGTCTCGGCGCCTCGACCAACAGCTATGCGAAGAATGATTTCGATGTGACGACGCGCGTCCTGGCGGAGAGCGGCAGCGCCGTCCATACGCGCGCGCTGACGGTCGAAGCCTATGGCTCGCCCAATGTGTCCGGCTTCGTCGACGCCAGCTCGCATGGCGCGGCCATCGACACCGGCGCCGAGCATCCGTCGCAGACGATCGCCTATCAGCGCGCCATCGATTTCAACGCCGATGTGTTCCTGTCCGGGCCGCCGGCGCCCGAGCTCGTCATCGACGCCGCGGGAAATATCGTCAAGCAGCAGGGCATAGGGACGGTCACATTCCAGAACGGCGCCTTCATCGTGCCGGATATCGTCAATACGTCCACCGCCGCCGGCACGGCGACCTTCTCCATTCCGAGCTGGGGGCAAGACCCGACGCCTGCGGGCTATGGCACGACGCCCGGCGAGGATTCGATCAAGGGCTCGCCCAAGATCACCTTCCTCACCGCTTTCGATCATGTCCTCATTCAGAATGCGTCGAATTTCGATGTGCGGGTCGGGCTCATCAATCCGCTGGCGGCGACGCCCAATTTCGCGCAGAACGTCGCCGTCGATGTGACCTATAAGAAGGACTTCCTGCCGGTCACGAGCGCCGATCCGGGCCATACCGCCGTCACCATCGCCAACACCTCGACCGCCGCGCGCACCAAGGTGACGCTGAACGACGCCATTCTCGACGCGCTCGGCCCGGTGTCGATCACGACCGCGAATGGCGATATCGTCGCGAATGCGAATGGCCGCATAGAGGCGACCACTCTGTCGCTCTCGGCGCCGAAGGGCGCGGTCGGCGCTTCGGCCTCGCCCATCCGCACCGCTTCGACGCGCCTCGACGCGCTGGCGCGCGATGGAATCTTCATCATTGAGACGGGCGATCTCGAGGTCGGCTCGGCGAGCTCGACGGGGGGGACCGTGAGCCTTTCGGCGACCGGCTCCATTCTCGACGCCGACGCCGGCGTCGCGGTCAATGTGAGCGCGCCCAATCTCATCCTCAACGCGGGCGGCGGATCGATCGGCGCGAAGTCGGATGCGCTGCGTATCGACGCGGCGCGCGCAGCCGGCTCCTTCATCGCCTCGGCCAAGGGCGATGTGGTCGCGACGGATGTCGCGGGCGGCCTCGGAATCGGGACCGTCGCCTCGACGACGGGCGACATCGTCATCGCGACGCGCGACAGCAATGCGGTCGGCGAGGATATCATCTTCGGCGCGACCTCCTTCATGAGCGCGACATTGGGCGCTGCGTCGCTCGCCGCCGGCGACAATATCGTCATGGCCGTCGGCGCGACGTTGAACGCCGCCAAGACCGCGACATTGACCGGCGACGTCGGCGACGCCGATTCCGGCGTCGGCGCGCTGATCGATCTCGAGGGCGCGATCACAGCGGCGGCCGTGTCCGTGGTCGGCGGCGCCGATCGCGACACTATCGTCATTCGCGGCGTGTCGGCCAATGCGCCCACCACGGTGGCGACCGGCGGCGCCGAGGATACGATCCTCATCGGCAGCCGCGCGAGCGCGACGACCAATGCGAGCGGCGAGCTGATTGCAACGAGCAATGCGGGCGGCAATCTCACGACAATCGTCGGAACGCTGACCGTGACGGGCGCGAGCGATAATCTCGCATCGCTGGATCTCGACAATTCCGGTTTCGCGCAGGGCGTGACTGGAACCGTTTCCGATAGCGAGGTCGCCGGCTTCGGAATGACCGGCGAGGTCGTCTACAGCGATCTTCGCGCGCTCGCGCTGCATCTCGGCGCCGGCGCCGACACGGCGACGGTGCGCTCCACTGCTGCGGCGACGATCACCTCGCTGCTTCTCGGCGACGGCGCCGATTCCGTCATCGTCTCGGGCGTCGATGGCACGGTGAACGGCGTCGCAGGAACGCTCATTCTCGACGGCGGCGCCGGCGCCGACACGCTGCTCGTCGACGATAGCGGCGACACAGTTGCCAATGCGGGCGTCATCGGCGGCGCCAATGGCAATCAGATCTTCGGCTTCGGCATGGGCGGAACCGATCAGTCGGTGGTCGATCCGAACATCGGCGTCACCTATGGCGATTTCGCCACTGTGACGGTGAAGGCCGGCTCCGGCGCCGACGCCATCTCGATCGCGGCCAGCTCGACGGATACGATCGTCGATGCGGGCGCCGGCGCCGACGCCATCACGCTCGGACCGAATCTCGCCAATATTCGCGGCCATGTGCTCGTGCGCGGCGGCGGCGATGCGGGCGATGCTTTCTCGGTGAGCCCGACGGTCGACTCCAATCTGACGCTCGACGCCGCTTCGGCGACGCGCAGCCGCATCACCGCGGTCGGAATGACGCAATCGGTCGAATTCGAAGGCGTCGCGGCGACCACGATCGCGCTCAGCGGCGCGACGACGAATAATGTCACGATCAATGGTTCGGCGACGCCGATCATCGTCGACTCCAATGGCGCGGTGGACAAGATTTTCGTTCATGGCGCGGGCGAGGCGACGACGATCAATCTCGGCGCGGGCGACGATGAGGCGATCGTCTATGGAACGAGCGCGCCGCTGCTCATCACCGGCGCCGGCGCCGCCGACAAGCTCACTGTCGATCTCTCCGGCACGCCGGCCGCCACGACGACAGGCGTGATCCATGACGGCGCGGCCGTCGGCGAGGGAATTGTCTCCGGCCTCACCGCCGGCGATGTCGCCTTCCGCTCTCTGGCCGAGGTCGATGTGAAGCTCGGCGACGGCAATGACACATTCACGCTCGACGTCCATGCGGCGACCCTTCCGGCGACCATCGTCGGCGTGATCGGCGGCGGCGGCGATGATCTGATCGAGGCGCGCAGCGTCAGCGCGGCGCGCACCATCGTCGATGGCCAGTCGGGCAAGGATACGCTGCAGGTCGAGATCGCGGCGCAGCCGATCGCCAATCAATTCACCTCCATCGACAAGACGGTGGAGCAGCTCATCATCGACAATTCGGCCAATTCGACGGTCGCGATCGCCTGGACGCTGCTCGACACCGATCTTCAGGCCATGGCGCTTCCGTCCGGCTCGCCGGTCTCGGTGATCTCGACGGCCGGCGCGGATCTGACGCGCATTCTCGGCGGCAAGATGGGAACGGACACGCTGGATGTCGTGTCCACCAGCGCCGCCAATGTGAATGTGACGATCGACAATAATCGCATCACGCTGCAATCGGGCCTCGTCGTCGTGACCCAGCCCGATCCCGCCAATGATTTCGACACCTATCGCAATTACGACAAGGCGCTGAATTTCGACGGGCTGAGCCAGGGCGACATCGCCTATGCGTCGAACGGCTTCCGGCTGGCGACCTCCAACGCGCTCGGCCTCATTCGGTCGGACGCCATCAGCCCGGCGGCGCAGGCGCGCGCAAATAGCGATGTGCTGACGCTGCAGGCGGCGCGCGCCGACGGAACGCCGAATGGCGACGGCTTCACGCTCTATTCGCTGGAGCTCGCCAATACGGCGGCGAGCGGAACGGCGATCGTCGTTCTGACGGGCCATACGCTCGGCGGCCAGTCGGTGAGCGTCGAGCTGAGCCTCGTCGCCGGCGCCGGCTTCCAGCGCTTCGACACTTCGCTCGCGAGCTTCTATGGGCTCGACAGAGTGACGCTGACCGCGAAGGACGCCTCGACGCCATTCGGCTCGATCCTCGTCGACAATATTGTCGCGGTGGACGATCTGCCCAATGCGGCCGCGACCGTCGCGCCGGCGACCGTGCCGACTTATACGATCTCGAATGATTTCTCGATCGACACGACGGTCTATTATTCGGGCCAGTGGGTCTGGATCAATTCCGGCAAGATCACGGTCAATTACAATAATGGCGGGACGGCCATAGACGACACGCTCGATTTCACCAATGGCGGCTGGTGGTATTTGGGCTATAGCCAGTCGGGATTCTCGATCACCGCCGATGCGAGCGCCACGAGCGCGAACAATGGCATGGTCTCGGTGAATTTTGCCGGTGATCTCAGCCTGCCCGCCGGGCTGAAAATATCCGCGGCGGGCGCCAATGCGCTGTCGTTCGATGTCGCGAACAATGTGCAGCTCGCGGACAATGTGACCTTCGATCTTTCGGCGCATAATCAGACTGCGGGCGCCGGCGGCGGCGCGGCGGGCGGCTCCGGCGGCGCCGGGTCGGGCGCGGTCGGCGGCTATGGCGGCGGCGGCGGCTCCAATGGCAGCCTTCCGTCCAACTTCACTTTCCAGGGAACGACCGCCGCGGGACAGGGCGTCGGCGGTCCCTATGGCACGGGCGACAACCATGGCGGCAGCGGCGGCTATGGCTCCCCGAGCTATTACGGCGGCGGCGGCGGTGGCGGCGGCGGCGGCGGCGCCTGGGATGGTTTCGGCCGCGGCGGCGGCATAGGCGGCGACGGCGGCTGGGGCTATTACGGCAGTTGGGGCGGCTCCGGCGGCGCGGGCGGGCTCGGCGTCGGCAATCAATATAATGGTTCGGCCGGAGGCGGCGGCGCCCAGGGCTATGCCGGCTATGGCGGCTATGGCGGCGGCGGCGCCTATGGCGCCTATGACATCGTCAACGGCAACCGCCTGCGCGACGGCGACGGCTATGACGGCGGGACGGGCGGAACGGGCGGGACGGGCGGAACCGGCGGCGACGGCGTCGCCGGCGCCAATTCGGCGACCGGCCTCGCCATTTCCGGCGGCATGGGCGGCGGCGGCGGCGGCGGCGGCGGCGGTGGCGGCTCGGGCGGCGGCGGCGGCGGCGGCGGCGGCGGCAATGGCCGCCATTGGACCAGCGGCTTCCTCGGCCTCACCGACAATTACATCGGCGGCGGCGGCGGCGATGGCGGCGGCGGCGGCGGAATTGGCGGCAATGGCGCCGCGGGCGGCATGGGCGGCGCGGGCGGCGGCGCCTTCCAACTGGTCGCGCAGGGTCAGATCCGCGTCGGCAATAGCGACGCCTTCGTGGCGGTCGGCGGCGCGGGCGCGACCGGCGGCGTCGGCCAGAACCCCGATCCGAATTACGGACCGACGTCGAGCGGCGGCGGCGGCGGCGACGATTCCGACGCCCATCACGGCGGCAATGGCGGCTCTGGCGGCGCGGGCGGCCCGGGCGGCGACGGCGGCGATGGCGCCGGCGGCTCCGGCGGAACGATCAAGCTCTACGCCAGCGATCTCACCAATGGCGGCGCGACGTTCAAGACCTCCGTCACGACGTCGGGCGGCGCCGGCGCCGGAAGCGCGTCCAAGGGCGGCGAGGGACGCTTCATTCTGGGCAGCAACACCTCGCTCACCTTCTCGAGCGGCGGCGCGGTGTCCGGCAATGGCGGCCAGACGGCTTTCGCCGCGACCGATCCGGGCGTCGAGCATTTCACCGGCCCGCGTCAGTCGAATTCCTATATCGCGGGCGCGCCGCAGACGCCGACCATCGTCGGCCTCGCCGGCGGCGCGGACATTTATGGCGTCGTCTCCGGCCTCGACGCCGGCTCGATCGACTTCAACACCACGACGCCGCAGCTCGATCACGCGCCTTCCGACGCGCTGCTCGCGGTCATGCTGCTGGACAAGGGCGTCGGCGCGCTGAGCCAGGATTACACGGGCTATGATCTGCTGCTCGTCGCCAATGTGTCGACGATCAATGTCGCCAATCCGACGCTCAGCATCGACGGCGCGACGGCGCAAGCGCTGAAGACCAATGGCGTCGGCGCCGATCAGGCGCTGACGAGCCTCGCTCCGGGGCAGGTGTGGGCGACGCTGGTTCCCGAAGGCAGCGCGCATAATCACACATTCACGGCGTCGATCGGCGTGAACGTCTCAGGCGCGACGACGATCACCGGCAATACGCTGTCGCTCGGCGGCAATGTCCAATATCTCTCCATCGCGCGTCCCTCCGCGCCGACCGTCGCGCAGCTCACCGGCTTCGACGCCATAGCGGCCGATCCGGGCGCCGATCACATCTTCGGCGTCTCCACCGCGACCAGCTCGCTCGTCGTCGTGAATGCGAGCGATGGATCGCAGCGCCAATTGTTCAAGGAAGCGCAGAACAACGTCTCCGGCCTTTCGAGCGTCTCCAATGTGCTCGTGACCGGGACCGACGGTTTCGTCATCACCGAGAGCGCGACGACAGGCAGGCTCGCGACATTCAAGCTCGCCTCGGCGACCGGCGATCTTTCCTTCGCGCAATCGCAATCGGATGGCGGCGCCTATTACGACTCGATGCGCTATGACGCATCGACAAAGGTGCTGACGACGACGGGCTCGGCCGGCCTGCGCAGCTATTCGCTGAACACGACGACCGGCGCGCTCACCTTGATCTCGACCGAGGCCGGCGCGAGCAGCGCCGCGACGGAAACGATCGCGCAGAACGGATTCACCTATTCGGTGAACGCTACGACCGGCAGCCTCACCGCTTCCAATGCCACGACCGGCGCCTCGCAGACTCTTTCGGGCGCGACCAATGGACTCGTCGGCGCTTCCGATGTGGCGGTGAGCCCGGACGGCGGCTTCGTCTATGTGACGAGCCAGAGCGGCAATACGCTCTCCGTCTTCGAGGTCACGAGCTCGACGACGCAGCCGCTCGTCTTTGTCGAGACTCTGCGCAATGGCGCCAATGGCGTGCGCGGACTCGACGCGCCGACCGATGTCGCCGTCACCGCCGATGGCCAATATGTGCTGGTGACGGCGCGCGGAGCCAATGACATCTCCGTGTTCCAGCGCGACCAGCAAACGGGCGCGCTCGGCTTCGTCCAAGTCGTGCGCGACGCCGTCGGCGGCGTGCGCGGTCTGTTGACGCCTACCTCGCTGATCCTCGGGCCGCAGAACGGCTCCTCGCTCACCGCTTATGTGGGTAGCCTCGGCTCGGCGACGCAGCAGGGCGGCCTCGCGACATTCAATGTCGATCTCTCGCCCAAAGCGCCGCCGGTCGCATTCACGACGGAGCACACGGATATAGAGTCGATCGGCGTCACGACGGGCGTCGGCGACGACATTGTGTCGCTCGTCTCCGCGCCGCCGGCGATCGTCGGCGCGACCAAGGTGAGCACGGGCGAAGGCTCCGACCATGTCGTCGTCGCCGATTATCGCGGCGCGACCAGCGTCGATCTCGGCGCCGGCGCGGACAGCCTCGATCTGCGCGTCGTCAACGCCAAGACGGCGGCCGACACGCTCGCCATTCATGGCGGCGCGGACGCCGATGCGATCGATGTGCAGAACACGGGCGCAGGCGCGACGACGACGATCAACGGCGACGCCGGCTCCGATGCGATCACCATAGAGAAGGTGGGCGCCGCGGCGCATACGATCGTCTCCGGCGACGCCGATGCGGACATCGTGCGCGTCTCGCTTCCCAACCTGCCCTCCGATGCGGTGACGACGCTGCATGGCGACGCGCCCGGCGCGCTGCCCGGCGACACGCTGATCGTCGATCCGCAGGATCCGAACGCCTCCATCCTCGTCGGCGGCGTCGCCGGCCTGCCGATTCCGCAGACCAATGGCTCGATCAGCCTCGCCGGCAAGGGCGCGGTCGCCTATGACACTTTCGAAGGGCTGACGGTTCTGTCCTCGCCGATCGTGTCCTTCTCCGCGCCGAGCTATTCGACGTCGGAAGGCTCGACCGTGACTCTCACCGCCAATGTTCAGGCGCTGGGCTCCACCAATTCGCTGTCCGGTCCGGTCGCTTTCGACATAGACGGCGACGGCCAGTTCGGCGAAGTGATCGGAACGGCTCTCGGCGGCGTCTATCGCGTGACGCTTCCCTGGGATCGCCTCGTCGATCTCGGCCTCGCCGACAATGGCCTCTATACGATCGCGGTGCGCGCGACCAATTCCGATGGTCTCTCCACCACGGCCGTGTCGAAAATTGAGATCGCCGACACGCCTCCGACGGTCGCCGTCACCGGCGCCTCGCATTCGGCGACGGTCGGAACGCCCTTCACCATCGGCTTCACGGCGACCGATCCTTCGCCGATCGATCGCGTTCTCGAATGGCGCGTCGATTGGGGCGATGGTTCCGCCGTCGAGACCTTCGGCGCCGACGCCACACAGGCGAGCCATGTCTATGCCGCGCCCGGCAATGTCGCGATCCGCGCCACGGCGCTGGACAAGGATACGGCTCCGACCGGAGCGACCTCCGCCGCTTATGCGGTGACGGTCGGTCTCACGGCGAATAATATCGATGCGGGCGGCCCCTATCGCATCGCGGAGGGCCAATCGCTCACGCTTACCGCGCAAGCGACCGGCGCGCCGCTCTCCTATGGTTGGGACATCAATAATGATGGGACGATCGACAAGAGCGGCGCGACGGCGAGCTTCTCCTGGAGCGAGCTGACGGCGCTCGGCGTCAATGACAGCGGCGTCTATTCCAACCCGCATGTGATCGTCGGCTATGCGACGATCGGCTCGGCGACGCCGACGACGATCTCCAAGGCGGTCGGTGTGACGGTGGACAATGCGCCGCCGAGCTTCGCCACCTTCGTCAATAGCGGCCCGGTGAGCGAAGGCGCCGCCTCCGCGACAGTGACATTCTCCGGCGTGACCGATCCGTCGCCGGTGGACGCGGCGTCGCTGACCTATCGCTACGACTTCGACAATAATGGAACCTTCGATCTCGTGCAGGGCGCGGGGCCGGCGACGGTTCCCGGCCAATATTTGCGGCAGAGCGGCGCGCTGCTCGTTCATGGCCAGATCGTCGACAAGGATGGCGGCGTCGCCGACGCCTATACGACGATCACCATAAATGAGGTCGCGCCGACTTTGACCGTCGCGGGCGCCGCCACGGCGGATGAAGGCGCCGTGTATAGCCTGTCGCTGTCCGCGACCGATCCGGGCGCCGATAAGATCAAATGGTGGGATGTGAATTGGGGCGATGGCGCGCAGGATCACATTCTGATCGATGCGGCCGCCGCCAATGGCAATGTCGTCGCGACGCATAGCTATGCGGACAATGGCGCCTATACGATCAAGACCGGCGCGACCGACAATGATGGCTCTTATGTCGCCGCCGACCAAAACGTCACCGTGCTCAATGTGGCGCCGACGCTGCAGAATGTCGCCGTCACGCCGGCCGCGGGACCGGGGCCGGCCGAGATCGCCGAGAACGAATTCGCGCGTCTCAGCGGCCGCATCGTCGATCCGGGAAGGCTCGACAGCTTCCGGCTGAATGTCGCCTGGGGCGATGGGCGGAGCGAGATCGTCGATCTTTCCGCCGGGGCGCTCAATTTCGATGTCGCTCATCGCTATGTTCAGGATGGCGTCTATACGATCACGACCAATATCGTCGACAAGGATCAGGGCGCCAGCGCGCCGACGATTGTCAGCCTGAAGGTCGATAATGTCGCGCCCGTCGCCGGCGCATTGAGCGTCGTTCCGAGCACATCTCGAGAGGGCTCATCCGTCACCGTCTCCGGCGTCTACACGGATGCGGGACCGCTCGATCTCCATACGGTCGCGATCGATTGGGGCGATGGCTCGAGCTCCGCGAGCGCGGGCGCCGGCGCGACGATTATCGTCGATGCGGTCAATCGCGCCTTCACCGCGACCCATGTCTATCTCGACAATCCGGCCGCGGGCGCGAACTACACGATCTCCGCGATCGTGACCGACGACGCCGGGGCCAAGAGCAATGTTTCGACGGCCGCTGTCATCGTGACGAATGCGGCGCCGATCATCGCCGATCTCACACTGAACGGCGTCGCCGCACAAAAGCAGACGATCGGCGGCGCGCTCGCTTCCAGCCTCACCATCGACGAGAATGGGACCGTGACCTTGCTGGGTCGCTTCGCCGACGCCGGCGTCCTCGACACGCATTCGGGCGCTGTGGTCTGGGGCGACGGCGGCGCCTCTGCGCTGACGATCGACGAGGCGAGCCACACATTCACGGCGACGCATCGCTATCTCGACGACAATCCGACGGGAACCGCGGCCGATGATTATCGCATCGATCTGACGCTCGTAGACAAGGATGGCGGCTCGGCGACGATCAGCGCGGCGGTGACGGTCGCCAATGTCGCGCCGGTCTTCGCGACATTCACCAATAATGCGGCGGAAGTCGGCAATGTGCTGCCGGGCGAGCCGGTCGTGCTCACCGGCGCCTTCTCCGATCCGGGCACGCTGGACAGCTATACGCTCATCGTCGATTGGGGCGATGGGACAGCGGCCGAGACTCTCGCTTACGCCGCCGGAACGCGCGACTTCCAGCTGACGCATAATTATCGCGATCCGGGCTTCTGGACGATCTCGGCGCATCTTTCCGATGATGATCTCGGCGTCGCGACCGCGACCACCGAGGCGCGGCTCACCGGCGTCGCTCTGCTCGACGGCGTGCTGCGCATCGCCGGAACGCCGCAAAATGACACGGTGATCGTGCGCAAGCCGCTCGAGCCGATCGCCTATTGGAACTTCAATGAGACGAGCGGAACGGCCGTCGCTGACAGCGCCGGAACGCCGCAGAATGGAACGCTCTATACGGATCGCGCGCCGGACCGCGCCGATCCGGGGCCGTCCGCGGCTTTCGCGCCCTTCGGCGCGGCCAATTCGATCGAGTTCCACGACGACAAGAAGGAATATGTCGCCGTCGCCGACGATGCGGTCTTCAATCTCGCGAGCGGCGCGGTGCAGCTCTGGTTCGACGCCAATGATCAGGATCATGGCTGGGGCGACACGCAGGTCTTGTTCTCCAAGAGCAAGAGCGGTCTCGATGCCGGCCAGCTGACGATCGGCGTCGATCATGGGACGCTGTTCGCCGAGCTCGAGGGCGCCGATGCGACCGGGCGACTGAATGTCTACCGCGTAGAGGGCTGCGACGACGTCGCCTGCGGCGATTGGCACAATGTCGCCTTCACCTTCGGCGAAGCCGGCATGAAGCTCTATCTCGATGGCGCGCTCGTCGGCGAGAACGCCTATACGGGCGGATTGCAGGGCAATCACGAGGCGATCGTCATCGGCGCCTCCAACGCCGATAATCGCAACGCCTCCGGCAATCTCTCCAAGCTGACGATCAGCGATCCTTTCTCCGGTCACATAGACGAGGTCTCCGTCTATGGCCGCCAGCTGAGCGATCAGCAGGTGATGGATGCGATGCAGAAGGGCGCGCGCGGCGCCAATGATCCGAGTGGCGCGACCATCGAGGTCTATGCGAGCTTCCTGCCGATCATCGGGCAGAATGTCATCAAGACGTTCAACGCCGCCGATGTGAAATCCATCCTCATCGCCACGGGCGGCGGAAACGACAATGTGACTGTCGATGCGAGCGTCGACGCGCCGCTGACGGTGAAGGCCGGCGACGGCAATGACACGGTTCGCGCGGGCTCGGGCGCGTCGGCGCTGCTCGGCGGCCTCGGCGACGACACGCTGATCGGCGGACGCGCCAATGACGTCATTCTCGGCGGGGACGGCGCCGATTATATCGTCGGCGGCGGCGGGAATGATCTCATCGACGGCGGCGACGGAATCGACACCGTCTCCATGCCGATCGTGCAGCCGACGGCTTATTGGTCCTTCGACAAGGTTACGAATGGCGTCGTCGCCGACTCGGTCGGAACGCCGCAGAACGGAACCTTCTACGGCGCGTCGCTGCACGGATCGGACGACGGCGCGGCGACAGCCGACAATGTCTCCTATGACGCCGGCGCCAATGCGAGCTTCTCCGGCGATACGCGGCAATATGTGGCGGTCGCCGACGACGCCGCGCTGCATTCGGCGAATGGGACGATCGCCTTCCTGTTCGACGCTGGCGACGATGGACGCCATAGCGATCAGGTGCTGTTCGCCAAGAACGGATATGGCAATAATGAGGGCGATCTCACCATCGGCGTCGCCGACGGCAAGGTCTATGCGCGGCTCGAGACGGGGACGACCTCCTATACGGTGACGAGCTGCGACGATATCGGCTGCGGCTGGCGTCAGCTCGCCTTCAGCTTCGGCGCCGACGGCATGAAGCTCTATATCGACGGCGCGCTGGTCGACGCCAATTCCTATAGCGGCGGCCTCGCCAATAATCGCCAGGCGATCGTGATCGGCGCTTCGGACGAAACGAACAAGAACCAGAGCGGCGATCTCTCCAAGCTGACGATCAGCAAGGCGTTCCGCGGCTCCATCGACGAGGTGGCGGTGTTCGGCCAAGCGCTCAACGGCGATCAAATCCGCCGTCTCGTCGTCTCGGGTCCGCGGCTGGCGAGCGCCGGCCCCGGCCTCAGCGGCGCGCTTTCGGACTATCAGCTGTCCTTCGTCGGAGGCGCGCTGCAGGTGGCCGACACGCGTCCGGCGTTGCCGCAAGGCGTCGCCTATTGGTCGCTCGATGAAGCGCGCGGCTCGACCACGCTGGCCGATAGCGCCGGCGTAGCCCAGAACGCCACTTTCGTGACGAAGCTCGCCTCGGACCTCGGCAACGCCGGGCCTTCCGCGAGCGTTGCGTCCTTCGGCGCGGGAACATCGGCGGCCTTCCACAAGGATCCGCGCGGCTATATCGCCGTCGCCAATTCCGCCGATTTCGCGCTCGACGATGGCGCGATCCAGCTCTGGTTCGACGCGACCAGCACGCAGGGAACGCAGACCTTGTTCTCCAAGGACGGCGCCCATGCGCAGGACGGCCTCACCATCAGCCTCGTCGGGCAGCGTCTCGAGGCGTCGCTCGACGGGCATGTCGTCGACACGCTCAACATCGTCTCGGCCGGCTCGTGGAATCAGCTCGCCTTCACCTTCGGCCGAGGCGGGATGAAGCTCTATCTCAATGGCGTGCTCGTCGGCGAGGATTCCTACACGGGCGGTCTCGCCGGCAATCATGAGGCCATTGTGATCGGCGGCTCCAATGCGAGCAATTCCGACGCCTCCGGCGATCTCTCCAAGCAGCGCGTGACCAACGCCTTCGGCGGGCTCATCGACGAGGTGGCGATCTTCGGCGGCTCCGTCGATCAAGCCTTCGTGCGCCGGCTGATGAAGGAGGGCGCGCAAAAGCTGATCGCCGAAGGCGCGGCCGGGCCGACGATCGACGGCACGGATCAGCTCGAAGGCGTCGAGCGTCTCGTCTTCGGCGATGGAACGTCCGCCTATGTGCTCGGCGGCGCCAACCCTTCGACGCTGAGCGCGGCGGATGTGCAGTCTCTCGCCGGCAATGGCCAGCTCATCGTGCTCGGCGACGGCGGCCAGCCGCTGCATCTCTCCGGCGCCTGGGGCGATATCGGCCAGCGCGCCATCGGCAATGTTCTCTATGATGTCTATCACAACAGCAGCGCGCAGCTGCTCGTGCAATCCGGCGTGCAGGTGACGGCCGATCAGCAATTGCTGACGCCGATCGCCTATTGGACCTTCGACGGCGCCGGCTCCATTGTCGCGGACAGCGCCGGCGCTGCGCAGAACGGCGTGTTCTACGCGAACGGCCAGCCCGATCGCGACGACGCCGGCCCATCGACGGCGATCGCGCCCTTCGGCGCGGGAGCGTCGGCGGACTTCCACGACTCCAGCCGCGAATATGTCGCGGTCGCCAATGATCCGGCTTTCGCCGTCGCCAATGGCGCGATCACGCTCTGGTTCGACGCGCGCTCGACCTTCGGACAGCAGACGCTATTCGCCAAGGACGGCGCCGGCCTTAGCAGCGGGCTGACGATCGGCCTCGATGGAAATCATCTCGTCGTGCAAATGGAAGGGCCGAGCGGCGTCTATACGATCCGCTCGTCGACGACGGTGGCCGCCGGGTCGTGGCGCAATGTCGCTTTCACCTTCGGCGCAGGCGGCATGAAGCTCTATCTCGATGGCGTGCTGGTCGGCTCGAACGCCTATGCCGGCGGTCTGACCGCGAACCAATCCGCGATCGTGATCGGCGGCTCAGACGAGGCCAATGTCGGGGCGGCGAGCGATCTCTCCAAGCTGAAAATCACCAAGTCCTTCGACGGCCATATCGACGAGGTCGCCTTCTTCGGGCAGGCGCTCACCGCCAATCAAATCCAGCAGGCCGCCGTCGCGGGGGCCTTCGGCGTGGCGAGCGTCGATGTTCCCATCACTTTCGTTCCCCCGCCTCCGCCCGCCCCTGCTCCCCATTGCTCGGACCTCGACGATTGGCTGTGGGAAGCCGAGCACAAGCGCAATCACGCCGATCACGGCGGACACGCGCAGGCGGGCGATGGCTGGCGATTCGATTGGTAGCGGCGTGGGAGGGCCGCGCAGCGCTGTAATATGTCCGTCATACAATGATGCGAATCGTGACCTGCGCTTTAAAAGCTTGAAGTAGAGCGTGCTCGTTTTCAAAACGGAGTGTGGTTATGGATCAGGTCGAGTCGAATGCGCAGCCCACAGCCGATATTGCAGACGGCGTCCGTCAGTCGGCGGTGCTTTGGGACGATCGCAACATGGTCACGCATTTCGCCAATGTCGTGAACATTCAGAGCACGCTCGAGCAGGTGGATCTGTTCTTCGGCACCAATAAGACCTGGAACATCGGCAATGAGCGCCAGGTGCATGTGGAATTGACCGATCGCGTCATTCTCAGCCCCCATGCGGCCAAGCGTCTCAGCGTCGCGCTGGCGGGCGTTCTCAAGGAATATGAGAGCCGTCACGGCGCGCTGAAAATCGACGGGCGCTGAGCGCGCCGCAGCTTTGGCGCGGTGGTGACGCGTGACAATGCTCGCGAGCACAGAGGGGGTCGGCGGTCCGCGGCCCCCTGAAAGAGCGCGGCTGCTCGACGAGGAGCGTGTTTCCGTCCTCGAGCAGGCGCTGTGGAAGCGCCTCGACGATGCGGCCGATCTCGACGCCGTTCTCGCCGCATGGCTGGCGCTGCAATGCGGAATGATCTCCTATGCGACCTGCGGCGCGATCGCCCTGCGGGATCATGGCGGCAATCGCAAGATCGCCTCATGGCCGGAAGGCGTCGACGCCGTCTCGCGCCTTCATTCGACGATCGATCTCGCCGTCGCGCAGCGCCGCGGCGTGGTGAGCAAGCCCGCCCTCGACTCCGGCGCACCGTCGCCGGTTGCGCAAATCGCTTTTCCGATCATTATCGACGATAAAGTGCTCGGCGCCGCGGCCATCGAGATTCACGGCGATGGCTCTGCGCAAGCGCGGCTCGCGGCGCGGCAGCTGCAATGGGGCGTCGCGCGGGTCCGCGAGCGATTGCGCATGGACGCCGCTGCGGAATCGACGCAGCGTCTGCGCCGCGTGACCGGCGTTCTCGACATGCTCGCGGTGGCGCTGGAGGAGGAAGGCTTTGCGCCCGCCTGTCGCGCCTGCGTCACCGAGCTCGCGTCTCTGCAAGCTTGCGAGCGTGTGAGCGTCGGCTTCGCGCAAGAGTCGGGCGTGCGCGTCGTCGCGATCTCCCACAGCGCTCATTTCGGAAAAGACCTCAATCTCGTCCGGCTCCTGAACGGCGCGATGAACGAGGCGGTCGATCAGCACGCGATCGTCCTCTATCCTCCGCAGCGGGACGAATCGACGATCGTCCGCGCGCATGCCGAATTGGCGGAGGCGCATGGTTGCGCCGCCATTCTGACGACGCCGATGTTCGCCAAGGACCAATTCATCGGGGCCTTGAGCTTCGAGCGCGGCAAGGACCGGCCGTTTCAGCCGGACGAAATCGCTTTTCTCGAATGTCTCGCCTCCGCTCTCGGTCCCGTGCTCGACATTCGCCGCCGCGACGATCGCTGGCTGATCCTCAAGGCGTGGGAGTCGCTTCGCGCGCAGGCGCATGATCTCGTCGGGCCGGGGCATGTCGCGCGCAAGCTCGTCGCTCTCGCGCTGATCGCATCGAGCCTGCTTCTCTATCTCGTGACCGACGTCTATCGCGTGAGCGCCAACGCCGTGATCGAAGGCCGGGTGCAGCGCGCGATCGTCGCGCCCTTCAATGGATTCATCAAGGACGCGCATGTGCGCGCCGGCGACGTGGTGCGCAGCGGAGACCTGCTGGCGACTCTCGACGATCGGGAGTTCGCGCTCGAGCGCTTGCGCTGGGTCACGGAGAGACAGAAAAAGCAATATGAGTTCGAGCGCGCCGGCGGCGCGCGCAATCGCGCCGATGCGCGCGTGCTCGGTGCCGAGATGCAGGAGTCGGAGGCGCAGATCAAGCTCGCGGACGAGCAGCTCGCGCGAACGAAATTGCAAGCGCCTTTCGATGGACTCGTCGTCTCCGGCGATCTCAGCCAGTCCATCGGCGCCGCCGTGCAGCGCGGGCAGCTTTTGTTCGAGATCGCGCCGCTCGACGATTGGCGTGTCGTGCTGGATGTCGACGAATCGCAGGTCAATGAGATCGTCGATGGCGCGGGCGGCGAATTGCTGATCGCGGCGCTGCCGAACGAGACATTCCCGCTCACGGTCGAAAAAATCACGCCTGTGGCGAAGGCGGATGAAGGGGCGAACACTTTCCGCATCGAGGCCGCGCTGCGGGCGAGCTCGCCGAAGCTGCGGCCCGGCATGAAAGGCGTCGGCAAAGTGGATGCGGGCCGCAGACGCATCGGCTGGATCTGGACCCGATCGCTGGTCGATTGGCTGAAGGTCTGGTCCTGGCGATGGCTGGCTTAGGAGCGCCGCATGGTCGCGTCGCTGCGCAGCTCCTCCTGGTATCGCGTCGCCGATCTCAAGCCGAGATTGCGCGCGCATGCGCGCATCCATCGCCAGCGGCACAGGGGCCAGCTGTGGTATGTTCTGCAGGACCGGCAGAATGGCCAGTTTCATCGCCTCTCGCCCTTGGCGCATCATATCGTCTGCCTCATGGACGGTCGCCGCACCATCGACCAGATTTGGGAGATGATGGGCGAGCGCTATGGCGACGATCAGCCCACGCAGGACGAGACCATTCGTCTTCTCGCCCAGGTCCACGCCGCGGATCTTCTGATCGGCGACGTTCCGCCGGATATGGACGAATTGGCGCATCGGGCGGACCGGCACAGTCGCCGAAGCTTCGTGCAGAACATTCGCAATCCGCTGGCGATCCGCATTCCGCTGATCGATCCCGAGCGCTTCCTCGCCGCCACGGCGCCGCTCGGCAGACTCCTGTTCAGCTGGTGGGGCTTCGGCTTCTGGCTCACGACGATCGCGATCGGGCTCGCGCTCGCCGGCATGCGATGGACGGCGCTGACGCATAATGTCGCCGATCGCGTTCTGTCGGCGGAGAACATCGCTCTGCTGCTGCTGGTCTATCCGCTCGTCAAGGCGCTGCATGAGATCGGCCACGGCATGGCGACGGCGCGCTGGGGCGGCGAGGTCCATGAGCTCGGCGTCATGCTGCTCGTGCTGATGCCGGTCCCTTATGTCGACGCCTCCTCCTCGGCCGCCTTTCAGGAGAAGCGGCGCCGCATCATCGTCGGAGCGGCCGGGATCATGGTCGAAATGTTCCTCGCCGCAGTGGCGATGATGGTCTGGGCGCTCGTCGAGAAAGGCTTCGTGCGGGCCGCGGCCTTCGACGTCATGCTGATCGGCAGCGCCTCGACATTGCTCGTCAACGGCAATCCGCTGCTGCGTTTCGACGGCTATTATATTCTCGCCGATCTGATCGAGATTCCCAATCTCGGCGCGCGCGCCAACGCCTATGCCCTCTATCTGCTGCAGCGTCACGCCTTCGGCCTCGCGCATCTCGCCTCGCCGGCGACGGCGCCCGGCGAGGCGCGCTGGCTTCTCGCCTATGCGGCGGCGTCCTTCGTCTATCGAATGACCGTGACTTTCGGCATAGCGCTGTTCATCGGCTCGCGCTTCTTCATCCTCGGCATTCTGCTCGCGCTCTGGGGGCTCGCGACCGGCGTCGCGCTGCCGCTCGCGAAAGGCTTCAATCGCCTTCTCACCGATCCGCAGCTGCGCAGCGTGCGTGGGCGCGCGATCCTCGTCTCTAGTCTCGCGACGGCGGCGCTCGTCATCCTCGCCACTGTGATTCCCGCTCCTTATGCGACCATGGCGCAGGGCGTCGTCGTCGCGCCGGAGAAGTCCACGCTTCGCGTGCGCACGGACGGAGAAGCGCTCGACGCGCTTCTCGCCGAGGATCGCCGCATCGAAGCGGGAACGCGCGTCGCGACGCTGGCGGACCCGATCCTCGCCGGCGAGACCGCCGTGCTGGAGGCGCAGACGGAAGCTTATCGCCTGCGGCTCGAGGCGGTCGCCAGCTCCGATCTCGTGCAGGCCAATATTTTTCGCGAGGAGCTGCGTCGTCTGGAAGGCGCCTTGGCGCTCAATCGGCGACGCATGGCCGATCTCGAGATCGTCGCCGAGAATTCCGGCCGCCTCATCCTGCCGCGCGCTGCGGACCTACCGGGAAAATTCCTGAAGAAGGGCGATCTCCTCGGCTATGTCATCGCCGAAGGCGATCCCGTCGTGCGCGTCGTGGTTCCGCAATCGGATATCGATCTCGTGCGCAGCCGGACGATGAAGGTGGAGATTAGATTCGCCGGCCGCGTCGATCGCGCGATTCCCGCCGTCGTCGCGCGCGAGGCGCCGGCGGCTCTGGACGAATTGCCGAGTCTCGCGCTCAGCAAGCGCGGCGGCGGCGAGATTGCGATCGATCCGACCAAGACAGACGCGCCGCGCGCGCTCGAAACGCAGTTCCATCTCGACCTTCATGTCCCGCCGCAAGAGGAGCGGATGAACATAGGCGAGCGTGTCTATGTGCGTTTCGATCACGGCGCCGAGCCCGTCGCCTGGCGTCTCTGGCGCGCCGCGCGCCAATTGCTGCTGAGGCAGTTCGGTGTCTGACGCGCCGGCGCGGGCGCGCCCTCCCCTGCCCCGACCGCGGATCTATCCCGAGCGGCGCTGGCCCCGATCCGGCGTGCTCGAACGCATGGCGGAAGCGGCGGTGGCGCGATTTGCGCCGGCGATCGGATGGCTCGCGGGGCGCGGCGCCGGCGGCATTGTGGAACGTGTCGCCGCGCATGAGGCGGAGCTGCGCGCGCTGTCCGACGCCGAACTGCGCCTGCGTGGCCGAGCGCTGCGCGAAACGCTGTATCGCTGTCGCGCGCGCGACCCGAAGGCGATCGCGGAAGCATTCGCGGTGATCCGCGAGGCTTCGGATCGCGTGCTGGGAATGCGACATTTCGACGTGCAGCTGATCGGAGGCGATATTCTTCTAGGCGGCATGATCGCCGAGATGGACACGGGCGAAGGCAAGACGCTCACGGCGACATTGGCCGCCGCGACAGCGGCGCTGGCCGGCGTCCCGACCCATGTCGTCACCGTGAATGACTATCTCGCGCGACGCGACGCCGATCTGATGCGGCCGCTCTACGAGTTTCTCGGACTGCGCGTCGGCGTCGTCACGCAGGAGATGGCGCCCGAGCAAAAAATGGCGGCCTATGCTTGCGACATCGCCTATTGCACGAATAAGACCCTCGCCTTCGACTATTTGCGTGATCGTTTGGCGCTCGGGCGGCGGAGCGGCGATCTTCGGCACAAGCTCGAGAGGCTGACGACGCCGGTCGCGCCGGGGCGCGATCTCTTGTTGCGCGGCCTTCATTTTGCGATCGTCGACGAGGCGGACAGCATACTCATCGACGAGGCGCGCACGCCGCTCATTCTCTCGCGCGAGCTGCAATCGACCACCGAGCAGGAGGATTTCGTTCGCGCGCTCGAGATTGCGGAGCGGATGAGCGAGGGACGTGACTATCTGATCCGTCTCGACGAGCGTCGTGTCGAGCTGACCGCTTCCGGCCGCGCATTGCTCGCCGAATTCGCGCAGCCGCTCAAAAGCCGTTGGCGCATGACGGCGCAGCGCGAGGAATGGGCGGTTCAGGCGATCACGGCGATGCGCCTCTTCCACCGCGACGAGCATTATATCGTGCGCGGCGGGAAGGTGGAGATCGTGGACGAGCATACCGGACGCGTCATGGCCGACCGCTTCTGGAGCGATGGGCTCCATCAGATGATCGAGGTCAAGGAAGGATGCGCGATTTCTGGCGTGCGGGCGACGATCGCCAGAATGACCTATCAGCGCTTCTTCCGACGCTATCAGCGGCTCGCGGGAATGACAGGCACCGCCGCCGAGGTCGCGGGCGAGCTCTGGAGCGTCTATCGGCTCGCCGTCGCGCGCGTGCCGAGCAACAAGCCCTCGCGTCGTGAGCTGCTCGCTGATCGCATCGTTGCGACAGAGTCGGAAAAATGGCGCGCCATCGCGGAGACGGTCGCGGAGCATCATCGGCGGGGAGCGCCCGTGCTGCTCGGCGCAAGGTCTGTCGCCTCGTCGCGCCGAGCGAGCGAAGCGCTCGCCGCGGCCGGCTTGGCGCATGTGGTTCTCAACGCCGCGCAGGACGCCGCGGAGGCGGAGATCGTGGCCGCCGCCGGGCGGCGCGGCCGCATCACCGTCGCGACGAACATGGCGGGCCGCGGGACCGACATAAAGCTCGACTCCGATGTGATCGAATTGGGCGGATTGCACGTCATAATGTCGGAGCTTCACGAGGCGCGCAGAATCGATCGACAGCTCGCCGGACGATGCGCGCGGCAAGGGCAGCGCGGCTCCTTTCAAGCGATCTTGTCGCTCGAGAACGCTTTGACGGACACCAACGCTTTACCTTTCGAACAGTACGTAATGTGCGTAATGATTCGAGCCGGCTGGTCATGGCCCGCGCGTTTGGCTCTCCGCACAGCGCAACGTCGCGCGGAGCGGCTTCATGCTCATATGCGTCGCGAATTATTGGACAGAGACGAGACTCTCGATCATGCGCTCGCCTTCACGGGAAAAGCCGAATAATCGCGCGATAATGGCGCTCGCTGCCGCGCTGGCGGCGTGTGGCGCGGCGCGCGCCGAAAATCGGCGAATCGATTGCGTCATCGATCCGACGATGACCGTCAAGCTCGGCAGCCCGACGGCGGGTCTGGTGTCCGAGGTGCTCGTCGATCGCGGAGACGTCGTCGCCGCGGGTCAAGTGGTCGCGCGGCTGGAATCGAGCGTCGAAGCTGCGACGCTGGAATTGAACAGGGCCCGCGCCGCGAGCGCCGCGCGAGTCGAGGCGCAGGCCGCGCGGCTGACGCTCAGCCGGGCGCGCATGGGCCGCGCGCGCGAGCTGCTCGCGCGCAACAGCGTCACGCGGGACAAATTCGACGAGCAGAGAGCCGACATGCGCGTCGCGGAGGAAGATCTGGCGCGCGAGAAGGTCGAATTGCGGCTCGCCGAGCTCGAGGTGGAAAGGTCTCGCGCCGTGCTCGAGCAAAGGACGATACGCAGCCCCATCGCGGGGGTGATCGCCGAGCGCAAGCTGTCGCCGGGCGAGTTCGTCCATCAGGACAGTTTCATCATGAGCGTCGTGCATCTCGATCCACTGCATGTCGAGGCGTTTCTCCCGGTCGCAATGTATCCGAAGATCGCGATCGGCGAGACCATCATGGTCTCGCCGGATGAGCCGATCGGCGGGAGACATGCCGCGAGGGTCTCGGTGATCGATCGCGTTTTCGATCCGGCGAGCGCGACATTCGGCGTGCGCCTTCTTTTGCCCAATCCAGACAATCGCCTGCCGGGCGGCCAACGCTGCAAGCTCGATTTAGACGAGCCGGCGGGCGAGAGGGATGTGAAATGATCGCGGCGCAAGCGCATCGGACGGCGAGGCCATGAAGAACGATCTCGCCGAGCCTCGCCGCGCGCGGCGCCTGTGCGTGTTCCTCTCATGCGTCTCGGCTCTCGCGGCGCAAGAAAGCCGCGCGGAGACGTTGCAGAGCGCTCTGGCCGCGGCCTACGCCAATAATCCCGATCTCGAGGAGCAGCGCGTCATCGTGCGGATTCGCGACGAGGACGTGTCCAAGGCGGCCGCGGGACACCGGCCGAAGGCCCATGCGTCTTTCAGCGCGGGTCCGCAAAAATCGAGCGTGCGTCAACCGGGCGGCCGCGATCAGCTACGCAACCGCCTCTATACCAATGACGAAAATTTCGGCCATCCGCGTAGCGGCACGCTGAATCTGTCACTGACGGTGTTCGACGGCTGGCGCTCGGATAATTCGATGCGTCAGGCGGAGTCCGGCGTGCTCGCCGCGCGCGCGACTCTGCTGGCCGCCGAGCAGGAAGTGCTGCTGCGCGCGGCGACCGTCTATATGGATGTTCTGCGCGACACCGCCGCGCTCGGCCTGCGTAAGCACAATCGCGCTGTTCTGATGGAACAGCTGCGCGTGGCGCGCGATCGGGCGGAAATGGGAATGGCGACGATCGCCGATGTCGCGCAGGCGGAGGCGGCGCTGGCGCAAGCCGAGTCCGACCATGCGGCGGCGCGCGAGTCCTTGCGCGCCAGCATCGTCGAATATAGGGAAGTGATCGGCCGCGCGCCCGACCATCTCGAGCCTGCGAAAGGCTATGAGCGCGATCTGCCGGCGACGGCGGAGCACGCCGTCGAGCGGGCCGTCGCTCTGCATCCGCAGGTGATCTCCTCACTGCATCAAGTAGACGCCGCGACAATGGCGGTGAAGGTCGCCGAGGGCGCGCTCATGCCGTCGCTCTCTTTGGGCGGGCAGGTCTTCCAGCAATATGATTCTTATCTCGGCTATCCCGGCACGCGGCAGTTTTCGGCGCAGGTGACGGGAACGCTCAACGTGCCATTATATGATGGCGGCGCCGAATATTCCGCGGTGAGGCAGGCCAAGCAGCAGCTCGCTCAGGCCCAGGCGCATGTCTCGGCGCAGCGCAGCGCAGTTCGCGCCAAGCTCGCCGTGAGCTATAGCCGCCTCGCGACCGCCAAAGCCGCGTTGCATTACGGCGCAACGGTGGTGCGCGCCTCGGAGCGGGCTCTCGAGCAGATTCGTAATGAGGCGGAATTCGGCCAAAGAACTTTTCTCGACGTGCTGAATGCGCAGCAGGCGCTGTTCGACGCGCGGGTGAAAATGGTCTCGGCGCAGCATGATCGCGTCGTCGCCTCCTGCGCCGTTCTCGCAGGGATCGGCGGCCTGTCCGCAGAGGGTTTGAATCTCGACGTCGAACATTATGACCCGGCGAAAAGCTTCGAGCAGGTGCGCGAGCTCTGGATCGGTCTGGATCTGCCCGCCGCGCGTTGACCGCGGGCTCCGAGCGCGCCGCGCGGATCAAAGCGGCGTCGGCGTTCTCATCGCGCGTCTTGCGCGCACATGGCGTCGATGATGGACGCCGCCGCGTCGATTTCATCATCCTCGACCGTGAGGGCAGGAAAGAGGCCGAGGAACGATCCCATGGCGTAGGTGAGGAGCCCGCGCTCGGCCAGCGTCGCGCGCATCGGCTCCGCCTCTGTGGGGAGCGCCAGGCCTTGCAGCAGGCCGAGACCGCTCAGCGCCGTGAACGCTCCGCGGCGCGCATAGAATAGCTCGGTGAGCCGGTCTTCGAGCCGCCAGCCGCGGTTCTGCACGCGCTCCAGAAAGCCGGGCGCCGTCAGCATATCCATCAGAGCGCGCCCGCTCATGAGGGTTTCCCGAGCGAGGAGAGATGGGCGTTCCGGCGCTCCGCGCGCCAATCTCTGCGTGAGGACCAAAGCGGCCAGCGGCGGAGCGCTTTGCGGCCGGTGAAGCGCGACCATCACATCCGGGGTCACGCCCGTCCACTCATGCGTCCACAACATGCCGGAACGGCCGAAGCCACAGGAGCTTTCATCATAGGCGAGCACGAGCCCATATTCGTCGGCCGTCTCGCGCAGTCGCGCCAGCAGCCCTCCCGGAACAATTTCGAAACCGGCTTTCGTCCTCGCCGGAGCGATCAGGATCGCGGCCGTGCGATTGTCGACCGCTGCGGCCAAGGCGCCAGGATCGTCGGTTTGGAGCAGCACGACATCGCCATCGGTTTCCAAGCCGGGGGGCGAGCCTCCGCAAGCGCCTGCGCAGACGATCAGCCGGCGACGCTTCGGACGGCCGACGATTCGATGGTGACGCCGCATCGTCTCGACGGCGTAACGCCAAGCTTCCGCCTCGGACGGAAACAAGAAGACGCGATCGCCAAAGGAAAGCGGCGTGATTTTGGCGCAGAGCGCGTCGGAGAGTGAGGCCGCCTCCTCATGCTCATCCGATAGCGCCGCAAATCCCGAGAAATTCTCCGGCGATGCGCCCGAAAAGTCGAGCGGCGTCGCCATGGCCCCGTCGCCGGCGAGGTCGATCGGGTCGCTGGGCTCATTGGCCGAATCTGACGATGCGCCTGACATGTTCCACTGTTCGAGGACGAGGCTCGCGTTTGCGAGGCGCCCTGCCCCGCCTCTGTCGCGAATCGACAAGCAAGAGTGGAGCCACAGGCCGCGTGGCGGGCGCAATTCAGCCCCGGGGCGCTAGCGCTTTCCGATCGAACGGAATCGTTCGATCGATCAGAATTCGCTTCCAACGAAAGAATCTAGAGCGCTATCCGATCCAATTGGATCGGATAGCGCTCTAAGAGAAGCTGCTGCGGCAGAATTCGAGACGCCGGCTCCGACTCGGCGTCTGATGGCGCGAGCGCTGCGCCTTTTGCCCCATTGGGCTTGCAACGCCAGCGTCGCCGCAGCAAAGTGCGGCGAAAG
Source organism: Methylosinus sp. C49 (assembly GCF_009936375.1). Classification (GTDB taxonomy): domain Bacteria; phylum Pseudomonadota; class Alphaproteobacteria; order Rhizobiales; family Beijerinckiaceae; genus Methylosinus. The sequence goes on along the minus strand of NZ_AP022333.1, from coordinate 170,435 downwards.
GGAAGCTGCGTCATGTCCAACCGTCACTTTGCTGTTATCGCTGCGGCCGTCGCCATGGTCGGCTCCCTCGGGCTCGCGCGCGCGGAGCCGGTCGGCTCGGTGGTCGCGGCGCGAGGAGAGGCAGCGTTGGAGCGGGCGGATGGGCGTTCGCCGGCGGAGGCGGGCGCGGCCGTCATGCTGAACGATCGCGCCACCACTGGGGACGCGTCGCGGCTCGATCTCAAGCTGGGCGCGGCGACGCGACTGCGGCTCGGCGCCAATGCGGTGCTGAAGGTCGACAAATTCGTCGGGAAATTGTCCGCCCGCACCACTCTGGAAGAAGGAGCGGTTCTGATCGACCGCGCCAATGGGGCCGAGAAGAGCTTCGACCTCGAGACGCCCTATGGTCTTTTGTCGGCGCGCGGCACGGTGTTTTTCGCCGGTCCCAGCCGCGGAGTGTTCGGCGTTTTCGTCCAGAAAGGCGCTGTCGACGTCGCCACCCGCTTCGGCTCCGTTCGGCTGACGGCCGGCGAGGGCGTCGATTTCCCGCCGCCTCGCGTGGTCTTTCTTCCCGGGCTGCTCGACAGCGCGCCATCGGAGCCGGGCCCGGTGACGAAATGGGGGGAAAAGCGCATCGAGGAGGCGCTCGCCTCCGTCCACTGACGGGCGCGCGTCACTCTTTGGGAAGCGTGAAGATCATCGTGTCTTCCGGCAGGCCTTTGAGCCGCAGAGCGCCGAGCGGCGCCAGAGCGCGTCGCGCCGCCGCCGCGGCGCCGGGCCCGATGCAGATTTGCGAATCGAGCTGCTTGTTCGCCTGCTCCAGCCGCGCCGCGACGATCACTGCATCGCCATAGGCGGTGTAGTTCAATCGGCGCGCGCCGCCGACATCGCCGACGATCGCCGGCCCCGTCTCGACGCCGACGCGCGTGCGTCCGAAGCCCGCCTGCGCCGCCAGCGGCTCCTTGCGGAAGCTCTCCGAAAATTCGACGATCGCCGCGGCGCAGGCGATGGCGGCGTCGACGTGATCGGCGCGCTCCAGCGGCACGTTGAAAAAGGCGTGAATGGCGTCGCCGGTCACGCCGTCCACCATGCCGCCGTGATCGGTGACGATGCGCTCCAGGCCGCCGAGATAGACGTCGAGCAGAGCGATGAGGTCGCGCGGCGCGAGGCGTCGCGTCATGGGGGTGAAATTTTCGATATCGGTGAAAAGCGCCGTGATGACGCGCATCTCGCCCTTGCGGCGCAGACGCTCGGGATGGGCGATGATCTCGCGCACCACATCGACAGAAAGATATTGCTCGAACTTGCGCGAGATGAACGCCTTCATCTGGCGCGTGCGGGCGAAGGCCGCCGCCGCGGCCATATTGCCGGAGAGCAGGACGATGAGCGGAGGTCCGGCGGGATCGAGGACGATATTCTGAAAGATCAGCGCCGTCGCGGCGACGGCGATCCAGAACGCGGACAGGGCCGACTGCAGGGCGAAGGCCGTCATGGGGCCGACCCGCGCGGCGACGGCGGCGGCGACGGCGGCGAGAACGAGGGCCGCGCCGACTTCCACCGCGACCGCCTGCTTCGGGCGCAGCGGAGCTATTCCGGCGAGGATCTGCTCCGCCGCTTCGGCGTGGATCTGCACGCTGGGGGTCAGCGGGCCGAGCGGCGTAGGGCGCAGCGCGCCCGCCTGCGGCGCGCTGGCGCCGACGATGACCAATTGTCCCGCGGATCGCTCGGGCGCGACGCGCCCCTCGAGCAGGTCGGCGGCAGAGATCGTGCGCTGCGCCCAATGGTCGGGATCGGACCAGCGCAGGCGCAGCGCGCCGCCCTCGCCCAAAGGCGCGCGGCGCGCTCCGATCTCGAGCCGACCGCCTTCGACAGAGAGCATGGCGACGTTTTCGGCGACGCGGGTCGCCTCCAGCGCGAGGCCGGGAATGAGCCGATCGCCGACCGAGAACAGCAGCGGCGCCCGGCGCACCACCCCGCCCTCCTCGCCGAACAGCGACGACACGCCGAGACCCAGAGCCTCGCCCGCGAGCGGCTCGTATGGAGCGATTACGCCAGAGATGGGACGCGCATATTTCAGGCTGGACGGCTCTTGGAGCTCCACGAAATTGAACGCGGCGGGCGGCGCCGCGCCGCCGGCCAGCGCCGCCAGAACCGTCTGGCCACGCTCGAGCGTCTCGCCGAATTCGTGATCTGGATCGGGCGCCTGCGCGAGAATCGGCGCGAGCGCTGCGCGCAATTTCGGATCGGACACGCCCGCGATATGAGCGCGCAGGGAATGTCGATCGGCTCGGTCGAAGAAAATGTCGAAAGCGAGCGCCGCGGGACGTCCGTCGAGAATGCGCGCCGCGAGCCGCGCCATGTCGTCGCGCGGGAGCGGCCAGCCGCCGGCGCGGGCGACGGTCGCCGAGTCGATATCGACGACCAGCACGCCGGCGCGCCCGGTCTCGCGCGGGGCGACCCGCTGCAGAGCGTCGATCGCGCGCTCGCGCAGCACGCTCGCGAATCCGTGGATATCCGTGGCCCAGAACGCTGCGAAGATCAGCGCGCCGACGCCGCCGACGACGGCCGGCGCCGTGAGAAGGCGTTCGAGCTGGCGTCGCCGGTCGATCATGCGATGCGGGCCTTTGGCGCCGACTGAGGAGAGAGCGAGCGCCGACGCCTTTTGCTACAGCGCTGGCGCCAGGGTCGATCCGGCGCGCGGCGCGATCTCAGGCCGCCGCTCCGCAGCATTTTTTGTATTTCTTGCCCGATCCGCAAGAACAAGGGTCATTGCGTCCCGGCCTCGGCTCCCGGACGATCGGCGCGCTCTTGCGGCCCTCGCCCTCGACAAAATACCAGCGCTGATCGGCTTCGTCGAAACGAAACAGGGATTTCTCACGATGCGTGAGACGCAGGCCTTCCGAAATATAATGCGCGGTGAATTCCACATGGCCGGTGGCGTCGCCGGGCTGGCCCGCCTCCGTCGCTTCTATGTCGAGGCCGAGCCATTGCGATTTTTTCGACCAATCGGTGGCCGCCGCGCGGTGGAAGCTGGCCCGACGCTCGGGCGCCAGAGTCGTCTCCAGATAATCGATGCGGCCGAGAACATAGGCCGTGTAGCGCGAGCGCATCAGCGCCTCGGCGGTCGGCGCGGGCGTCGCCCCTTCGACATGAGGACCGCAGCAAGCGGAGAGAGACGCCGGCTCGGCGTCCTGGGCGCGGCAGGGACAGGGCTGATCGGTCATTCGGGACGGCTCATTCTTTTGCTCGGGCGCGTTCCGATCGACGGAGCGCGCGTCCATGAGAGAACGCTGCCGATTGGATCGACAAGCGCTCCAGAAGGGGAATCTCCGAGCAGTAAGCAGCCTGTGTCCCGAGGTTCAACTGTTTTTTGAGCGCCGGAATTCGCATGTCGCGGAAAAATGGGCGCCGATCGCATCCGGGTGCGACGCCCGCACGCGAGCCGGCCGAAACGGTAGTGGGGCAGTTTGAAATTTGCTGGCGTTGACGGCCTCCGACTTTTCCCCACCTTGGACGCTCTACGCTAAGAGGTTAGGCATGAGCACGAAAAGGCCGAAACGCCCACGCGACCTGAACCACTCGCGAAACTGGTTGTTGATATCGTCACCGGCACCGCTCAAGATGAGGCAGATTCGGACAAGGGTCCGATGTCAATTTTGGGGAGAGTTGGCGGCTTGGTCGCGCTCGAGCTGAAAGCCTATCGGCAGAAGCGCGAGCCGAGATCGCTCGAAAGGCCGCTGCCGCAAGGTGGCGCAAAGATGGCACTTGAAGAAGATGGGGTTTCCTCGAATAGATTTATCGAGAAAGAGTTAGACAAGAAGCTTTCGACGCTCGGAAAGCGGTTCGACTCGGATATTCTTGTGCTAATCGCGCCAATGAGACCGCCAATCGACGAGCTTGTTAGAGACAGCGTCGAGGGCGTTGAGAACCGCAAAGATAGCTTAACGGTAATGCTTGAGACAGAAGGCGGGTCAATTGAGGTAGTTGAGCGCATAGCCGATGTGTTCCGCTACCACTATTCAAAAGAGATTAATTTTATTATTCCGAATTACGCCATGTCTGCCGGAACGATATTAGCAATGTCTGGTGATAATATTTTGATGGACTATTTTTCGGTGCTTGGCCCTATCGATCCACAGGTTAGGCGACCATCTATGGGCGACAGGTTTGTGCCGGCGCTTGGATATTTAGCAAAGTATGACGAATTGATTAAGAAGTCAGCCAGCGGTAAGCTTACAGCGGCGGAGATAGCCTTCTTGGTTGAAAAATTTGATCCGGCCGAACTTCATCAATTTGAACAGGCGCGCGAGCTATCTGTAGAATTGCTTAAGCGATGGCTTGTTCAGTATAAGTTTAAGAATTGGGAAAAGACTAGAACAACATGTAAAGTTGTAACACAAAAAATGAAGGAAGATAGAGCGTCTAAAATAGCGCGGTTGCTCAACGATACAAAGAAATGGAAATCGCATGGGCGCGGCCTATCGAAAGAAGTTCTTGACAAGGAACTCAATTTGATTATAGAAGACTTTGGAGCGGATCTGGAGTTAAGGGCGTGCGTGCGCGCGTACTACCGGCTCCTACAGGATTTTATGGCGCGCGTACGGCAGAGCATTGTTGTCCATGCGCCAGGGCGATATCTAGGGCTGTGAGGAGATAGCGTATGTCTAAGCAAAAGGCCGCTGCGCTCATCGCGAGGAACCCAGGTGCTGCTAAGGGCAAAGCCGCGCTGAATGGTGCGCTGGCCCTGATCAAACAACTTCGAGAGCAGGGCATCCCGCCTAGCGGATATGACTTGTCTCCGCCATTTTCCGACCGGGGCGAGCGAAGACAAAATCTCGGCACCCTGCGCGAGCCTGTGGGTGCCGCATTCAAAAAGACACTTAATGCTTGATGGTCAAGCATAAGGGTCATATTATATCGGGCTACGAACAAGCTCGATATCGAAAGCGCACGCGCAAATTCCTACCTTCTTTGCGAAGGCCAGTCCATTTGCGCTGTGACGGGCGTGATGGCGCGTCCAAGAACACGGTCTCGAAGCGGCTCGTCGATGCGGGAAAGGCGTGTATGGCCTATCCACGATGCTCTGAGTGCGCCATGTGGTTCATGGATAATCTGGCCCCCTGTTCCCGAGCCTTAATGACGCAGGCGACATTTTTTTGCGTTCGAAGCGGGAACGATGCTTGCCGGTAACCATTACCATAGTATGGTCGCCTAACTTAAAATAGGGGAGAATCAATGGCTGAGCGCAAATCGGCTCTAAACCGCGCGCCACCGCGGCCTGACCTGGAAAAGCTTCTAGAGCGCGCGAAAACAGCCCAGATCACGGAAGCGATGCTTCGTGAGCAACGCGCAAGTTTCGTTTACGGGAACGCACCAAAAGGCTCTCGCATAACGAAAGCTTCGGCTATGAGCGCCGTTGACCGCGTGCGGGTGACGAGCCTTGATATCGAATAAGGCGGGGCGATAAGCCCCACCGTTGCCAAAAGCCGGTGAATATGTTTGTCTTAGAACAAGAAGATCAGAATTTATACGATCGTATTCAGGAGCAAAACCTGAATAGGCAGTACGAATTACTAATTAATTGCATAGAAATAGGATTAATGAAGGGACCCGTCGCCTTTGATAAATATATGCTTTGGGCATTAAACCACGTTGCCGTGGCGAATATATCGCAGTTTGGCGGCAGGTTTCGGAACGAGCCCATCTATGTTGGCGACCATAAGCCTCCTCACTTCAAGGAAGTCCCAGATTGGATGGATAGATTTATATCAACCGTGCAAGAAAATTGGTTTGTTTGGACGCCTACAGAATTGGCGGCGTATGGGCTTTGGCGTCTCAATTGGATTCATCCATTCATCGAGGGGAATGGGCGCACCGCCAGGGCTGTTTGCTATTATCTTTTGTGCGCTAGATCGGAGAAGCTTTTGCCAGGCAGGAAAATTGTTCCTGAGCGCATCCGCGAAAACCGGGATGGCTATGAAGAAGCCTTAAAACACGCCGATCGGGCGTGGGACGATGGGCATTTGGATTTTACAAAAATGGAAGAGTATCTGGCCGCGTTGCTGCAGGAGCAGCTTGAAGACGACGGGTTGCCCTATAACGGAACGTCATCGGTTTAAATTTCAAACTGCCCCACCACCAAACCCATCTGTTGCATTTTCGTCCCGACGCCCTATATCTCGTAAATCGAGTTTCGGCCGAACGAACGAGCTTTCCCGCCTTTTGGCGCGTCGGCGTGCGACTTTCCTCCCAGAGCTTCGATCTACATGCGACCGCGCGACCGCGGCCGCCCAATGTCTTCGCGCGAAGAAGGAAAACGCATGCAAACCGGCGTCGTGAAGTGGTTCGACTCTCGAGGCTTCGGGCTTCACGGCCTCGCGGAAAGCCAGAAGATTTCTTGCGAGACCGTCATCGACGAGCGCAGCGGCGAATCCTCGGCCGACCAGCCGCAGGTCGCCTGAAGCTCGAAAAAGAGGAGAAGGCCGTGGCGAAAGCCGAACTCGGCGCGAAGCGCCGCTGCCTGAGCTGTGGCGCCGCATTTTTCGATCTCAATCGCGAGCCGATCGCCTGTCCGAAATGCGCGGCGATATTCCAGGTCGTTGAGCTGCCGCGCTCGCTTCCGCGGAGGGCTCCGTATCGCGCCATGGCCGGCGACTCGCGCATCGGCGACCAGTCTTCGAGCGACGCCGTCTCATCGACTGAGACGGAAGCCGAGGAGGAAACGGAGACCGAGGAAGAGGTGGACGAAGACGCAGAAGCCGACGACAGCGTCCCGCCGCCGATCGACGACGACGACAAGATCGAGGAGATCGACGACCTCCTCTAGATTCCGTTCGGCGGCTCCGACCTTCCAACGAGCAGATGGCTCGACGAGACCCGCTCGAGCGCGTATCTGTCCCTACTCTCTGCATCGCCCACTCGCCAGGCAAGCTCACCCGTGACCTTCCCGAACGCCCGCGCCCCGCTCGCCAAAGCCTTGGCGGAGCGCAATTACAATTCGCCCACGCCGGTTCAAGCGGCGGTGCTGTCCGCCGAAGCGCAAGACGGAGACATTCTCGTTTCCGCTCAGACCGGATCGGGAAAGACGGTCGCCTATGGCTTGGCCATCGCCTCGACGCTTCTCGGCGAGGCGGATCGCCTGCCGGAGCCGCGCGCGCCCCTCGCGCTCGTCGTCGCGCCGACGCGCGAGCTCGCCTTGCAGGTCGAGCGCGAGCTGGGCTGGCTCTACGAGCACGCCGCGGCGCGAATCGTCTCTTGCGTCGGCGGCATGGACGCGCGCCTCGAGCGCCGCAAATTGACCGAGGGCGCCCATATCGTCGTGGGAACGCCCGGACGTCTGCGCGATCACATAGAGCGCGGCGGGCTGGACACGACGCGCATCGTCGCGGTCATTCTCGACGAAGCCGACGAGATGCTCGATCTGGGCTTTCGGGAGGATCTCGAGTTCATTCTCGAGGCGACGCCGCAGGATCGGCGCACGCTGCTCTTCTCGGCCACGATGCCGAAGGGCATTGCGGCTCTGGCCAAGCGCTATCAGCGCGACGCGCGGCGGATCGACGTGGCGCGCGGGGAGCGCGGTCACGGCGACATCGACTATCGCGCGGTTCGCGTCGCGCCGAAGGAGACGGAGCTCGCGACCGTCAATCTCTTGCGCTATTTCGAGGCGCCGACGGCGATCGTGTTCTGCAACACGCGCGAGTCCGTTCGCCATCTGCACGCAACTCTGCTGGAGCGTGGATTTGCGGCCGTGCTATTGTCGGGCGAGCTCGGCCAGCACGAGCGCAATCACTCCATGCAGGCGCTTCGCGACGGGCGGGCGCGCGTCTGCATCGCCACCGACGTCGCGGCGCGCGGCATCGACCTGCCCAATCTCGACCTCGTCATTCACGCCGATCTGCCGCATGACGCAGAAGCGCTGCAGCACCGCAGCGGTCGCACCGGGCGCGCCGGGCGCAAGGGCGTCAGCGCGCTGCTGATTCCCTCCGCGAGACGTCAGCGCGCCGAGCGGCTGCTGCGCGACGCCGGCGTTCACGCATTTTGGAGCGGGCCGCCCTCCGCCGAGGAAATCAGCGAGCTCGATCGCAAGCGCATGATGAGCGACCCGCTGCTGCTGGAGCCGCCGAGCGAGGAGGATTTCGAGGCGGCCAAGCTGCTTCTCGCGGAGCGATCGCCCGAGCAGCTCGGCGCCATGCTCGTTCGACTCTACCGTGCGCGGCTTCCCGCGACCGAAGCCGTCGTCGACCCCGGGCACGAACCCGCGCGTCGGGAGCCCCGCGAGTCTCGGGAGCCCCGAGAGTCTCGGGATCGAGAGCCCCGCCCCTCCCGGGCGGCAGGCGCAAGGCCCGCCAAGGAGCCGCGTCCGTCCCGCCTGCCCGGCGGCGCCGTCTGGTTTCGTCTCGACATCGGCCGCGCGAAGAACGCCGATCCGAAATGGCTGCTGCCCATGCTCTGCCGCAAGGGAAATCTCACGCGGCAAGACATTGGCGCGATCCAGATCTTCGAGCACGAGACGCAGGTCGAGATCGCCGAGCCGGCGGCGGCGCAATTCGTCGTCGACATGCGCCGGCCGGGCGGCGACAATATTCGCGTCGAGCGCCTCGACGGCTATTCCGAGCCGCTACAGGTCAGGACGCCGCGCAGAGACGCGCCGCCGAAGCATAAGCAGAAGCCGCGTCGCGATAAGCAGCCGCGAGGCTGATCGGGCTGCTCGCGAGGCCCATCCCTTCGTCCAGGCCGCGTAGCCTTTCTGGCGACGCCAGGGGCGTTAGGTTTCCATTAACGCAATATGTCTTGCATCGAATCGAGAATCGCCCTCTAGTCACAGACGGAAATTAGCCGTTTAACGCTCAGGAACCGTTTCTGTGACGAGCAACTTGGACGCCCTGCCCTTGTCGGCGCCGGAGAGCGCGCTGCAGCGCATGACCCGCCACGCAAAAGTCTTGTCGGGGCAGATGCAGGCGTTGAGCGCCACGCTGTTCCCGCCTGCGGCGCGAAAGACGTTGCGCTCCTTTTCCTCCGGCGAGGTCGCGCGGTTTCTCGGCGTGTCGGACGGATATCTCCGGCAATTGTCGCTCGACGGACTCGGCCCTACGCCCGCGGTGGCGGGCGGCGGACGACGATCCTACACGCCGGCCCAGATCGGCGAGCTGCGCGTCTATCTCGCCGGCGCGCGGCCGAAGGAGGCGCTCGGCTTTTTGCCGCATCGGCGCCCCGGCGACAAGCTGCAGGTGGTCGCTGTCGCCAATTTCAAGGGCGGGTCGGCCAAGACCACGACCTCGCTCTACCTCGCGCAGTTTCTCGCGCTCGAGGGCTATCGGGTGCTGGCCATCGACCTCGATCCGCAGGCGTCGCTTTCGGCCATGTTCGGCTATCAGCCGGAGTTCGACATCGGCGAGGGCGAGACGCTCTACGGCGCTATTCGTTATGACGAAGCGCGCCGGCCGATGCGGGAGGTGGTGCGGCCTACCTATTTCGCAGGGGTCGCGCTCGTTCCCGGCAATCTCGAGCTCATGGAATTCGAGCATCATACGCCGCGCGCCATGGCGGAGCGCTCGCTGCGCGGCGGCGATCTGTTTTTTCGGCGGGTCGGCAGCGCGATCGCCGAGATCGCGGATGATTTCGACGTCGTCGTGATCGATTGCCCGCCGCAACTCGGCTATCTCACCATGGGCGCGCTGAACGCCGCGACAGCCATGCTGGTGACCATTCATCCGCAGATGGTGGATGTGGCCTCGATGAATCAATTTCTGCTCATGACCTCGGACGTCATGACGGTCATAGAGGAAGCCGGCGGCCGGCTGGACTATGATTTCATCCGATATGTCGTGACCCGGCATGATCCCAATGACGTGCCGGAAACCCAGATCGTCGCCCTGCTGCGCAATCTCTTCGGCCAGGACGTGCTTGGCGCGACGGTGTGGAAGTCCACCGCCATCGCCAATGCGGGGCTCACCAAGCAGTCGCTCTATGAGCTCGAGAGGGGCTCGGTCGGGCGCGCCGCTTTCGAACGGGGGCTCGAATCGGTCAATGGCGTCAATCGCGAGATCCTCGGTCTCATGGAGAAGGTTTGGGGTCGATGAGCAAGCGCACGGATACGATACGCTCCCTCTTCGCGCAGCCCCCTGCCCCGATGTTGTCTGCAGACAACAATCTGGAGCCGCGCCGCGTCGCTGCCGGGGCGGTGCGCTCTATGAAGGAGACCTTCTCCGACATAGAGCGGGAAAACGAGACGCTTCGGGCCCGCATCGCCGCTGGAGAGCAGGTGGTCGAAATCGACCCCGGGTCGATCGACCCCTCCCCTTTCGCCGATCGTTTCCCGCAGGAGCAGGACGCCTCCTTCGAGGCGCTGAAGCAATCGATCGCCGATCGTGGGCAGGAAATCCCCGTTCTGCTGCGGGTCAGTCCGGCCGCGCCGGATCGCTATCAGACCGCCTTCGGCCATCGCCGCATTCGCGCGGCGCTCCAGCTCGGCCGTCCGGTACGCGCCATCATTCGCGCGCTCGGCGACGATGACCTCGTCATCGCGCAGGGCGTCGAGAATTCGGCGCGCGAGGATTTGAGCTTCATCGAGCGGGCGGTTTTCGCCTGGCGGCTGGAAGGGGCCGGGCGCAGCCGCTCGGTCATCCAGCAGGCGCTGGCAATCGACCGGGCGGAGGCCTCCAAGCTGATTTCGGTCGCCAAGGCGGTGCCGGAGGATATCGTTCGAGCGATCGGAAAGGCGCCGAGGATCGGCCGCGGCCGCTGGCAGGAATTCGCCGAGCTGCTGCGCGACGCGCCGGCGCTGAAGCGATCACGGGCGGCGACCGCCCTCCCCGGCTTCTCGGCGCTCGACGGCGACGCGCGTTTTGCGCGCGCGCTCGCCGCCGCCAAGCGGGCGGAGGCGGAGCAGCGCCCTGCCCGCCCCTTCATCGAGATCAAGAATTCCGCAGGTCAATCGATCGCGGAAATTCGCGCCTCCGAGCGCGATGTCAGAGTGACGCTGGCGAAAGCGGAGGGAAGCGCGTTCGCGCGATTCCTCGCCGCGCGCCTGCCCGAATTGCTCGAGGAGTATCGTTCTTTCGACGCCGGCGACGGCGCATCGAAAGGCGCATGAAAGTCGACGAGAGGAGAATCCAGCAAAAGAAAAAGGCCCCCGAAACGATCACGCCCCGGAAGCCCTTCTCGATGTGTTGCGACTGAGAGAATCCCACTTCCGCGAATCACTGTCAAGAGTCGGCGCCGTTTCGGCGAGCGGATTTCTTTTGCCTGAATGAGGCAAAGGAACATGCAGACACGTCCAACGACGCCCTTCGGGCGGCGGCCGTTGTCGCTCGCCATGGTGGCGAGCCAGACCGCGACCGAAAATTTCGCCGCAAAGCCGGGCGCATCCGAGACCGTCGTCCACAAATGGCGGCTGTTTCGCGCGCTCACCGAAGCCAAGGAGCCGCTCGGCGTCACCGACCGCGCGCTATCCGTATTGCACGCGCTGCTGAGCTTCCACCAGGAGACAGCGCTCAGCCTGCCGGAGAAAAATTCGAAGCCGGCCGAAGCGGGTTCCGCCGGCGGCGGCATCGTCGTGTTTCCCTCGAACAAGGAACTTTCGATCCGCGCTCATGGCATGGCGCCGGCGACGTTGCGGCGACATCTCGCCTGCCTCGTCGACGCCGGACTGATCATTCGCCGCGATTCTCCGAATGGCAAACGCTTCGCCAGAAAAGGGCAGGGGGGGACCATAGAGGACGCTTTCGGCTTCGACCTCGCGCCGCTCGTCGCGCGCTCGAGCGAAATCGAGAACCTCGCCGAGGAGGTGCGGGCCGAGAACCGCGCGATCGCGCTGCTGCGCGAAAAGATCACGCTCACTCGGCGCGACATCGTCAAAATGATCGAGACCGCATTGGAGGAGGGCGTCGCGGGCGACTGGGACAACGCGCACCAACAATATGCGATGCTCTCGGGGCGCTACGGTCGAAGGCTTTGCCGCGCCGATCTGGAGGTTTTGGCCAGCGAGCTCGTCGCGCTGGCGGCCGAAATCCACAAGACGCTGGAAACGCACATAAAAGCTCAAAATATGAGCGGCAATGAGTCTCAAACTGAGCGTCACATACAGAATCAAACCACAAACTTTTCTGATCTTGAACCTAGCCTTCAAGAAGGCAGGGCTCGGCCATCCCAGCCAAATCTCGAAGAGGGCAGGGGGCCTTCCTCGGATCGCTCTCGGACTGCCGATCCAAAGCCGGCGCTTCGAGCCTATCCGCTCGGAATGGTGCTGGAGGCCTGTCCTGATATCCTCGATTACGGTCCGGTTGGCGAAATCTCCTCGTGGCGAGACTTGGCTGCTGCGGCGGCGACAGTGCGCTCGGCGCTCGGCGTTTCGCCAGACGCCTGGTCGCAGGCCCTGGACGTCTTGGGCGAGCATGACGCCGCGATCGTCATCGCCGCGATCCTGCAACGCGGCGATGAGATCAAGAGCGCCGGCGGTTATCTCCGCGTCCTGACCGAAAAGGCGAGGGCAGGGGAGTTCTCGCTCGGGCCCGTGCTGATGGCCCTGTTGCGCGGCAAGGCTGGGAAAGCGGCGCGAGAGCGCAAGAGGACGGGGTGACGTGGCGGCGCATTTTTCGGACGCCCTCGGCGGTCCGCTCGCTCACAGCGTTTCGGCGTCGAGCAACCGGAGCTTTTCGGCGCGGTCGAGCAGGCTTTTGACGGAGGAGGGCGCCCAGCGGGCTCCTCCGCGCGGCGTGCGCTCATACATGGCTTCGAGCTGCGCGCCGATCTGCGCGAGCGTCAGATCGGGATTGGCCCGCTTGATCCCGGCGACGAGCGTGACCAGGCGCTCGCTGCTGACTTTTCGGCTGGCGGCCTGATGAAGGAGGCGGGGCTCGATCAAGCCCTCGGCGACGAAGCATTTGACGGCGCGCTTCAGGCGCTCGACGGTCCATTGGGGCAGGGGAGCGCCGGTGGCGCCATCGCGCTTGGCGTTGAGCACGCGCACGACATCCTGCCAGCGGTGATCCGGGCGCATTTGCCGGACGACGGGCAGCCAATGTTCGGCCGATCGATTGACGCGCTCGAAATAATTCGCCGCCTTGGCGTCGACGATGCGCTGGATGGCGTCGCGGTCGCCGGCGCGCAGTTTTGGATTGCCGCCGGTGCGGCCGCGCTTCTTGGCGGCGCGCAGGCCGTCCTTGGTGCGCTCCCGGATCAGAGCGCGCTCCAGCTCGGCCACAGCGCCGAGAACCTGCAGGGCGAAACGACCTTGCGGCGTCGTGGTGTCGATGGGATCGGCGAGCGATTTGAAATGCGCGCCCTTGGCGTCGAGCTCGGCGATCACGGCGAGGAGATGAGACAGCGAGCGGGCCAAGCGGTCGAGCCGCGCGACGACCAGCACGTCGCCGCGGCGCACCCGCGCTAGCGCCTTGGCCAGTTCCGGCCGCGAGGCCTTCGCCCCGGACATATGCTCGCGAAAAATCTCGACGCAGCCGGCGGCCTTCAGCACATCGGTCTGAGCGTCCGTGACCTGATCCTCGGTCGAGACGCGGGCGTAGCCGATCAGGGGCATGGGTCAGGGGACCGGCTTGGAGATCGGCGAAGGAGGCGTCTTCACGACTAAACCCAATCAGGAGGCAACTCGTCGCCGGGATCTGGCGCGCGGTTGGGCGCTTGCCGAAGAATTTCCGACAAACCGGAGCCGCTCGCGCTTCCAGCGCGACGCTTCAGGAACTCAGCCGTCGTTTCGACGACGCCGATTTTCTGAGCGACTGCTGTCGCAATCCATTGATTCAATGAAACGCCGTCCTGTTTCGCGAGTCTGGCCGCTTCCTTTTTGAGGGAAGTGGGCAGCTTTAGGGGATATGTCGCTTTGCTCATTTTCCGATCCTTTCCAGCAAGGCTCCTGGCGTCAAAACCGGAATCCCGAATTTCGGGACCGCTTGATGGAAGTCGCGCACATTATGCGTCACGATACCGTCGGCTCTTTCGTTCAACGCGACCTCCAGAACCATTTCGTCGGCCGGGTCCGACAGTTGTGGACGCCAGCTGAAATGAGGCTCCACGGGTTCACACAGCGCCGCCAGCTCCCTGAGAGCTTTCGAGACAGCGTTCGGATCGAGCCCATGCGCATCCCGCTGCTCTGGTCTCTGCAGAACGTCCTCATATTCGAGGAACAAGGCCGTCGAGACGAGTGGGACGAGGCGTCGTTTGGCCACGAGGCTCAAAATTACGAAACTCGCGCCACGCGAGCTGCGGAATGCGGAGACGATGACCGAGGTATCGAGAACGAGGCGCTTCATAGCTTGATATAATACATCCTATGGGATGTGTCACTGGATAGAATTCCAAAATTGTAAGTTATCACAAACCGGTCGTTTGAAATCGCATCCGAAGGCCGAAATCCGCGGCCGCCACGTAGGCGCGAGCAGGAGAAGGGCCTGAAAAACAGGCTTTTTCGTCGATTTGCGGGCCGAAAGCTCGCCTCCAGAGCCGTACCGAGGCTTGCTTTTGGCCAGCCGTGGCGACGCATTTCGATCCGGGCGACGAACAGACAAATGCATCTTCTATCACTCAAGCTAAATTTGAGATAAATTGATAATAATCTTGATTCCCATAGGATTAAAATGGGATTTTCATTTCCCGCCTCGTTCTCATTCGAGCGCCTGCAAGCGCCCTTCGAGAGCGCGTCGGACGCTCTCGCGCGTTTCGACGAGCGGCTTCGTTCCAGTCCCGTTGGCGAGGCGTTCGTCCTTCGCGCGCATTTCCACAACGCCTATAGGCGGCCGCGCGCATTCGGCGTTGTCCATGAAGGCGGCGAGCCCCTGGGAGCGTCGGCCGGAGCTGATCGGCGACGTGGCGCCAATCGTCTTGGCGGCGCCCTTCGTCCTTCCACAGAGCGTCGCCCCGCACTCCATCTTGACAACCGACGTCGCAGGCGACAATATTTAATGAAATGATTAAATGTTCTGAGGCGACGCTCGACACGGTCTTTCACGCTCTGGCCGACCCGCACCGCAGGGCGATTCTGCGCATGCTGACCGAACACGAGCGCAGCATCGGAGAAATCGTTCCCGCATTTCCGATCTCCTTCGTCGCTGTCTCCAACCACATGAAGGTGCTGGAGCAGGCGGGTCTCGTCATCCGACGCAAGCAGGGCCGTCACCAGATGTGCAGCCTCGACCGCCGTGGTCTCGACGCCGCCCGGAACTGGCTCGATGCGCATGAACGCTTCTGGAGCGAGCGGCTCGACGCCCTGGACGCCGTGGTCGCTCAGATGAAGGCGGAGGACACGGGCCCCTAGGAGTCCGGCGCCAACCGGTAGAAAATAGGATGGAGGAAGCGCTTGACCCAGAATGCCCTCTCGAGTGAACGGGCCGCAACGTCCGTGCCCGCGCCCGCGGCCGACCAGGCGGCCGATCCCGGCAGCCTTCGCCGGGTGGTGGCGGCCTCCTCTCTCGGAGCCGTCTTCGAAGCTTATGATCTCGTGCTCTACGGGCCGATGGCCGCGATCGTCGCGGCCCAATTCTTCTCCGGGCTCGATCCCGCCTATGCCTATATCTTCACCTTGCTCTCCGCCGCCGTGACCTATGTCGCCCGCCCATTCGGCGGGCTGGTGTTCGGCCCCCTCGGCGACCGGGCCGGGCGCAAATTCACCTTTCTGCTCACCATACTGATCATGGGCCTGTCGACCGTGCTCATCGGCTTGCTGCCGAGCTACGCGGCCATAGGCGTCGCTTCGCCGCTGCTGTTCATGGCGCTGCGCATTCTGCAGGGCCTCGCCTATGGCGGCGAGTTCGGCGGCGCAGTCACCTATATCGCCGAATATGCCCCCGCCCACCGGCGCGGCTTCGCCACCAGCGCGATCGCTGTCACCGCGGCGAGCGGCCTGGCTCTGGCGATCCTGGTCGTGCTCGCCTGCGAGCTGGCGCTCGGAAAGACGGCGTTCGAGGCCTGGGGCTGGCGCATTCCATTCCTGCTCTCCGCCGTGCTCATGCTGGTCTCGGTCTATATCCGGCTGCGACTGCAGGAATCTCCGGTGTTCCTGGCCATGAAGCGGTCGGGCGGCGGCTCGCGGACGCCGCTACGCGAGGCGTTCGGCCGCTGGGACCATCTGCGCGTGGCGCTGCTCGTCCTGTTCGGCGCCGCCGCTGGCCAATCGGTCGCGATCGCGACCGGCTCCTATCCGATCTATCTCCTGGCGTTGAACCTGAAGATCGATCCCTTCCTGCTGCACTACACCATCCTCGGCTACAGCGTGGTCTTCATCGCCGCGATGATCCTGGCGGGCTGGGTTTCGGACCGAGTCGGCCGCAAGCCGGTGGTGCTCGCCGGCTTCATCGGCACGGCGCTCGCCGCCTATCCGGTGTTCCTTGGCGTCACCCACTATGCGCACCCGCGCCTCGCGGCGGCGATGACCACGCATCCGGTGACGGTGGCGGCCGATCCGACGACGTGCAGCCGCCAGTTCGATCCATTCGGCCTCGCCGAGTTCCGCAGCCCCTGCGATATCGCCCGACGCGCCGTCGCCAAGCTCGGCGTCCCTTACACAAATCGCGCCGAGCCGCCGGGCCACGTCGCCGAGGTCGAGATCGGCGCCGCGGTGGTTCCCGCCTTCGACGGCGTCGGGCTCGACCGGGCGGTCTTCACGCAGCAGGCCAAGGCCTTCGACGTCGCCCTCACGGCGGCATTGGCCGATGCGGGATATCCTGCCCGCGCCGCGCCGGAGACGACCAATGTGTCGATGCTGATCGCGCTCATGGCCGCCCTCAGCGTCTTCGTCGCAATGGCGTCCGCCCCGCTCTCGGCCTGGATGGCGGAGATGTTCCCGACCCGCATCCGCACCACGGCCTTCGCGATGTCCTACAATATCGGCGGCTGGTTCGGCGGCTTCCTCCCTGCGATCTCATTCGCCGCCTTCACCGCCACGGGCGATCTCTATGCGGGTCTGTGGTACGCAGTCGGCGTCCTGCTGGTCGCGCTCGTGGTCGGAGGACTGTTCCTGCCCGAGACGCGCGGCCGCGCCCTGGACCGCGTGACGTTGGAGCGCGCGCCATGACCAGCGCTGGGGGTCGTTCAGTTTCGCTCGTCCTGGTCCGCCGCATCAATGCGTCGGCGGGACAGATATTCACCGCCTGGACGGACCCGAAATGGCTGGTCCGCTGGCTGATTCCGGGAGCCGGGGCGCTGCGGGAGGCGGTCATCGACCCGCGTCCGGGCGGCGCCTACCGGCTGGAAGGCCTCGATCCAGATGGAACGCGCTATCAGCTCTGCGGCCGTTACATCGACGTCGCGCCGGAGCGGCGGATCTCCTCGAGCTGGGAATATGAGGGGGCCGCGGCCGGCCTGCGCGGGCCGCCGACGCGGGTCGACGTCGAACTGCGCCCAATGGGCGCCGACGCTTGCGAGCTGACGCTCACTCATGGCGAGCTCCAGGGGGAGGAAGCGGCTGCGACGCACCGCATATTGTGGACGATCTGCCTCGACCGTCTCGTCTGGTCGCTCGTTCCGCCGCCGGACGAGCCCGACTTTCGCCCGTCGCTCGGGGCGATCGCCGAGCTCTATGGCGAGTCGCACCGCTTGCTGCAGGACGCCTTCGACAGCCGGCGGCTGGCCAACACCTTGCGCAAGATGATGGTGACGAGCACGCTGACGACCGAGCACAGGGCCTTCATCGCCGGGCGGGACATGGTGTTCCTCACCACCGTCGACCATCGCGGCTTTCCGACCTGTTCCTACAAGGGCGGGGCGCCGGGCTTCGTGCGGGTGCTCGACGACCAGACCCTCGCATTGCCGAGCTATGATGGCAACGGCATGTATCTCTCCGCGGGCAATGTCGCCGCCAATGCGAAGGTCGGACTGCTGTTCATCGATTTCGAGCAGCCGCACCGGCTGCGCATCCACGGCGCCGCGCGCCTCGTGCGCGACGAGGCGGAGCTCGCCGCCTTTCCCGGCGCGGAGCTTTTGCTGGTGGTGAAGGTCTATGAGGCCTTCGTGAACTGCCCGCGCTATGTGCATCGCTATCAGCGCGCGGAAACATCCCCCTTCGTGCCGGGCGAGCCGCGCGGGAACGAGATGGCGCCCTGGAAGAATCTGGACGTCCTCCGTGACGTCCTCCCGGGCCGGGATCGGGTTCGGCGCGAGGAGGCCGGATCGAGTTCCATGACGCGCGAGGAGTATCTGGCGCGCCTGAAGCGCGGGGAGACCTGAGAGTCTTCTCTGATTGGGGTGGTTGGCGTCGAGCCGTCCTGTCGTGATCGTAGCTCTCCTAATTGCTGACGTCGTGCCCCTGGGTCACACGCTTCTCTTCGCGGTCGGGCCGCCGCATGATGGGGTCAGAAAGGCGAGGCGTCTCAATCTGTTTCACGACTTTGGAGGCTTTCGTCCGCAGGTTCGAGACTGTCGACGAGATCGCCTCGCCCATCGTCCCCAAGGGAACGATCCAGATCGCCCTATCGAGCGAAAGCTCTGTTTTTCTCTGACGAGAGGTTCCGGCTCACTCGCGGCTCCAAGCTCTTTCACGATCCGGCCCGTCTCGTCGACGTCAAGTCCGGCAAAGTATCTCATGGCTGCTCCTTCTCGATGCATGTGACGATTCGACATCGACCACGTTCCTGCATCCTGACAGGAGCAGCCACCCATCCCGGGAGTAGACCCCGATCACCCCATCTGTCCGGGAGCTTCATACTTGATTACAAAGCCTTCTGAGCATTAGGCGCGCTGAGCGAAATACTGGCGACCGAGACCGAAACGCCCGATCACCTCGCGATGTTCGCGCCGTTGCAAACCGCCAGTTCAGGCCCCGGCGGCCCAGGGGTCGATCACGCTCAGGCCGGCGGCCGCGAATGCGCTGCGGTCGCGGGATGCAACGACGAAACCATGCGATGCGGCAATGGCGGCGATATAGCCATCCGGTGTGGGGAACCCCTTTCCGGCAGCGCGCGCCTTCACCGCCAGATCGGAATAGCGGCGCGCCGCGTTCGTCTCGAACGGGAGGATGCGGTCCGCGAACAGCTCCAGCACGCCTTCGAGCGCGGCGGTCAACCTGTCCTTGCGCTTGCCCTTGGGAAGCGCGCCGACGCCGAACATCAGCTCAGCGATCGTGACGCTCGAGAGATAGAGCGTTTCCGCCGCCTGCTCATCGAGCCATCGGCGGACCGCCGGGTCCGGTTCGGGCTTCATCGCCTCGGAGACGACATTGGTGTCGAGCAGGATCATTCGAAGCGCAGCGGTTCTGCCGGCTTCTGCTCGCGGGCCTGTTCGAGGGCTTCGACGTCGGCGTTGGTCAGGCCGATCTTCCGGCTCATTTCCGCCAGCGCGCTTCCAAGGCGGAGACGATTGGCCGGGCGCACAGCGTTCTCCAGGATGTCGCGTATCTCCGCTTCCGTGCTGCGTCCGTGCTGCGCCGCACGGACCTTCAGCGCGCGATGCGTCTCTTCGGAGAGGTTGCGGATGGTGACAGCAGGCATGATGGCGTTTCTGTCTCGGGTGATAGTGATGCTATCAATATATGGCACTTGATAGCGTCAAGCAACTGCGCCAACTCGGCTCCCTTCGTGCCGCAAAAACCGGGCGCGGCAGTTATGCTCACGGATTACCGATTCGTCGTCGAGCGCTGGCTCGCGGCGCGCATCGAGGTCGAAGGTTGGAGACGAGCCTTTATCTCCCGGTCAAGCGCTTCCTCGAAGGGTTGGGGTTCGAGGCGAAAGGCGTGACGGCGGGAATCGACTTCGGCCTCGGCCTGATCGCGCAGTTGCGCGACGACAGATACGCCCAAGGCGTTCAGCTCCTCGCCGAATATGCGCCCGCGCCGCCTTTCGAAGGCGATCCGGCTCGCGCTGATCCGCGAGTGCGCGCGCATCTCGAGCAGATGATGTGGCGCTTCGACGACGAGCTGGGCGAAGAGGCCGAGGCGGCGTTTCTGCGCAGCAAGACGTGAGCCGCGCGCAAAGGCGCGTAAGCTCTGCGCACCTCACCAAGACGCCGGTGGCCACAATGCCGCTTTCGTCAATGGTCACGTTCGACGACGCGGCGTGAGCGGGCGAGGTCGTCGTGAGGAGAGCCACGGCAAAAGGCGCGTGGCGAACAGCGCGGAGATCACCTAAGGTTCGACCATCCGGTCTTCGCTCATTTTAAAGTCGATGATAGCGCCATTCGTCACGGCGCCGGCGCCCCACCTCGCTTCCCGGATCACGCTAGTCCGTTCGAGAGCGATTTCATTTGGGACGCTTGCCGACGCAATTGCTCAACCATCTGCGCGCCGTCGCGCCGCTGCGCCACTTGCCGTGAATGACTTCCTGACCGTCCAATTCCACCGAATAATCCTGCTGTTCTTCGATCGAATCGAGCAGCGCCTGCGTGGAGGGGACCGCGAATATGATCATTCCGATCTTCGCGGACCAGGGCAAGCTCGCATGAGAAGCGCGAACCCTCTGGACCTCCCCGGACTGGGTAAGACTGACCGTCTCGGTACGGATCTCCGGCGTCGGCGGGATCGCTCCGCCGAAAAAGGCGAGGAGCGTGCCTTTGGCTTCGCCCACCCAATCCATGATCAAGACTCCGCCATTCGACTGAAGGTATGACGCAGTGCATATGTGGCGAGGATCTTTCGGCTGTGATCGAGAGAATCTCCATATGCCCCGCTTTAATTCACGCAGAACAGGGTCTTTCGCCAAAAGACGTTCTTCGTTCTGCTGAGCGACTTGCTTTTCCCATTCGAGAAGGGCGCGGAACTCATCGGCGTTGAAGGGGGGAGGGCCGGAATCTCCCCCTCCGCTCGATCCAGAGCCGCCATTGTCCGCGTCATAGACGTGGAGGCAACCCGTCCATCCGGCATTTTCTTGCCCTGGAACCATAGCGCCGCCCGGAATGAATCCGGGCGGACAGGCGCCTTCCGCGGATGCGCGATCTGCGCCCGAAAACGCCCAGAGGAAGAATAGAAGGCCGTACGAAAATTGGAATTGCCTTGTCATTTTCGACCCTGGTCTCTCCGCATCGCGCGATGAAGCATTCCGACGGGCCTCGTTGTCGCAGCCTGGCAATGCTCGCGACCGCCTCCGCCCTCGAGGCGAAAAAAATCGCCGAGGCAAGCTATGGCGGATGAGCGTGCCGACAAAGGGATAAGATGTACCGGTGCTCGCGCTCGAGGTCGTTCCAAAAATCCTGTTTCGATAGGCGATTGCAAATGATCGAACTCAGACCTTTCGACAGCCTCGGCGGCGCCGATCACGGCTGGCTCGACGCCAAGCATCATTTCTCATTCGCCGACTATCACGATCCCGAGCGGATGCATTGGGGCAATCTGCGCGTCTGGAACGATGACACGATCGCGCCGCACTCCGGCTTTCCGACGCATCCGCATCGCGACATGGAGATCGTCACCTATGTCCGCGAGGGCGCGATCACGCATCAGGACAGTCTCGGCAACAAGGGCCGCACCGCCGCAGGCGATGTGCAGGTGATGAGCGCGGGCTCAGGGATCGCGCATTCCGAATATAATCTCAAGAATGAGACGACCCGGATCTTTCAGATCTGGATCCTGCCGACGACGCGCGGCGGCGCGCCTGGCTGGGGATCGCGGCCCTTTCCCAAGGGCGAGCGCTCGGGCCGTTTCGTCACTCTCGCTTCCGGCTTCGACAATGACGGCGACGCGCTGCCGATCCGCGCCGATGCGCGCGTCGTCGCCGCGACTCTCAGAGCCGGCGAGACGGCGGAATACGCGCTCGGCCGCGAGCGCAAAGCCTATCTCGTGCCGGCGAGCGGCGCCGTGCGGATCGACGATCTGCGCGTGAACGCCCGCGACAGCGCCGCCATCAGCGACGTCGACGTCCTACGCGTCACAGCGCTGGAGGACAGCGAGATCGTTCTCGTCGACGCCGCGTGACTTCAGGGCTGGCCCCATCGCAAATCATGACGAGAGGATCGAGACAATGACCAATGTTCGTAACGCGGATAACGCGGCGCCGCTGCTGCGTGTGAGTCTCGGCGCGCTGTTTCTCGCACATGGGCTGCTCAAAGTCTTCGTGTTCACCCTGCCGGGAACGGCGAAATTCTTCGTGTCGCTCGGCTATCCGTCGCTGCTCGCCTATGTCGTCGTCGCCGCGGAGATCGGCGGGGGCCTCGCATTGATCTTCGGCATTCTCACGCGCGTCGTGTCCCTCACGCTCATTCCTTTGATGATCGGCGCGCTGATCGTGCATCTGCCCAACGGCTGGCTGTTCTCCAACGCCAATGGCGGATGGGAGTTTCCGGCGCTATGGACGGCGCTCCTCATCGTGCAGGCTCTGCTCGGCCCCGGCGCCTTCGCCGTCGGGCTCCCGCAGGCAGAAGGCCAGGCGCGCGGGACCACAGCGCGAGGCTGAAGCAATCGATCGGCGTCCGCCGGCGAAGACGGAGCACGCTTCGCGAGCGGTCGGCTCGTTGATGTTCTGGCCGCGCGGCTCAGGCCGAGCGCAGCTCCTCTGCTCCGCCTTCCGCGCGTTGGAACTCCACTCGGCTCGAGGATCTGATCGGTTGTGGGGCGCGACTCTTGCGCAGCGCGATGCGGAAGGTCGCGCCGCCGCCGCACGTTTCGACGATCGAGATCGATCCCCCCATCAGCTCCGCGAGCGTCTTGGAGATCGCGAGGCCGAGGCCGGTTCCGTGACCCTTGGCGTCGCGCCGCCAAAAGGGCTCGAAAATCCTGTCGCGGTCCGCGTCCGAAACGCCGGCGCCATGGTCGGCGATTTCGACGATGGCGCTCGGCAGCACGCGAACGTCGACGACGCCCCCCGGGGGCTCGGCGCGCAGCGCATTGTCGAGCAGATTGGCGACGACGCATTCGAGCGCCCATTTGTCGCCACGCGCGATCGTCGGCGTCGACGGCGGCTCGAAGGCGATGCGGCGGCCGTTCTCGATCATCAGCGGCGTGTAGTCGGCGACGATGGCGAGGACGGCTTCGCCGAGATCTATGTCCACATCCGCGGGCGCCTCGCGGATCGAGAAGCGCGCGGTCGCCAGCAATTGCTCGACGATCGTCTGCACGCGGCGTATGTCGCGCTTCATGTCGCAGCGAAAGGCGGCGTCATCGGGATTATCGGCGTGCGCGCGCATGATCGCGATCGGCGTGCGCAGCTCATGCGCCGCATTGGCCGTGAAGCGGCGCTGCGCGGCGACGCCCGCATCGAGCCGACCGAGCGCGTCATTGACGGCCTCGACGAAGGGCGCGATCTCCTTGGGCGCGTCATCGACGCCGAGGCGCTTGTGCAGCGTGTCCATGTCGATCGCCGCCACATCCGCTGCAGCGGCGCGAAGCGGCGCGAGCCCCCGGCGCACGACGAGCCATGCGATGGCCAGCGCGATAAGCACGGCGGGCGCGATGACGATGGCGCTGTGCAACGTCAGGAACAGCCCCGAGACGGCGTGGAGATCGCTCCAGGCGAAACGATAGCCATAGGCCGCGATGGCGCAGGCCGCCGAGCCGGCGGGCATGCGCCGCAACGCGCCACGCGCCCGCGCGTCGCCATCGCCCGCGAGGCGGAATTTCAAAGACGCGGCCTCGAGACGGTCGAGGCCGCTGAGCGCCTGCACCAGCTCCGGCGACGAGCCGGGCAGGGCGCCGCTCCGGCAATCGAAGGCGGCGTAGCGCGCCAGCGGATTTTCCGCGAGATAGGCCCGCAGCTCCGGCGTCGGCTCGAGGCGCGCCGCGCCAGCCTCGTCGCGCGTCAACGAGCGAGCGACGAGGGCCTGCAGGCGATGCTCGCCCCAATCGTCGCGCGAGATCTCCCAGCCGGGCAGGACGCCCGACACGGAGACCAGGAAATCCACGATCGGAACGAGCAGCAATGTGCCGGCGATCTGCGTGATCGCGAGATAGATCATCAGGCGCAGCGCGAGCGACCGGCGGCGCATCACGGCGAAGCTTTCGCGAGCATGTAGCCGATCCCCCGCGCCGAATGAATCTCCACCTCGGCGCCGAGCTCGGCGAGTCGTCTGCGCAGACGCGACACGAGAATATTCAGCGCATTGACCTCGACGTCGTCGTCGAACCCATAGACCTCCTCGACGAGCCGACCGCGCAGCACGATGCGTCCGGCGCTACGCGCCAGCGCCTCCAGCAGAGCGAGCTCGCGGCGATGCAGCACGACGGGCGCGCCGTCCACCAAGACCTCGCGGGCGGCGAGATCGAAGGCGAGCCGGCCGATCACGACGGGCGGCGTGACGGGGCCGCCGGCGCGGCGCAGGCAGGCGCGCACGCGCGCCATCAGCTCGTCGAAATCCACCGGCTTGGCGAGATAGTCGTCGGCGCCGGCGTCGAGCCCGCTGACCCGCTCGCTCACCGCCTCACAGGCGGTGAGGATCAGAATGCGGACATCCGGCTGAAGACGCCGAATTTCAGGCAGGAGGTCGAGCCCGTCGCCATCGGGAAGGCGTCGGTCGAGAACCGCCAGACCATAGCGGTGACAGGCGAGCGCGGCGCGGGCGTCGCCCACCGCGCCCACATGATCGGCTATGAAGCCCGAGCGCCCGAGCCGCAGGGCCAGCGCATGGGCCATCTCGGCCTCGTCCTCGACCAGCAGGACGCGCATCAGGACACGCGGAAGCTAGAGCACAGCCCGAGGCGGGCGCTGCCGGATAGGAAGCTGCGATACATTTTTTCTGTCGCTCCGCCGCACGCGAAGGGCTCGATCATAAGGCATGGCGCATCCGGCGCGCAACCTCTGGCGCTGCGAGCGAGAAATCCCCGTCCTCGCGGCTCCATGTTATCTCCGTGAAAGGTTGGCTCCCTACGCCCGACGCGGATGCGGCGCGTCCAATCGAGGGAATTGAGCAAATCAGGAGGCCAAATGCTCGATCGCGATCTTCTGCGAAGCGTCGGCGCGAATGCGCTGGCCATATTCTGCCTGGGCGGCGGCGCGCTCGCCCAGGAGCTGCTGCCGCCGATCGAGATCGACGGCGCCCGTCCGCGACGCGGGACGGAGGACGTGGGGCAGGGGACCCCGACCGTTCAGACGACGGCCGGTCCGGTGCGCGGCTATCGAGCGGAGACCGCGACGGCGACGCGTCTGGCGACGCCCATCCGCGAGCTGCCGCTGTCCATCCAGGTGATCCCGCGCAAGCTCATCGACGATCAACAGGCGATCTCGCAGAGCGAGGCCTTCCGCAACGTCTCCGGCCTGCATGCGGTCGATCCGCTGTTTCCGGGCGGAACCGGGCCGAGCCTGCGCGGCATGCGCGCCGAGCGCTATGTCGACGGCTTGCCCAATTACTATGATCTCGGCGTGCGCGATCTGCTCGCCAATGTCGAGCGCATCGAGGTGCTGAAAGGCCCTGCGAGCATTTTGTTCCAGGGCGGCGCGAGCCCCGTCGGCGGCGTCGTCGATGTCGTGTCCAAAATGCCGACAGCGGAATGCTTCGCCGAGGCCGGCGTGCGCGCTGGCGGCTATCGTTTTGTCAGCCCCTATATCGACGTCAATCAGCCGCTCACCGACGATAAGAGCGTGCTGTTCCGTCTGACCGCGCAATATGAGTCGACGCATTCCAACATAGACGTCGTTCACCGCCGCAGCTATTCGATCGATCCGACGCTGAAGATCGCGCCGAACGAGGACACGTCGCTCGTCGTGCAAGGCCATATCTCGCGTCGCGATCAGCCCGACTATCCTGGTCTTCCGGCCACGGGAACCATCGACCGCTCCTTCTATTCGCTGCGCCCGACGAGCTTCCTCGCCAATTCGCACATGCCCGACGCGACCACGGAATCGTCGGGCGTGACCGTTCGATTCGATCATCGCTTCGACGAGACGTTCTCGACTTTCACCAGCGCGCGTTGGACCTCTTCGCGAATGTACGAGCCGTCGCAAATTCCCTTCTCCGGCAATCTGCCCACCTTTTCGGTCGACCCGTCCTTCGGCGCCTATGGCGGGCCCAGCCAATTCGCTATGCTGAACGTGATACTCGCGCAGCAGCTCGACGAATTCGCGATTACCTCCAATGTCGTCGCCAAATTCGACATGGGGCCGACGCAAAATCGCTTGCTCGTCGGCGGCGATTTCAATCGCGTCTGGGAGCGTGGACGGATGGCTGCGGCCTATGCGACCGGCCCGGATTCGAGCATCTATGGTCTGTTCGGCTTCCCGCAGCCGACCGATTTCCGCGCGCCCGTCTTTCCGCTCTACGCCAATCCGCTGCCCGGCCAGTCCGGCTATGCGGTCTTCAATGCGAGCAATAATCAGTATCAGAACGCCGGCGCGACCGTGCAATTGCAGTCGACGATCTTCGATCGCCTGCATTTCCTCGGCGCTTTGCGCGTCGCCATGATCGACATCGACAGTTACGAGGGCGCCTATACGCCGCCGCGCACCTTCTCGACCAGCGAGACCAAAGTGCTGCCGCGCGCCGGCGCGACCTATGACGTTCTCGATTGGCTGTCCGTCTATGGAAGCTATTCGCAGGGCCTGCGCGCCGTCACCTTCTTCAACGGTCCGAATGGCGCCGCGCCCAAGCCCGAGGGCTCGGAGCAATTCGAGGCGGGCGTCAAGCTCGACGGACTCTATGGCCTCTCCGGCACGCTCGCTTATTTCGATCTGAAGCGCACCAATGTGCCGACGACGGCGCTCGGCGCCCTCACGCAGACGCAGTCGGGAGAATGGCATTCTTCCGGCTTCGAGGCCGACCTCGTGTGGCAGCCGACCGCCGAGCTCTCCATTCTCGCGAGCTATGCGCATATCGACGCGAAAATCTCGCGCAATGCGAATCCGAAGCTGCAAAATGTTCCGCTCAATCTCGCGCCGCCGGATTCGGGGCGGTTGTGGGGTAATTACGCCTTCACCGGCGCGCTGGCGGGCTGGTCGCTCGGCGCGGGCCTCTACGCCGCTTCAGGTCAGGTCGTCGAGCTCGGCCAACCATGGACGACGAGCGGCTATGTCGTCTTCGACGCGGCGCTCACCTATAAGCACGAGAATTTCACCTTCGCCCTCAACGCCAAGAATCTCGGCGATCGGCGCTATCTCGTGCAATACCCCTATCTCTCGGGAAATCTGGCGCCGGCGGAAGGACGCACCTTCTTCGTCACCGTCTCTGCGCGAATGTAGGAGCGACGATGAGCGAGATCGACCGCCGCCGTTTCGGCGAAGGAATCGCGGCCTTTGCGACGCTGCTGGCGAGCGGTTCGCTCACGGCGGCGGAGGCCGCCGCTCCGCCGCCTTCGCATGACATGTCCGCCATGCCGGCGCATTGGATGGGAAAGGAGAAGATCGCCTTTCTGATCTATCCAGGCTTCACCGCGCTCGACATGGTCGGTCCGCAATATATGCTGGCGAGCCTCATGGGCGCGAAAGTGGAGATCGTCGCCAAGACGAAAGAGCCTGTGCGCAGCGACACCGGGCTCGTCTTCACGCCCTCGGCGCGTTTCGAGGATGCGACGGAGGTCGATATACTCTGCGTTCCCGGCGGCTCGAACGGGACGCTCGCCGCCATGCGCGACGAGGCGACGCTCACCTATCTGCGCACGGCGTCGCGCAAGGCGAGCCATATCAC
The DNA here is from genome assembly GCF_009936375.1 of Methylosinus sp. C49. Classification (GTDB taxonomy): domain Bacteria; phylum Pseudomonadota; class Alphaproteobacteria; order Rhizobiales; family Beijerinckiaceae; genus Methylosinus. The sequence goes on along the minus strand of NZ_AP022333.1, from coordinate 142,979 downwards.
CTCCGTTTGCACCGGCTCGCTGCTGCTCGGCTCGGCGGGCCTGCTCGACGGCTACCGGGCGACATCGCATTGGGTGACGAAGCCGCTGCTGCCGATCTTCGGCGCGACGCCCGCCGATGGGCGCGTCGTGCACGACCGCGACCGGATCACGGCGGAAGGCGTGACGGCGGGGCTCGACTTCGCGCTCGCGCTCGTCGCGCGATTGCGCGACCGGACTTACGCAGAGGGCGTGCAGCTTCTCGCGCAATATGCGCCGGAGCCGCCTTTCTCGGCCGGCGAGCCCGAGACGGCGCCGCGCGCGGTCACGACAATGATCGAGAGCATGTTCGTCGGGCTGAAGCAAGATATGAGCGACGCCGGAAAAGCCGCCTTCGCCAAGACGCGAAGTCGCTGACGCGCGTCGAGAGCTCGTCGGGCGAGTCTCGACCGGCCCGCTTGCTCATCGTCGGCTCGGCTACGGGAACTCGGCCGTCGTCTCGACAATCATGTGGCGATGGCGGCGTCGTTGACAAAAATCACGCTCGCGGCGCCGACGACGGTCTAATGATCTCGGGAGGCCGATCCGGCGGCGGCAATATCGCGCGCGAGAATCGACTGGACGATACGGTCGTGCTCGTCCCAGGATTTTTGCAGCCGCCCTTCGAGCCGAAATTGCGCGCGGCGGAACGGCGCCGGCCGGCGGCGCATCTGTGACGCGAGCTCGCGTATATACGGTCGCGGCTCGTCACGAGAGCCGAGCATATGCGGCAAGAGCATAAAATCGCCGCACGGCTCGGAGTCCGATATCTGGTCGCGCAGGTCGGCGCGGGAAAGGCCCCGCGATTTCTTGTTCGGGGGAAACGCGGCGCTGCCGCCGCTAGCCGGCGTCGATGATAGGATCCCTCAGCCGCCGAACCGGGCATATTGCCGCCCCTGCGGTCAGGATCGCCACGATTTAGTGCAACCACTTGCAATACCGTAACATTTTTTAAAAAAATTCGCCGCGCCGCGCCCAGGTCCGTGGACATGAATATATATTCTAGTTATATGGCGAAAAGCGGCGCGGTCGGCGGGGCATCAACTCGAATGGACATAAATAGCAGGACACATTGCTCTCGTCTGAGCAAAATATATGGCGTCTCATTCCTGGCGCTGCTCGGAGCCGCCTCGCCCACGCGAGGCCAGGAAGTTCTGCCGTCGATCGATATCGGCGTCGACAGCGCGCCTCGACCCGATCGAGGGAGAAGCGCCAACGATCGCTTTCGCTCCGGGCGACCGGGCGACGCATTGAGCGATCCGGCGACAGACAATATGCCGACTCCCAAGACCTCGGTGACGCGCGAAGGCATCGAGATTCTCGGCGGTCCAGCGCAAGCGAGCTCCTACAAGGCGCTCGACATGATGCCGAGCGTCATCGAGGACTCGGCCGATCCTTACGGCCTGTCCTTCAACCGCAGCATCACGGTGCGCGGCGTGTCGGACTTCTTTCTGGCGCGAACGATCAACGGATTGCCGATCCAAGGCATTGTCGGCGGCGCCGATCTATTCGATCTCGACGACATCGGCCGCATCGACCTCTATCGCGGAAGCATTCCCGCAAATCAGGGCCTCGGCTTCTCCAACGCAGCCGGCGTGCTCGACCTCAATCTGCTTCCGCCGAAAGAAAAATTGAGCGGGACGATCTCTCAGGGCGTCGGCTCCAACGGATTTCATCGCACTTTTGCGCGCATCGACTCCGGGCGCTTGCCGACAGGAACGTCCTTCTTCGTCTCCGGGTCGATTGCCGACGCGGAGAAATGGAAGGGCGAGGGCGATGCGCGACGCAAGAATGTCGCTTTCGGCCTCACACAATCGCTCGGCGACCAGCTGGAGGTCGCTGTCTATGGCGTCCACAATGATCAGAAGGCGAACAGCTATATGCCGCTGACATTCGCGCAGACGCAAAATCTCGGCGCGACGGCCTTTTTCGACTATAACACGAGCCTCACAGGAAGATCGGGGATCGACGCCAGCTATTACACATTCAACCGCACCCGCCATGTGACGAATGCGATTTTCGCCGAGATCGCCTATCACATCGATCCGACTCAAACGATCGTCGCAAAGCCCTATTACTGGCGCAACACCGGCTATCAAGAGACGGTCGCCGGCGCGAATGTCCGCTTGTGGCCGATCAGCAATTACAATCTCGGCGGCACGATCGAATATAGCAAGCATCTGCCGTGGGACGCCGATTTCCTGCTCGGCTTCTGGGCTCAGTCGACGGAGCCGGAGCCGCCGCCCCTGCATCAGAAACTCTATACGGCGACGCCGCTCGGCACGCTGAATTTCTTGCGCTATTCCACGCTCGCGACGAGCGACACGCACAAGCTCTTCAGTCCCTACACGCAATATACGCAGACCTTTGGCCCGACGACCGTCTCCGGCGGCGTGCGCCTCCACATAGAGAGCACGCCCAATCTGCAGTATTTCAACACGGCAGGTCTGCCCGACGTCGCCTATTCAGATGTGTGGAGCTTCCGCCCGTCGCCGGACACGAACGCCAGCGCGCCCGAGCTGACCTATTACGAATGGCTGCCCAATCTCGGCGTGCGCCATCGCCTTTCGGAGGAATGGAGCGCCAGCGCCAGCTATTCTCGCAAGGTCGGCCGCCCGGACTGGGGGCCGCAGGCGAGCGCTTTCCTCGGCGCCGAGGCGGCCTTTCTCGCGAAGGGAATCAATCTCGCGACGCTCATGGGACGGATTCGGCCCGAGACGGTCGACGCGGTCGATGTCGGCCTGCGCTATCAGACCGGCGATCTGACGATCGCGCCGACCTTCTTCGGTTTCTGGACGCATAAGAAGGAAGTGCTGGTCTTCGATCCCGCCGTCGGACAGAGCTATTATCAGAGCAACGCCGCCACTGTCGGCCGCGGCTTCGAGCTCGAGACGAGCTGGAAGGCGACCGATTGGCTGACGCTGACCGGCAGCGCGACAATCGCCGCCGAAACCTATGTCGCCGATGTCGCCGCCGGCGCTTCCTCGATCATGCGCGTCGGCGGCAAGCAGACGCCCTATACCCCGCGCTATTCGGCCAAGCTCGCAGCGACCTGTTATCGCGACGGCTTTTCGATCACGCCGGTCTTCCGCTTCAACAGCACGCGCTACGGCCTCGCCGACAATACGCAGGCGGTGAGCCCGTACGCGCTCGTGGACGTTACGGCGTCCTATGAGTTCGGCGGCAAGCTCGGCCTGACGCCGATGACCGTTTCCGCCGGAGTGAGCAATCTCTTCGATCATCGCTACATCAGCGCGATCTCCGTCACCGAGACAAATCTGAACAGCACCTCCTATTTCGTCGGCGCGCCGCGGACGATCTTCGCCGGCATGTCGGCGTCTTTCTGACGGCCATGCGAGGGGACCCGTCCATGTCGATGCATTTGACGCGCATCGTCTGCCTCGCTCTGGCGCTGCTGGCGTCGGGCGCGCCGGGCGAATGTCGAACGATCCTCGACATGGACGGGCGCCGCGTGACGCTGTCCGACGAGATCTCGCGCATCGTCACGATCGGCCCGGTTCCGGTTCTCAACGGTTTTCTCTTCGCCTTCGGCCGGCAGCAGGCGATCGCCAATGGGCTGCCGCGCGAGCTCACGCGCAAATATCAATTCGTCTTCGCCCCCGATCTCGCGACGCGGCCGGTGGTGCAGAGCTCCGCGGGCCTCGCGGTGGAGGATATCGTCGCGCTGCGGCCCGATCTCGTTTTGACGATGGATCGCAGCGCAACCGACAAGCTCTCGGCCCTCGGCCTGCCCGCCGTGCTGCTGAAATGGCGTGAGCCGGACGACGTCAAGACGCTGATGAGGCTCTTGGGAGAAATCCTCGACGAGCGGAAGAGCGCCGAGGATTATATCCGCTATTTCGACGAGACGCTCGCGCGCGTCGCGACGACGCTCGGCCCGATCGAGGAAGCGCAACGACCGCGCGTGCTCTATGTGAATTATCGCCGCCTCACGCAGCCGCACCGAATCGCCGAATGGTGGATGGCGCGCGCCGGCGGACACAGCGTCACCGACGACCGAAGGACGGAGGAGAGCGTCACTTTCTCGCTCGAGCAGATGATAGGCTGGAACCCCGAGGTGGTGATCGTTCCTGATCGCGCGGAGGTCGAGCTGGTGAAGGCGGAGCCGCGGCTGCGCGACGTCGCGGCTGTGCGCAACGGCCGTGTGCATGTGGCGCCCGGCGGCGCGCATCTTTGGGCCAATCGCACGATCGAGCAGCCGCTCACCGTGCTCTGGGCCGCCTCGATTCTCTATCCCGAGAAATTCCCCCGCGCAGCGCTCGAAAACGAGATGCGATCCTTCTACGATCGCTTTTTTCATGTGCCGCTCGGCAAAGAGCAGATCGATGAGATATTGGCGGACTCTCCCGGGCGTTGACCGCGCGCCGATCGCTGCGCTGATCCTCGCGCTCGGCGCGCTGATCGTCGCGTCACTGGCGATCGGTCGCTATCCCCTATCGCTGACGACGATCGCCGCGACGCTTCTCGGCGGCAACGAGCGCTCGCAGGTCGGCGCGACGGCGGAGACGATCATCTTGATGGTGCGGCTTCCGCGCATCGCGACGGCCATAATGATCGGCGCGGGGCTTGCGATCGCGGGCTCCGCCTATCAGATCGTCTTCCGCAATCCCATGGCCTCGCCTGCGCTGCTCGGGGTCTCCGCCGGCGCCGGCTACGGCGCCTCGCTGGCGCTGCTGTTCCATCTCCCGACTCTCGGCGTCGAAGCGGCGGCTTTCGCGGGCGGGCTCGCCGCCGTCGGCGCCGCCTATCTCGCGGCCCGCAGCGTCGGCGGCAATTCCCTCGTCACCCTCATCCTCTGCGGGATGGCGATGTCGGCGCTGTTTCAGGCGCTGATCTCGCTCGTCAAATATGTCGCCGATCCGATCGACACGCTGGCCACGATCACCTTCTGGCTGATGGGGAGTCTCGCCAAGGCCAATGCGATGGACGCCGCCACCGTCGCCGCGCCCGTTCTCCTCGGCGGCGGCCTTCTGTACGCGCTGCGATGGCGCATCAGCCTGCTCGCGCTCGGCGAGCGAGAGGCGGCTGCGCTCGGCGCCGATGTGACCCGGCTCCGCACAATCGTGATCCTCTGCGCGACAGCGATGACGGCGGCGACCGTCTGCGTCGCGGGCATCATCGGCTGGGTCGGTCTGCTCATTCCGCATATCGCGCGGATGGCGTTCGGCATGGAGCCCGGACGCGCCTTTGTCGCCACCGCGGCTTTGGGCGCGCTTTTCGTGCTCGGCGTCGACGATATCGCGCGCTCGGCCTCCGCCATCGAGATTCCACTCGGCGTGATGACGGCGGTGATCGGCGCGCCTTTCTTTCTTTTCCTGGTCATGCGGACCAGAGCCGAGCAATGGTCGTGACGGCGGCGCTGGAAATCGTCGATCTTTGCTTCCGACGCGGGGCGAAGCGCGAGCTCACGCTCGATTCGGTCTCCTTCGCGCTGCGCGCCGGCGAGCTGCTCGCGCTGCTCGGCCCCAATGGCGCCGGCAAGAGCACGCTCGTGCATTGCCTGCTCGGTCTCGCGACGCCCGAGCGCGGAACGGTCCGCGCGCAAGGCGACGAGCTGCGTGGCCTCTCGCGCCGGGATATCGCCCGGCGCATCGCCTATGTGCCGCAATCGGGATATAGCGCCTTCGCCTTCACTGTGGAGCAATTGGTGCTGATGGGCCGCACCGCGCATATCGACGGGATCGGCTCGCCATCGCTACGCGATCGCGAGATCGCTCGCCGAGCGATGTGCGACATCGGCGTCGATCATTTGCGCGCCGAGCCCGTCACGCAGCTCTCCGGCGGCGAGCGCCAGCTCGCGCTCATCGCCCGCGCCGTCGCGCAGGATGCGCCGATCATCATCATGGACGAGCCGACGTCGAGCCTCGATCTCGGCAATCAGGGCCGCGTTCTCGGCTTGATGAAGAGCCTCGCCGCCGACGGAAAAGCCGTGATCATGACGACGCATCTCCCGGATCAGGCGTTCAATCTCGATGCGCGCGTGGCGCTGCTGCGCGGCGGCCGGCTGATCGCCGAAGGCCGCGCGCTGGACGTCTGCGACCGCGAGTCGATGAGCCGCCTCTATGGCGCGCCGCTGCTGAGGCTCGAGGATGCGGAGGCGAGGGGCGTCGTCGCCTTCGTTCCCGAGCTTTTCTGAAGACCGGCGTCGACGAGCGGCCGCGCCTCCCTCGCGAGCAGGGCCAGCGACTTCTCGAGCAGCGGCAGCGGGAGAAATCCGAAGAAGGCGCTCAGCGCATTGAGATAGGTGACGCCGAGCTCCGCGTTGAGCGCGAGAATTTTTTGCGCGCAGGTCTCGGGCGAGCCCACGATCACCATGTCGCGATAGAAGTTCTCCGGCTCCAAATCCGCCTCGGCGACGACTCCCTTACGATTGAACAGGCCGAAGCCGCGCAAACGCGTCGTCAGCTTCTCGACCGTCGGCCAGAGCTCCTCCCGCGCCCGCGCATCCGTTTCGCTCACATAGACGAAGCGGCCGAAGGGCGCGCGGCCGGGATCGCCGCCGGCCACGACATAGGCGTTCAGCAAGCGCCGTTGATTGGCCATGCTGGTGATGCCGTGCAGGATGAGCGAATGGCCCTCATGCGCCGCCCAGGCGGCAGTCTCGTCCGTATAGGTTCCCATGAAGATCGGCGGATGCGGCCGCTGCGTGGGCTTCGGCTCGATGGAGAGCAGATTTTCGCCGAAAGCGATCTTCTCGTCGCTCCAGGCGCGCCGGATGAGCGCGAGATTGTCGCGAAACAGCGTGTTCACATCCTCGGCCGGAACGCCGTAAGCCTCGAGATAGCGCCCGTTGCCGCCGCGCGAAATTCCAAAATCCACGCGACCGTCCGAGAGCACGTCGAGAGTCGCGATTTCCTCGGCGAGGCGGATGGGATGATGCAGCGCGAGCAGCAGCACCGAAAAGCCGACGCGTAGCCTTTTGGTGCGCGCGAGCATCGCCGCGGCGAGCGCGATCGGAGAATGGCAACGCCGTCCTTCCACCTCGATGATGCTGCCTTGGAAATGCTCCTCATTGATCCACATCGCGTCGAAGCCGAGCGCCTCGACCTTCTCGACGAGATCGAGCAATTGCGATGTCGAGACGGACTCCAGCCCACCGCCGCAGCCAGACAGACCGATGCGGAATCGCTCGCTCGGTCGCGGGGATTCGAGCGACGGGCTCGCACGACCGAGTCTGTCGTCCACACTCTCAACAGCCTCGGGTCTCAATCGAACGCCCTCCATTTTATATATTTGATTTATATATCGCAAAAAGCCGGCTCGCAATAAGGAAGTCGATGATGGGCCGAGCCGCAGCGAGATTCGTCCTCGATGAGCGATGGATCGCCGATGGACGAGCGCTTCGCAGCATGGTCGGCTGTCTTCGAGGCGAACGCATCTGCGCGGATGAAATGCCGCCGCATGAGCGTCGCTCGCCGAACGAGGCCGGCCTGCAATTCACGCAGAAGCGGTCGACGCCTCAGGCGAGATCATATTCGTAACGCGAATAGCCGGCTTCCTCTCGCACCGTCGCGCGCAGACCGGGCGCCTCGGCGAGGCGGCGGGCGGCCGCCGGCGCGGCGTCGAAGGCGACCGTGACGCGCCTGCCGAGCGGCGCGAAGGACCAAGGCCTCGCATCGGGGATCGCGCCGCCCCGGCGCAGGAATCGCTCGACGGCGTCGCGATTGGAGTCCGGCGCGCGCAGCACGATATTTCGTCCATCGAGGCCGGGAAATTTTCCGCCGCCGTCGGCGCGGTAGTTGTTCGTCACCACGACGAACTCCTGCGCCGGATCGATCGCGCGGCCATCGTGCCGCAAATCGACGATGCGCGCCGTGTCGGCGGACAAAAGATTGCCGCTCGAATCATAGCGCGCCGGCGCCGAGACGTCGATCCGGTATTCGAGGCCGGCGATGACGTCGAAATTGTAAGACGGCGTGCGCCGATCGATCAGCAGCTGCGGCTCCGCCGCGTCGCGATCGATGCGCCGGAACACGCGCGCTGCGCATTCGAGCCATTCGCGCAGCTGCGCGCCGGTCACGCGCACGGCGACGAGCGTGTTGGGATAAGGGTAGATATCGGCGACATGGCGCAGCGCCACGCCGCCGGGCTCGAGATCGATATAGGCGTCGGGCGTGTAGCCCGCGCGAAATGGCGCGACGGCCGACAGCAGCGGCAGCTTCGCATGCGGCGTTCCTTCGAGCAGCGGGCGCGCATAGGCGATCTGCGCCGCATTGACGAGCGCGCCGACAGGATCGATCCCGATCCAGACGAAATAGGAGAAAAGCGGCGTCGCGATCTCGCCGATCGGCTCGTCGACCCAACGCCGCGTCGCCTCATGCTCCGGCGCGACGATCGTCGCAATGGCGGGATCGGCGTCAGCGAGCGCGACGACTTTGCCCGCCTCTCGCTTGTAGATCGGCCGCGCTCGCGTCTCGAACGTGTCGACGATCCAGCGGTCGCCGTCGCGCGCGAGCGTGAGATCGATGACGCCGAGATGGCTGCCCCAGAAGCCGGGCATCACCGCCGGCACTCCCGCGAGTGTTCCGCGCTCGGCGTCGACGCCCGCGACGCCGGCGTAATCGGGGCCGGGAAAGACTCGATGGGCGTGACCCATCATGATCGCGTCGACGCCGGGAATGGCGGCGATCTGCAGACAGGCGTTCTCGGCCCCGGCCCCGGCGCGGGCGTCGATCCCAGAATGGCAGAGTGCGACCAGCACATCGCATCGCTCGCGCAGAATGGGCAAATATCGGCGCGCTGCAGCGACCATGTCGCCGCAGCGCAGACGGCCTTCGAGATGCGACTTGTCCCACATCATGATCTGCGGCGGCGCAAAGCCGATGACGCCGATCCGCAGCTCCCGCGAGACGCCGCGGTCATCCAGCAGCTCCCGCGTGAGAATGCGGAACGGCGGCAGAAAGGCTTCGCCGTCGGCGCGCTCTATATTGGCGCCGACATAGGGAAAGGCGGCGCCCCCGAGCGCGCGCTCCAGAAAGTCCAATCCGAAATTGAATTCGTGATTGCCCAGCGTCGCCGCGTCATAGCGCATGTGGTTCATCGCGCGGAACACGGGATGCGGCGCGCCCGGCGCGAGCCCGCCGTCGCGCGCGACATAATCGCCGAGCGGGCTGCCCTGGAGAAGATCGCCATTGTCGAAGAGCAATGCATTTGGCGCTTGCGCGCGCGCCTGCGCGACGAGGCTGGCGATCTTGCTCAGCCCGACCGTCGGATCGGGCCGCGCGTGATAATAATCCCAATCCAGCACGAACATATGCAGGTCGGAGGTCTCGAGCAGACGCAGCTCGAGGCGCGGCGCGGCGCGCGCAATGGTCGGAAAGCCCGTGGCGAGCGCGGCGCCGCCGACGAGGAGCTCACGTCGCGTGATCGGCATGGGCGTTCCTCCAGTTTTATTCCTATTCGGCCGTCGCCGGCAGCCTATCACGCGTCGCGGCGAGCAGCGCGCTCTTGAATCCCTCGAGCAGGACGTCGGCCTGGCGGTGCAGGAGATTATGGGCGAGAAGCCCGACGAGCGCCGTGCCGATGCCGACCGCGGTGGCGACGAGCGCGGCGGCGATGCCGCGGCTCACCGCCGCCGGATCGGAGACGCCGCCCGACGACAGAGCGTTGAACGTGTCCATGATGCCGAGGATCGTGCCGAGCAGGCCGAGCAACGGGGCCGCGGTGACGATCGTGTCGAGCATCCATAGGCGCGCGCTGACCTTGGCGTCGACTCGGATGAACAGCGCCGAGGACAAATCCTCGACGCGGGAGCGGGTGCAGCCCGGCTCATTCTGCGCGGCGACATATTCGGCGAAGCTGCGGCTCAGCGCGTCGGGACCGAAAGATTGCGGCGTCGTCGAGCTTCCGAGCGCATGCGCTTCGATCGCGGCTCTGATCCTGCGCGAGCGCAACGCCAGCAGCCCGTAATAGACGAGCCGCTCGATGAGCACGAAGGCGAGCAGAACGAGACATCCGTAGAGGATGTCTATGCAGATTTCGTGGAAGAAGGCGTGATCGATCTGCATGGTCAGAACCCCATGGAGAAGGTCGCCGTCGCCGAGAAGCCCTGGCCGACGTAATAGGTCGGGGCGCTGGCGGAAACCATGTTGCCATAGACGCCGCGCGTCGCCACCGCATTGTTCTTGATGCTGTTGGCGCCGGTCAATGAATGCGTGTTGGTGATGTTGTAGAGATTGACCCGCAGCTCCGGCTTCTTGCCGAAGGCGATATCATCGAAGCGATAGCCGACCATCGCGTCGATGCGGGCGTAGGGCGAGATGGACTCGTCGTTCATGAAGGTCGAATATTGTCGGCTCGTCACCTTGGCGGCGAGATTGCCGAGAATATGGCCGTCGTCATAGTCGACGCCGAGCGCGCCCGTCCAGGTCGGCGAATTCGGCAGATGCTTGCCCTTGGTCGGCAGGAAGTCGTTGATCGAGGACACAGGCGAGCCGGCCGGCGTCGTGCCCGAGGTCGACAGATTGTCGAGAATGCGTGTCTGTAGATAATTGGCCGAGAGATAGGGGCGGAAATTATAGATCGGCCGTGTGCCGATCTCCGCCGCGACGCCCCAGAGATCGACCGCGCCGGCGTTGATCGTCGTGCTCACCGAGGAACTGGAGTTCGGCAGGAACACGGAGGTGCTGATCTGATGGTTCTCATAATGCGAGCCATAGAGAGACACCGAGGTGGCGAATAGCGGGCTCTGATAGCGATGGCCGATCTCGACGGTGACGGCTTTTTCTGGGGCGAGCCGATTGGCCGGCGTCAGCGCGCCGCTGCTGGTGTTCACCGAATCCGCGAGCGCGAAATTCGGCGTCGAGCGGAAGGAGGTGCCGACCGAGCCGAAAATCTGGTGATAATCCCAAAACTTATAGCGGAACCCCGCCTGCGGCAGCGCGACGAGATCACTCTGCGTGTTGAGCGGCGTCACCCCGGGAAGGAAATTATAGACCGAGCGATGAATGGACGCGACCTTCACGCCCGATTCGATCGTCAGCTTGTCGTCGAGCAATGACCATGTGTCGCTGACGAAGCCGGTGTTGGTGACCGTTTGCGTCAGGAGATCGCGATACTGCGGCGCGCCGACGCCCGGAATGGTGATCGCGCCGGAGTCGATATAGGGATCGGCGACCGAGCCGTCGGCGTTGAGAAAAGCGTAAGGCGCGGTCTGGCGATGGTTCGCATATTCGAACCAATAGCCGAGCATCAGCTTGTGATCGCCGAGATCGAAGGTGAATTTATTGATGAGGCCGGGACGCAGCGTCTCGGTGATCGAGGGGTTGTAATACATCCCCTTGTCGTTCTTGGTGACGACGCCATTGTTGTTCCAATCCGCCGCGCCGATGTTGAAGCGGCCGTAATAGAACGAGCTTCCCGAGGCCGTCGCATTCTCGGTCACCGATGTCACGCCGCCGCCATTGCCATAGCCGTACCAAAAATAAGGAATGGCGTCATAGGTCACATCCTTGCTGATCGTGAAAGTCGAAGGCGCGCTGACGATCAGATTACGGAACGGGTTGATGCGCCATTTGTAGTAGAGATTCGCCTGATTGGCGGAGCGATCCCAGGCGCCCGCCGAAGGGACGAAATAGGAGGCCGGAAGCGCCGTGTTGTAGCCGACCGACCTCGCGCCGAGCGTATTGTAGCTGCCGAGCGTCGGATATTGATAGAAGTTATTCAGCGCGTCGTTGAAGATCACCGAGAGGCCGATGCGATTGCCCTGGCTCGGCTCCCACACGCCTTTGAAGTCGACATGCTGGCGCTCGTTCGAGCCCGGACCCGACCAGTGATTCTCCGTGTAATGCGAATAGGACACATAGCCGCGGAAATCGCCGATCTGACCGGTTTCGGCGCGCGCGAATTCGCGGGCCGTGCTGTGCATGCCATAGGAGAAATCGACAAAGCCGCCGCGCGTCTTCGAGGGATCGCGCATGTAGATGTTGATGACGCCGCCGGAGGCGCCGATGTGCGGGCTGTCGAGATCGGGCGAGCCTTGCGCGATCGAGATCTGCTCGATGTTCTCGCTGTCGACATATTCCTGCGGATAGAGCGCGTAATTGCCGGAGTCGTTGACCGGCATGCCCTCGATTGTGAGGCCGAGCTGATCGCTGTTGTAGCCGCGGATACGTATGTTGCCGCCATTGAGGCCGGAGTTGTCGGTGCTGGTGATGACGACGCCCGGCAGAAGATTGATCATCTGATAGGGGTTGGCCGTCGGCGACATTTTCGCGATGGCGTCACGCGTCACCGTCGAGCGGGTCTTCACCGCCTCTTCCTCGATCATATAGCCGCCGCCGAGGTCCTGGCGGTTGACGCCGTCCGGCGCCGGCTCCGCCGCGCCATTGCCGTAGATATCGACGCGGCCGAAATCGGTCGGCGCTGCGGTGAGGCCGCTCTGCGAGCGGCTGTCATGCGCCGGCTTTTGCGGCTGTTGCGCCGATTGCGCGAGAACGAGCGTCGGCGTCGAGGCGCCGGCGAGCAGGGCGAGCGTAAGGACACGGAACTTCATCGGAGGACCTCGGTTGCGACTATCTCGGGTGGAAGACGACGACGCCGCTGAGCGCGCCGCCGCCCGCGGCGGAAGCGCAGGCGACCGCGCGCGATCGCGCCGCGGCGTCGAGGATGGCGGAACCTGAACTGCTGGTGACGGAAGCCGAGCCGCCTGAGACCGCTATGCCGACGGCGCCCGAAGGCTTCTGCAGCCGCGCGTCCTTGGAGCTCGGGTAGGGCGCGCCGGCGAGGCAAGCGCGGAAGGCGGAGACATTGCCCGAAGCGTGGGACGTCCGCTCGGTCGCGCCGGCCTCGCCCCGCCGCACGGCCGCGGGCTTCTCACGCGCTTCCTTCTTCGCATCGGCCTTGGAATCGTCGCTGCGCTCCCTGCGCGGATGTTCATCCACTTTCGGCTTCGGCTTTTCGAGCTTTTGCGGCCTTGGTCGCGCGGCGATCGGCGCGGGCGCGTCGCTCGGCGGCGGCGTCTCCTCTAGGATTTGCGGCTGCGGCGCCTCGATCGGCGTCTCTTGCGGCGGCTCGGGCGGAGGGGGCTCGGCCGCTTCCGCCTCGACAGGGAGATCGAGCGCGATCTCCGTCTGCCCGCCCGGATCGGCGGGCGCGACGAAAGTCGTCTGCGGCCCCATCGTCAGCGCCAACGCGAGCAGCGTCAGCACGCCGGCGAGGCCGGCGCCGTTGCTCGCGACGTCGAGCCTGTCCATCGCTCGTCTCGGCCGCACTATTTCGGCCTCGTGACAATGGAGGCGCTCGCGACCTTCGCCGCTTTCAGCGCATCCAGAACGGAGACGAGACTCTGAAGGCCCGCGCCTTCGTCGCCGCTGATCACCACGGCGAGCGGCTTGTCCTCGGTGGCGAGGCCGCGCAAGCGCTCGGCGAGCTCGGCGAGCGGGATGGCCTTGCCGTCGAGATAGGTTTCGCCGGCCCGATCGATGCCGATGGTCACGCGCGTGCGCTCGACCACCTTGTCTGGATGCGCAGAACTGGGCGGCGTGACTTTGAGCCCGAGCGCTGGAAGGACATTGATGCTGATCAATACGAAGAAGACCAGCAGAAACATCATCACATCGATCATCGGAATGATTTCGATGCGCGCATGTCTTTCACGGCGCTCGGGCCAATTCCGCATCGACGAACTCCTTAGGTAGCGCTCGACTTCGCGCTACCCATAGGAGAGCCTTTGATACAGATTAATGACTATGAACTTCATCCAATAGTCAAACGATAGACATGTTTCCGCCGTGATTCACGCCCGCCCCCGCGATACCTAGGGGTCTACGCGCGGTCGAGCGACTGTTGCGCCTCCGCCACAGGCGTCGAGAAATCGTATCTATGCGACAAGGCTGCTGTGCGCTTGCCGCGCCGAAGGCGCCCGCCGGCCTCTCGCGCGCGACAATAATCCAGAGTCATCGGGATCGTTCGCAGGGCCGGCGTCTCCCGGCAAAGCAGGGCGCAGCGCCCGTGGATGATCCGCTGCAGCGCAGCGGACCGGCTTTCAACCATGAACGCCCCCCGCCCCGTCATGCCGTTCGCCATGGCAGCTCGAGTGAAACCTCGAATCGATCATTGCCCATGGGTCCAGACCGCATGACGCACTCGTTCTGGAAGCGGGCGTGCAAGCGATCGGCAACGTTCCTGAGGCCAACTCCCACCCCTGACGGCTTTGTTATCTCTGCCTCGTTCCGGGGCATGTCGTTTTCAATCGTGACGCGCAGACGATCATTCTCCCGGCGGGCCGTCAGCGATATCTCAACCCTGCCGGGCAGCACGCCTACGCCATGCTTGATGGCGTTTTCGATGAGCGGCTGCAGGATCAGGCTCGGAACCAGCGCTTCGGCGGCATTCGGATCCATTGTGATGGAGAAGGTCATGCGGTCGGAAAACCGCTCCCGCTCGATGCCCAGATATTCTTTTTGAAGCGCGATCTCATCCGCGAGCGGCACATCGTGAAATGGATCGAGCGCGAGCGTGGTCCGTAGAAAGGTCGAGAGCGACAGGACCATGCGCTCGGCCTGCGTGGCCGCGCCTTCCTCGATCAGCCCCGCGATCGAATTGAGCGTGTTGAACAGGAAGTGTGGATTGATCTGATAGCGCAGCGCGCGCATCTGAGCCCCCAGCGCCTCTTCACGGATTGCCCCCAGACGCAGCTTGCGATCATTGAGCTCGAAGGCAAAAACAAGCGCTACGAATAGGCACGACCAGCCGAACAGAAACCCCCAGGAAATGACGACAAGGCCCCCAAAATTGTCGAGGGACTGCGGCGCGGAAGGCGGCGTCCCGAGGAGAGCCGGATAGAAATTATGGGCCCCAGCCCATAGCGCAGCCGCCATCAATGACAGCACAAATGAGACAATTAGCAACATCGGCAATGAATCTTCTGACGTCATTTTTTTCGTCAATTTGTCATGTATAAAATAAATAGCATATGATAATAGCGCTGAAAGCGCAATAATAGATAGAAACTGTATTAATCTTAATCCGATAAATTGTGCTGATATTTCCTCCACAGAAGATAAAAATCCAAAAACAACTATTATCAATACAATAAGATAAAATGCACCAAACCGCACGGTAGCAATCTTAATGCCCCGCAAATTGGACTGGCCATTTTTGAATTCGCCGTCTGAAATCATGTCGTCCAGGGTCATGAGTGCTCCTTCGAGGCGTCCCGCCTGTATCGAGCTACGCTAGCCCGTCTCATTCACGCAGGGTGGATCGGAACGGTGACGAGCGTGCATACGCGCTTTAATAAAATAGGGTTTGGTTGTCGACGCCAATCCATTATCGGCTTTTCGAGCGGCGGCTCGGGATCGCCGAGAGCCGACCCCGGTTGTCTGGACAGTCCCCGCAGATTTCGAGCGGATCTCCGCTGGGGTTTGCTGAAGCGGACCGCCTCGATTTTGTCGCGGACGTAGCCCGACCAGAGCTGCGACAATATCGACGGCGCCGCTTTGCCGCTCGCAAGCACCGGTACATCATATTTCTTGGTCGGCTCGATCATCTCCCGTAGCTTGGCGGCAGTCCGGTCCCCACCAATTGCGGACGCTGGTGGGAGATTTCCCGATAGCCGCGTTCCCCGTCTCGTCGCAATGATCTTGGAAAAGCGAAGGCGGGAAGGTCGAAACTTGCATGAGGTATAAAATCTCCGCCCGGCTCGCCCCGCCTCTTTGCGCCCTGGCCCTCTTCGCGCAAGCCTCGGCCTGCAGCGCAGAACCGCCGCCCGGCGCTCCAACGGTGAATGAGGCGCGCAAATTCGTCATCTCACATACCGACGCCGGATGCGACGACACCGATAACATAAACCTCATCAAGGATGACCGAATGATCGTGGTCTCGCGGAACGGCAACGTCGCCACGATCATCTACGACCTCTATTGCGAGTATTCCGCCGCTCGGACACGCGTGTTTCTCCTGTGGCGGACTTTCACCGGCTATCGGCTGATGCATTTCGCAAAGCCTGCATATGAGCTTCGCTGGGTCGACGACATCGGATCCGAGTTGGCGGAGAAGCCCGGGGCGACCGGATACGAGGTCGTGACCAGACTTCAGAATGGGAAAATCGATCCAAACAGCCTGGAGATTACGAGCAATGAGCCTTGGGGCGCCGATGCGGACGCCGGGGAGCGGGGTTCGTGGCGCTTTCAGCACAATGCCGGCGCCTATTCGCTGTCTTGGTTCGAGGTGGACCCTTTCAGCGAACGCAGTCTCGGGCCGGACAAAGCCAGTCGGCTGAAAGGCGAGCGCTTCGTGCTTTTTCCTTCTGAAAAATGAGATTTCCGCCTTTGGGAAGAGAATCTCGCACAACGAGAGAGACCATGGCTGTCGCTTGCCGCACCTATCGCTTTGCACTTTCCCTCGTTCTCGCTTTGGCTCTCGGCGCTTCGGCGGAGGCGCGCGCCGCAGCCGGCCCGCTCGAGACGCTGCTCATCGCCTTCACGCAGGGCAAGCGCGAGAAGGACATCGCCGCGCTTTCGAACATCGAATGGCAGGGCTTCGCCTATCCCGAAGATTCCGAAAAAGATCTCGGCGTGACATACCATTTGCGCGGACGACTGCGCCTGAATGGATTTGGCGAGGTCGATCTACCGATCGGAATCGGCGCGAACGCTACGCACAAAAAGGGCAACGAAGGCGACGCTTCGATCGATGTCATTTTCCACAGCGCCAAGGGCGTTCGCGCGATAGAGCTTCAGAAGTTCTATCCGAGCGGCAATTATCAGGAAATTCTCCAACGGCAGCTGAGCGGCGGGACCGTGACCTTGCTCGCCGACAATTGCAAAACGGGCGGATTTGGCGATCTGCCCGATGACGAGCACACAGCTTTCTTTCGGATCGATCTTCCCGCCGCGACGACGCCGGTTTTTGTCCGCGCCGGCCGCAACGAAGCCGGCGGAAAAAACAGTCCAGGCGAAACATTCTTTTCCTTTTCTCTGTTCACGCCCGGGAGCGATTTGACGAAGAGAGCCTGCGTCGACCGCGTCGAGCCGACTCGATGAGTCTTCAGCGCGCGAAACAGAAATGCAAAGGATGATGATATGCGAACAGCTTTGTTGCTCTCCCTCTTCATCTTGTCTTTTGGCGGCGTCGCGGGGCGCGCCCTTGCGGTCGATTGCCCGAACGTGGACGTCGACAAGGTCAAGCGCGCGATCAGCGAGTTGTCGGAGTTCTACGGCGACGTGCCGTCCTGCCTCGACTGTCAAAGGCGGAAAAAGCCGATCGAGCGGCTGATCTGCCAAAACGGCGGATTGAGGCTCATGGAAATCCTGGACACGAAGGCCGCCGTTTACGCCTATGAGAACGGCGCCAAGAGGGAAACGGTACATTCGAAGCCGGACTGCTCCTTTGTTCACAAGGAGCTTTCCAATAATTGCGTCGACACCGTTTGCGTCTGCGCAAATTTAAAAGAGCACACGAATGATTCGCGAGGCGGAGAGTCCCCCTATTATGGCGAGACGCGATGAAGGTCGAAGACGCAGATCGAATGTCGCTGAAGCAGCGTCTATGGCGTTGATACGTTCTGGAGCGCTGGTGATTTCTTTGGGACTCGAGATCTTTCGCGCGTCATTGCCCGCCCATGCGAGCGGCAGGCTGCCGGTCCCGCCGTCTTCGCAAGCGCTCGCGTCGCATCGCGCATGCGTCGAAGAGCTAGAGCGCCAATATGCCGAGGACAAGAGAAGCATCGTCGAAAGGACGATCGCCGCCGACGGCTCCAGCCGAGAGACTTCGTTGGAAACATCGGGCATAGAGCGGACGGGGACCGACAGCGTCCATTATCAGGCGACCATATGGCATCACCATGGGCGCGTTCGAGCCGATCTCGGACAGATCGAAACGAGCCACAGCTTCGACACACGCCTCCGGGAATGCAGAGGCGCCACCCTCCACATCAGCGGAGAGACGGGCTATACTTTGAGCACGTTCGAGCCTTGGATGAAGTCCGCGCCATGACGCAGACGACTCTGTCGCGGCGGAATTTCGTTATCGGCGTTCTGAGCTCATCTCTGCTCGCTTATCCGACGGCGAGTGTCGCCGCCCCCGAAGCCGCAGAGGTATTTTCCGATCCGAAGATTGTCGCATTGCTCCGCGCGGCCTTTCAGCGGAACAGCAAGCGCGCCGCCGAGCTCGTGGCGGCGGGCGCCGATGTGAGGGCGAGAGGCGACAAGAACGTCACGCTGCTGCAATGGGCAATGCTCAACAAAAGCCACTTTGCCTTCCAAGTGCTGCTGAATGTCGGCGCCGATCCTGCACAGCCCGGCGTCGATGGCGATACGGCGATCCATTTCGCTGCCTCGGCGAATGATTTGGAATATTTGCGTCTCCTCCTCGTGCGCGAGGTCGATGTCGACACCCGCAATGATCAGTCCGGCAGAACGCCTTTGATGGTGGCCTTGATCGGGGAACGGGAGCGGCAGTTCGAAATGTTGCTCGCAGCCGGGGCGCGTTTGACCCATGCCGACAACATGGGCAATACCATTCTGCATGTCGCGGCGCAAATTAACGATGCGGCGCGCGTTCTGAGATTGTTGCAAAAAGGAGCCCCTGCGGCGGCGCGCAACCGGCAGGGCAAGACATTCCAGACCTATCTCCTCATGACGCCAGAGCGTCTGCTCAACGCCGAAGCTCGGCAAGCCCGGCGGGAGATCATCGACTGGATGACGCAGCACGGTGTGCCCGTCGAACATTGAGCGGGATTACGCAAAGGGAGCCTTCGGCTATGTGCGTATCAGCTTCGCGCGGATCGTCGGCGCGTATGTCCGTCCCACGCGCACTTCCGAACCGTCGCTCAAAACAGCGATCAGCGCCGCGAAAGGCGCCTGCTTGATACGTATGATGGCTCCCCGGCGCACGATCGCCCCGCGATGGATGCGCAGGAATTCTCCGCCGTCGAGGCGGCGTTCGAGCGAGGACAGGCTCTCCTGAAAGAGATAGTCCGCGCCTGTAACATGGATGCGCACATAGTCGCGCTCCGCCTGAAAGCGGATTACATTGTCCGAGGTGATGCGCAAATAGTCGCCTCGCGCCTTCACCCAGAACTCCGTCGGCTTTTTCGGCCGTTCGGACAGGGTGCGTTTCAGCGAAGCGATCGTTTCTTGCAATTCGGCGACTCGATCCGCCTGAAGGCGAGCGCCCGCGGCGATCCGCGCGTGCTCCAGGGCGCGAGCGAAGCGTCCCGGTTCGATCGGTTTGGTGACGTAATCGACCGCGTTAGCCTCGAAAGCGCGCAGTGCGTGATGGTCGAATGCGGTGACGAAAACGACGACCGGCGGCTCCGGTCCGAGGCTTTCCAGAACGTCGAAGCCGCTGCCGCCCGGCATTTGAATGTCGAGCAAGAGAATGTCGGGCTGTGCTTGCTGCGCCACGCGCTTGGCCTCCGCCGCATCGGCGGCCTCCTCGATCCGGCCGACCCACTCCATCTTGCCCAGCAGACGCAAGAGCCTGCGCCGCGCGAGCGGCTCGTCGTCGACGACGAGAATCGTGAGCTCGTTCATGCGAGCCGCCACGGGAGATCGATGGACGCCCGGTAACGGCCGGGCGCGACCAGACCGGATGAAAATTCGCTGTCGCCCTGGAAGCGGGCGCGCAGACGTTCGGCGACGTTGCGCAGGCCGACGCCCATGCCGGCGGGCTGCTTGTGGTCATTTCCCATAGGCATGTCGTTCTCGACCATGACTTGCAGGCGATCGGCCTCCCGACGCGCCCGCAGCGCAATCTCGACCTTGCCGACTGTGGCGCCTACGCCATGCTTGACGGCGTTCTCGATCAGCGGCTGGAGGATAAGGCTCGGCACAAGGGCGCTGCGCACATCCTCGGGCATGTCGATGCTGAATGTCATTCGGTCGGGAAAGCGTTCGCGCTCGATTCCCAGATACTCCTCCTGCAAGGCCAACTCGTCCGCCAGAGGCACGTCATGCATGGGATCGAGCGCCAGGGTCGTCCGCAGGAAGGTCGAGAGCGACAGGACCATGCGCTCTGCGCGGGTCGCCGATCCCTCCTCGATCAGGCCGGCGATCGAGTTCAGCGTGTTGAAGAGGAAATGCGGATTTACTTGATACCGCAGCGCGCGCATCTGCGCGGTCAGCGCCTCCTCACGAACAGCGGCGAGCCTGAGTTCTCGGTCATGGAGCTCGAAACCGAAAACGAGGGTAATGAACAGACAAGACCAGCCGAAAAACAAAGCCGCTCCATATGCCGTGTCATAGCTGAAATCCTTCCAATCGAAGACAGCGAGCTGCGGCCAGATGCAGAAGGTGTAGACAGCATAGCCGAGCGCGGCCCAGGCCGGCGCCGCCGCCAGCGAGAGGATGAACGAAGCGCCGACAAGCAAAGGGAGCGCATTCTCCGGGGAGCGCGTCTCGACCAGCCTCTCATGCAGGCGGAACAACAGCGCCGAAATGCCGGCGGTGATGATCGAGCATAACGCATAGTGCAGAAACTTGCCTAGGGCGGATTCGATCGGGTCTGTGCCGACTATGCCCCATAGTATGCTGGAGAAAATGAACACGCCGACCCAATAGATCAGGCCGAAACGAATCGTGGCCCGACGGATTGCGCATGCGTTCGCCGATCGCTTCATCACCATTCATTCCCCCTTGGATCTACAGGGCTTTCTTTATTCGTCGACTTGGTCTCGCAATTCGTAGGACGTCCGCAAAGCCGTTCCTCATACGCCATTCGTCCCCCAATGCTAGCCGTTCGCAGATTCTCACAGCCGCTCGTCGGCGCATGTGCGCTCGTCGTCGGAAGCCGAATGAGCTCGCGCTCCGGCGATGCTACCAAGCTGAAAATGGCGCCACGCGGGAACTTCAGCATGGACAGATACGACATTTCGGACGTCGCTCCAAACCTTCGGCGCAGCGGACATTCGAAAGGCCGCTCGTCGACCGAGCACAGCGCGCCTGCGAGCGTCGTGCTGTTCGCGGTGCGGACGAATGACGCGGACGACATTCTCGCTCGAGTGCGTCACATGCTGCCAGAGGGCAGCCTGTTGTATGCGCAGCGCGAAGCAGCCGGCGCGCGTGACTTTTCCCGCGCGCACGGACTTTCCTCGCTGACGGAACGACAAACCGACATTCTGTGGCTGTTGATTCACGGCCTGTCGAACAAAGAGATCGGCCGCCGTTTGAAGCTGTCGCATTTCACGGTGCGCAATCATGTTTCGCAGCTGTTGAGACAATTGAACGTCTCCTCGCGCAAGGCAGTCGTCGCCTTGCTGAATGACGCTCTCGCCGCCGATGCGCATGTCCTGCCCCTTTCTGATTGACGGCGCCGCGCCAAGGCTTTCATTGCCCCCGAGGCGTCGCAACACATTATTTGCCGCGTCTCTGTCAGCAGCAACGCGCGCATCGCACCGGTGCGTCAGCGTGGTTGATTCCGCGAGGATCGGATGGCTCCATGCCTTATCCGATGGTTTGGGATTTTCGAAAATTATGAAAAATATTTGCGCCTTTCCCATCCTGCTCCTCGCCTTCGGCTCGGCGTCTGCGCAGGATGCAAAAGAACCGCTCCAAGAATGGATCGGCGATCCGAGTCACGGAATCTTCCAAGGGATGATCCACCTGAGCGGCAAGACGCACGCGGACTATCATCGCGGCTATCGCTGCCCGAGCTACGAAGCCGCGACCTTCGTCGTCTCTATCGTCGAGAAGGCCCATCTGCACGAAAAAAAGCCGAAAGCATTGCGCGCCGCGCTTTTGCGCTCGCTCGCCGGACAAGGCTGCAAACCCGCGGCCGCTGGGCAATATCTGCCGCTCCAGCTGGGCAACGTCTCACAAATCGATAATGGGCCGGAGGCGGGCGAGGAGTGGACCGCCCTACGCGTCCAGGCGCCGGACGCAACCGAGATCGGACTCGTTTACGACGCGAGCGTCTATGCCATCGATGACTGAAGCGCATGTGGAAAAGGTTGCGCCATGACAGACGATCCCGGTTGTCTTTCGATCGAACCGGCTGACACAGTGGCGAATCTCCGCGCCGCGCCGTTCTTTTTCGCTCATTGGACGAACATTATCCGCTCACTCTTGCGTCGAGGTCACAAATGTTCAGCAAGATGCTTTCCATGCCAGTCGGCGCCGGCTCCATGCTTGTTACCGTCGTCGCGCTCGCATCGCTTCCCGCATTGGCCGCATCTACGGGGCCGTTCAGAGCCGTCGATCGCGACTCTCCTTCGAATTATTGGATCGAGGATCGCAGCTGGGGCGGTGGCGCTCGCTTTGTTTTTGATCTGAAACAGAGCCTGGCGGCGGACGCGGCGCACCGAGATTTTCTCGCTGGAACCGAATTCGAAACAAATGTCCGGCAGCCTTCCCTGAAGTTTCTCGCGGGAGGCGGTCCTGAATTTACGTTCGGTTGCGCCGACCGGGATCCGGCGAAGAGCTACTGGCGCTTTCGAGTGGGAGTCACGCCGCCCGGATCGGGCATCACGAGCAAGGACGAGATCGCCTACGAGAATGGCATAAAATACTACTTCGGCGCCTCGGGGACGCTTATTCTCTTGGGCGAGGCGGACAGGGAGATAAAGCGCATTCCGCTTGCGCCGAGCAACGACGCGCTCGAAACCGCCGCTCTGACGCAAGACGATGTCCAAGCCATACTGAACGCGCCCGTGATCCGCGCCACGACGCCACGGATTTTTTTCGAATCGGGAACCTCGGCGCTGAAGGCCACGATCAACGGCAATGCGAAGCTTCCCTGCGCCGCGCGGTGAGCTCGTGTTTCGATCGGCATCCCTCCTCTCTCTTGAAAATCAGGGTCACGAAATGTCCAGCAGGAAGCGTTCCCCGCCAATCGGCGCCAGCTTTCGCCTTGCAGCCGTCGTCGTTCTTCAAATGCTCGCGGCGCTTCCCGCATTAGCCGCCTCTCCGTCGCTTCTCAGAGTCGTCGATCGAGACCCTCGGGCGACCTGGATCGAGGCCTATGACTGGGGCGGCGGCGCTCGCTTTGCGTTCGATCTGGAACAAAGCCAGGAAGCGGGCGCGCCTTCCCTGAATTTTCTCGCCGGAGGAGCGCCGGAATTTGCCTTTGGTTGCGCCGACCCGGATCCGACGAAGAGCTACTGGCGCTTCCGCGTGGGGGCCACACCACCCGGATCGGGCGTCACGAGCAGGGACGAGATCGCCCACGAAAGAGGCATGAAATATTACTTCGGCGCGCCGGGAACGCTCATTCTTCTGGACGAGGCCGATAAGGAGATGATGCGCGTCCCGCTTGCGCCGCAAAATGGCGCGCTCGAAACCGCTGCTCTGACGCGAGGCGATGTGCAAGCCATCCTGGCGGCGTCGGCGATCCGCGCCGAGACGTCGCGGATTTATTTCGAATCTACGACTTCGGCGCTGAAGGAGACGATCGAGGGGGGCGCGCAGAAGCTTCCTTGCGCCACGCGCTGAGTTCGCCCAGCCCACTTTCATTCCCGGAGTGGATGTCCTCTACCCACTCATTTGTCGAGGGTCTTGAAATGTCAGAAAAGAAAACCGCCGCGCGGCGCTTCGCCGGCGCCTGCGTCGTCGCGATCGCCGGCCTGCAGATTCTTGCGCCTCTCTCCGTCGCGGCATTCGCTCGCGAACGGCTCGAGGTCATCGACAGAGGCACGAAATCGAAATGGTTCAAGAGCGAGCGCGCTTGGGGCGGCGGCGTTCTCTTCAACTTTCCTAATGGGGGACACAAATCGGGGCCCGCTGACTTGACGCCAAATTATGTCCTCGGTTGCACCGCCGTCGACCCCGCGAAGGGCTATCTCAGATTCGCCGTGGAGTTGGCGCTGCAAGGCGCCGACGTCTCTGGAAATGAGGAAATCGCCTATGAAAAAAACAAGGCCTATTACTTCGGCGCGCCGGGAACGGTCATCCTGTTCGACGAAATGGACAAGGAACTCGAGCGCTTTCCCCTTGTTGTCACAAGCTGGGGCACACTGGAAACCGGGCGCCTGACGCGCGAAGAGGTCAAGAGTTTCACGGACGCGTCGCAGATCCGGGTCGAAACGCCAAGAGTCATCTTCGATACGCGCGCCGTCATGTACGATCCCATATATTTATCGAAGTTGCCTTGCGGCCCCCGCTGATTGCTCTCTCCCCCATCGCCCTTGCGAGCGTGATCGCGACCATTGACCGGTTACGAAAAAATATAGAAGGAAAGCCATTGTTCACGAATAAAGTGAAGCGCCTTCCCGTCCTCGGTCCTGTCGTCGCCCTATTGGCGATGTCGCCCGCTCACGCCGTGTCGTCGAGCGTGACTGTGGACGAAAGCGGCATTGTGGTCGCCGGCGCCTGGGGCGCGCGCAAAGCCTACGCGCCGCTGGATGTTTCCCGCATCCTGCCGGGCTTTCTCGGCGCCTGGGCCCTGCGCCCCGAAATTTGCGGCGAGGGGCCGCGCTCGGCCTCGTTCCCGGATCGGACCCCTAACGGCTTCGTCGGGATCGCCGCCGATCGCGTCTCCACGAAATCCGGCCCGCTCGTGGTCGTCGCCGCTTATGTCCGAACGCCGGAGACGATGACGCCGCGAGACGCAGAAGCCGCTCTGGCGGAGAAACGCAAGATCGTCCTTTCGTCCGAGAGGGAGCGGAACGCCGCCGAGATGCTCGTCGAGCTACGACCGCTTCGCCCGGGAGAAAGCCATTTCTATCAGCTCATTCTTTCGGACGAGAAGAAAACGCTCCACCTGGAGGAAGCCGGTCGGGAACGCGTTACATTGAAACTTTGCGAGTGATCCTCTTCATCCGCCACGCCGCTTCGTGCCTTGCGCCCACGCTTGTCGCGGCCTGCTTCGCGCCGATCGCCGCAGCCGCCGACGAAGGCGGAGCTGCGCCGATATCTCGTCAGGATGACCTTCTGGACAGGAGCACGGTCGCCATCGCGTCTCAGAACATATGTGGCTTCGATGTCGACCAGACGCGATCAGAGCCTTCGTCCGCCGCGAGAACGCTGGACACGCCATGGGCTTTGTTCGACGCGCAGATCAGAGAATATCAGCGGAATATGCTGGGCTTCTCCGAGTGGGAAAAAGCCCGGCGCTGCGCCAAAGCGCGTCCCTTGGCGGAAGCGGCCGGCTGAATCAGATAGCAGCATCCGCTCAATGGCGGCGCTCTTATCGACGGCCCGTCCAGCGAAAAGTCAGAACTGCGGCCGTTTCTTTCGGCGCCATATCTTCCTCGCCGCTCTTGGCGTAGCTTATAGGGACATCGATATCGAATGGCGGATCGGGCGTCACCCCGGGAGGAAGAGCAATGGGAATACGGTAGGTCTGCCGCCCATCGGCGTCGAGCTTGACGTCCCAACCCTTCGGACCGCTCGTGGCGCGCCCTCCAGAGACACAGCGCTTCGCCACGAACCTGCGGGCATTGGCGTCGGACATGTAAGCGGATCGCTCGCAGGTCCATGGATCGATGCGGATCAGCACGGTATCCACCTGCGAGATCGCGTCGGCAGCGAACTCGATCTCGAGCCATTCGACTCCCTCGCGGGGGGCCTCGTGGATATCGACCAGTCGCGCCGTGAAATGCGGCGTGCGCGCGGCATCACGCCCGGCCGCCATAGTACCCCCGGCCGCGAGGCAGATGACGACGACGATAGTGGGACGCATAAGAAGCCTTCGTATCGATATCATCCCGTGTCTCCCAACACTCTGTTCCCCTTGTGGCGCTGCTTCATTCGGCGCCTTATCGACAGCGGAACAATCGCGTGATCGGCGATGGATCGGGCCGGATCGTCCGCCATTCGAGACCGGCGCCATCGTCCGAAAGCGTAAGCTCCTCCGTAGAATCCCATTCTCCTCCGCCGCCCGAATTTCGAGCGTTGATCAAAATCGTACGGCGCGGGCGCCCCTCAGGGAGAACCCCGAGAGCGATCATTTTCCCTTCTGCCTGATGCACACCTCGGGAATCGATTGCGAGGATGGCGGTCGGTTCTCCCGTGGCGCAATTATGGACCGAATAGGCCCAATTTCCTCGATATTGCAGGGGAATCTCATGCAACGGGCGCGGCGTCTCCGCGGCTTCAATTCCCTCGGGCGGGGGCCCGTCCGAGATTCCGACAGAGACCTCCAACCGTCCGGTGCTCTTGTGGCGGTAGACGTCCGACAGCAGCGAAGGATTGCCGTCGACAATGGCCGCGCTCGTTTCCTCTTTGATCGTCAACGTGGCGCTGGCGATCTCGATGCGGTGCGTCCCCTCCGCAAAATCGGCGCTGTATTCGGTGAGATAGTCGAGAGCTGCATCACCACCGCCGCCTGGTCTGGAAATGCTCGACGCCGACGGCCCAAGGCAATATGAACAGGCTAGAATGCCGCTCAGGGCGATTTGTCGCCATCGTCTTCGAAGCATCGCCCGTCCTCTCGCGCAAGCCTTTCTATCCGTCGCTATTCTCAGCGCCGCACGTCGTCAACATACGCGACGCACCGGTTCGCTTTCACGCTCAACTTCGATCCCGACCGACGGTAGCCTCGACCGGAAAGCAATATCTGACATGAGTGGATAATGGCCTTCCCTTCGACTTTTCTCTTCAGCCGCCTTTTGGTCGCGCTGGCGCTGCCTCAAATCCTGTCTGTCGAGCCGGCGCGGGGCGGCGCCGAAAAACCCCTCGCCGAGTGGGAGCAGCTGCAGCTCGAACAGGCGACGCTCGCGTGCCAGTCCCGAAATTATAGAAAGCTGTTCGAGGCAATGATCCAATCCGCAGCGGTGCGAAAAAAATACGCCGCGCCTCAGATCGATTATGAGGAACGCCGCAAAAAGAGTGAGACGCTGAAGAGCGAGATTCCGAAAGAGCGCTACGACAAATTCCCGATCCAAATGTTCGATTTTTATTGGAAAACGACCGTCCCGGCGAAACCCGGCGACAAAGACGAATATGTGATGATGGAGTTCAATCAAAGCCAGAACAACCAGATTTCCGTCGACTGGACGCGCGTGCATTACCGTGGACCGCATGTGGGCGAGGAGAGTTTGGGGACTGCGTACGACCTCGACGGCAAACCTTATCGTCCGGGAAGGCGAGTCGATGGCCAATTGCTTCTCTATCCGACCAAAGATTGCTGGGTGCTCGTCGCGGATATTCGTTACCGCACGCGCTGATGGTCGTAAGCAAGGACGACGGGTTTTGTCGCGAGCTCTCGAGCGAGCTCGCTGGAAATCCGACGGGTCGCGCAGAATGCGACGAAAGCAATTTGGATATGGCGGCCGACGACTTTGTTATTAAACCGTTCCACATGGGAGAATTGCAGGCGCGCCTGCGCGCGCTCATCGCGCTCGCGAGAACCGTCACGAACTTCCCTATCTGGCTGAGCGTCGAATAGGCGAGAATGACTTTCGCGCTCGTCTGCATCGATCCGACCGGTGGAGCAGATTCCTCTATTCGCTATCGTGAGTGACCTGTCGCGGCTGATGTACGCGCGTCGGATTCGAGCCGCGGCTCCGTTCGGTTGGAGCATGCGGCCGAGCGATTCGTGGAGAGCTTTCGCGCACGCCGCTTCTTCCACCAGATATAGACGCCCGTAACTGAGATGGTGATGACGACGATGCCGAGCACGCACACGAAAATTTGAAACGGCCGGCCGAACACGCGCGTCATATGCAGCGCATAGAGCCAGCTCTCGACCGTATTGCCGGCGTGCTCGCCGGTCGGCAGGTGCAGAGCGACGAGTGAGCCATCGCGTCCGTCCAGCGCGATTATCGTGGAGCCGCCTTTGGGCGAGCGCTCGAAGACGTCTCGGCTAGTGCGGAGCTGATAGGTGTAGATTCCGCCCATCGCGCTATAGCCGAGCCCGAGCGGCGCTGAGACGGCGAAACCGCGTTCGGCAGCGAGCTCCGTGGCGAGGCGCGCGCCAGTTTCTTGCGCCGCGCGCCAATCGAGACGCGGCGTGTCATTGCGAGGTCGCTGCATGATGGCTTTCGCCTCGTCCATCCGCGAGCGATAATCGAAGGTCGCCTTTGTGACCCATTCATAGACCGGCCGAAGATTGAACATCACGCTCGACCAGGCGAAGATGAAGAGGATCGGCCACAGCCACAGGCCGCTGGCGCGGTGCAGATCGAAATTGACGCGATAGGCGCCGCCGCGCCGCTTCACCTGCCAAGCCGTCTTCCAGCGCCGGAAGAAGCCGCCGAGCGAGGTCGGAAGGGTAAGATAGAAGCCGACGAAACAGTCGATCGACCAGACGATCGCGATGATTCCGAGCGTCGTCGAGCCGAAAGGGCCAAGGGTTAGAGTCCAGTGCAATTTGTAGATGAAGGGCATGAGATTGATGAGCCCTTCAGAAATATCGCCGCGCATTCGACGTCCGAGCTCGGCTCCGGTCCAGGGATCGAGGAACAATTGGTCGAAGCCTGCGATAGGGTTTGGCTTGCCGGTGACAGGATCGTTCGTGTTCGCGAAACTGATTAGTATCTGGTCCGGCTCCGCATAGAGCACGCCGCCGACAAGCCGGTCGGGAACGATCGCCTGGGCGCGTTCGGCCAGCGTGGCGAGATCGAGCGGCGCAACGCCGGGCCGCGGTTCGGCGAAGAGCTGTGGCGCAAAGACGCGCTCCAATTCCGTGTTGAAGGCGAGCAGGCTGCCTGTTAGTCCCGTGACGATGAGAAATCCAGTCATCACCAGCCCGACCCACCGATGCAGAAAGACGAAAATCGAACGGATCATGGTGTGGCCTCCGAAAATATTTTCAATCGCGCCGGCGGCCGTGCGTCCGCTACGCCCGGCCGCCGGCGCGATCAACATCAGAATTTCACCTTTAGCGAGCCGACGAAAGTACGCGGCGCGCCATAGGCGGCGTTGAGGCCGCCGTCGCTGCTCTCGAAATAATTCGTGTCGGCGATGTTCACGACATTGAGCTGCGCCTCGACCGGCACATTCTGCAACACGAAGCGATAGCCGACCATGGCGTCGAAGCGCACATAGGCGGGAAGCTGCCAGGAATTGGCGGCGTTTCCCTGCCGCTCGCCATTGGCGTAGAAGCCGGCGCCGAAGGCGAAGCCCTCCTTGGCGCCCGGCGCCGTGTCGTATTTCACCCAGAGATTGCCGGCATGGCGCGGAACTCCCGGCCAGCGCTTGCCGAGAATGGTGCCGGTGCCGGTGACATTGCTCTTGAGGACGATCGCGTCGCTGTTCGTATAGCTGCCGATGATGCTGATATTTTCGGTGACCTGCCCCGCCACGTCCAATTCGAGGCCGCGATTGCGCGCCTTGCCCGCCGCGATCTGGAAGCTCGAATTCGGAAAGCGCGGGTCCGGCGTCAGAATGTTGGAGAGATAGAGATCGAAAGCGGCGATCGATCCGGTCAGTCTTCCGGCGAAGAGGCTCGCCTTGGCGCCGACCTCAAATTGCTGCCCTTCCTGAGACTTGAGCGGCGTGGCGTCGGCGCTCTGCGCCGCCGCGTTGGAATTGCCGAAGGATTCCGCATAGCTCGCATAGATCGAGAAATTCTCGTCGAGCTTCACCAGCAGGCCGCCGTTCGGCGAGATTTTTCGCTCGGTCCTGTTCCCCTTCCAGGACGGATTATAGTGGCCGTCGCAGAAGGGATAGCACTGCGCGCCGGCCGCCGTTTGCGTGACGCCGGAAATTTCTTGGTTGACGTCGAAGGCGACGTCGTAACGTCCGCCAATCAGGAAGTGGATGAAATCCTCGTAGGAGATGTCGTCCTGGACGTAATAGCCGAAGTTGACCTGATTGGAGCGAGACAGAAGGTTGCCCGAGCCTTGGGCGACGAATCCGTGCAGCGAGTAATAGTCGATGCCGCTATAATTTGGCGCCCAGACGTCGAGAGCCGGGATCGGCTGCAATGGAAAGCCGGCAGGCGGCGTGCCGGGTGGATTGTCGCCCTTGTAGACCTGGTGATACCAAAAGTAGTCGAAGCCGAAGAGCAGCTTGTGCTTCAACGGTCCGGTTTCCACCTCGCCATTCACGTCGAGATTCAAAGAATACATGTCGCGATAGCCACGGCTCCAGCTGAGCTTGCGGTTCATCTGGCCAGTCGTGAGATTATAGCCACGCGAGAGGAGATAGTATTGCATTTCGTCGACATGATTATAGTGGAAGCGGTTCGTCACCGACCATTGATTGTCGAAACGATAGGTCCAATCCGCCGCGACGAGAATACGCTCCATCACATCGGGAAATTCGTCGTACCATTTCGGGTCGAGCTGCGTCCAATTGCGCGGAAGGCCGGCCGGGCGGCCGACGAAGCCAGGAATGGCGTAGCTCTGCGCCAATGCCGGGACCATCTGGCCGTAGCTGCCGCGGTTGGCGGTCTTGAGATGGTCGTATTGGAAGGAGAGATTCGCTTCGAATTGCTCGATCGGCCGCCAGGCGAGCCGCGCCAGAACCGAGCCATTGTCGCGATGCCGGAAATCGATGAAATCGTCGGCGCGGTCATAGACGCCGATCACGCGGTAGAGGAGCGTCTTCTCGTTGTCGAGCGGCCCCGTCGCGTCGACGGTGGTGCGTGAGAGCCCCCAGCTGCCGAACTGCTCCTGCATGCTGTAGGCGGCCTCCTCCTGCGGCCGCTTGGTGACGAAATTCACCATGCCGCCCGGCTGAATGCGCCCATAGAGCATGGCGGCGGGCCCTTTGAGGATCTCGACGCGCTCGATGAAGGCCGTGTCCGACGCGTTGGCCACGCCGGTCAGCTTCAGCCCGTCGCGATAGGTGTTGTTGCCGTTGGAAAAGCCGCGGATCAGAAAGGCGTCGTAATAGGTGAACAGGCCCGTCTGCACGCCGGAGACGAATTTCACCGCCTCCTGTGTGTTCAGGATCTGATTGTCCTCGAGCACTTGTCGCGGAATGACGACCACGGCGCGCGGCGTGTCGATGAGCGGCGCATTGGTCTTCGTGGCCGAGAAGGCATTGCTCCGCGCATAGCCGGTCTGCTTGCCGTCGTCGAGCGAGGAGAGCTGACCCAAATTGCGTCGCGCGGGAGCGCCATTCTGCTCTCCGGCGACGTCGATCGCGGGCAGCGTCTCCTGCGCGAGGGCGGAGGCGGTGAAAGAAACGAGCGGAAATGCGCCGGCGAAAACGCCGCGCATCAATTTCGAACGATGCATGTCTCATGTCTCCTGGCGTGGCGCAGAGGCCGACGCGAACCGAATTGAGGGCGCGGCAGCACGGAAGCGAGCCGCGTTCATTGGGTCAGGAGAGCGTCGGCGGCGCGCGCGACGACCAGGAGCAGCCCCATCCGAGCGGCTTCCGCGGGAGGCGCGGGGGAGCAATGCGGCGTGCGGAGGCGATGGAAAAGAAGAAATGGGCGAGGGTCGTCGGCGCATGCGTGGTCGCCAAATCGAGCCCGCCGCAGCCGCCGGCCACGCAGAAAATGCAACAATGACCGGGCCGGCCCTCCTTCGCCGGCGTCTCATCGCCATGCCGAATGTCGCCGCAATGATCGGCGAGGGACGCGCCGCCTCTCACATGCGCCCATCCGAGCTCATGAGCGTTCGCGCCGCCGATCGACATCAGCGCCTGCAACAGCGTCAGGCAGACGATGAACCAATAACGCAAGGCCTCTCCCCGCCGCTGGATAAGGGCCTCGAATCGTTATGCTCGTTCGGTAACTTGGTCGTAACACAGCGAATCGTTCGAACGGCGCACGCCCCGGCGCGTCAACAAAAAATATATTGATATATCAATAATATGATATCACTCTACCGCACGACGCCGGCGAGATGGCGCGGCGCTACGACACGAATTTGGGCAAGTAGTTGCAAATTCGACACAGTTGCGAAAATGATCGCCGGGAGAGGCCATTCGAAGGAGCGAATGCTTTCTCATGGTGCGGAGCGTCGTGGCGGCGGGAGCTCTTTGTGCGCATTCTCATAGTCGAAGACCAGCGCGAGATGGCGGCGCTGATAGCAGACCGCATCGATGATGCGGGATTCGTGACAGACCAAGTCGGCGACATCGCCGAGGCGTTGGAGGCGCTGCGGACCAGGGACTATCCGCTGGTGCTGCTCGACCGCCGTCTTCCAGATGGAGACTCGATCAGCGTGGTGCCGACGATCCGCCGCTTGCGGCCGGGCATCCGCATCGTGTTCGTCACCGCACTGCACTCGACAGACGACAAGATCAGCGGCCTCGACGCCGGAGCCGACGACTATCTCTCCAAGCCTTTCGACGCCGACGAGCTGGTGGCGCGCATCAGGGCAAGCCTGCGGCGTCCGGGCGGACGCTCGCAGCCGCCGATCGTCGTCGGCAATCTGTCCTTCGATCTCGAAGCGCGCGAGGCGCAAGTCTCCGGGCGGCCATTCGTGCTGCACAGGAGGGAATTGCTGCTGCTCGAGGCCCTCGTGCGGCGAGTGGGGCGCGCCGTCACTCACGACTCGCTGTTCGAGGATATCTACGGCTTCGGCGAAACGGCGCAGATCGACGCGCTGAAAATGCTGGTGTCGCGCCTGCGCCAGCGCCTCGAGAAGCAAGCGGCCGGCGTGGAGATTCACGCCGCGCGCGGCATCGGCTATCTCATTCGCAAGGCGCGCGCGTGACCGGCCGATCTTTGTCCTCGCGGCTCGTCGTCTCCTGGGTGGCGACGCTCGCGATCGTCTTCTTCACCCTGCCGGCGACGGTCTATCTGCCGCTCGCCGCTCTACGAATTGGCGATATTGCCGAGGTCGGCCTCGAGAGCTGGACGACGCGTCGAGCCCGCAGTCTCGTCATCGACGCGCTTCGCGCGGACGCGTCCGGGACGAAGCGCATCGAGCTCACGCATAGCCTCCTCGTCCATATGCAGCGCAACCCGGAGTTTCGCTTCGCCGTTTTCGAGCCGAAGGATGGCGCGCTGCTTCCGGGTTCGTCCGCGGAACTCGCGTCCAACTTCGACGCGAGCGCCAAGGTCCAGAGCTTCGGGACGATGTTTCATCTCGCCGACGATCCCAACCCGGACGCGCGCGGCTATGACCGAATAACGGAGACGCCGATCGGAAGAATGCGGATCATCGTCTATGGCGCATATTTTCACTGGGACGACGTGCTTCAGCAGCTCTACAATCATCTGAAGTTGATTAATTTCGTCGCCTTCGTTCCACTGTGCGCGGCGGTGGCGGCCGTCGCATGGCTCGTTGTCCGCCGATGCCTCGCGCCATTGCGGTCCGCGGCGGCCGAGGCTGCGGCGGTCGACGTGAACTCGCTCGACCGCCGGATCGCGCCGAGGGACCTGCCGACGGAGGTTCTTCCTTTCGTGGAAGCGGTCAACAGCGCTTTCGACCGCGTTCGTGACGGCGTCGAAAGGCACCGCCGCTTCACCGCCAATGCTGCGCACGAATTGCGCACGCCCGTCGCCATTTTGAAGGCGCGAGTGGACAGGCTGAACGATAAGCCGCTCAAACACGACATCGAACGCGACGTGCGGCGAATTCAGACGATTGTCGATCAATTGCTGATTTTGGCGCGTCTCGGCGGCGGATCCGACAAGAAAAGCGACCGCGAGATCGACCTCGGCCGCACTGTGCTCGCGATCACTGCGGATTATATGCCGATCGCCATCGATAATCGCCGCAATATCGCATTCGAGCCGCCGCCCGCGCCGGTCGCAGCGCGGATCGACGGCTGGGCGGTCGAGAGCATCGTCGCCAATCTCGTCGAGAACGCCGTGCGCGCGGAGCCCGACGGCGGCACGGTCGTCGTCCGAGTTCTCCCCGAAGCGGTGATCGAGGTCGCCGACCATGGCGAAGGCGTCGCGCCCGACGACCGAGAGCGTATTTTCGAAGCCTTCTGGCGCAAGAACGACGCCTCGCGCGGAGCAGGCCTCGGACTCGCGATCGTGCGTGAGCTGCTCGACGAATTGCATGGCTCTATCGAGGTGCGGACGACCGAAGGCGGCGGAGCGACATTCGTTGTGCGGTTGCCCTCTGCGTCAGCTCGCAGCCGCATCGATCTAGGTCGGATGGCGGCCGGCTGAAGGGCTTGAACTCGCGTGAGGATTAAGCTTGTTCCGCCGGTCTCGGTGATGACCGTGTCGAGACGACATTTGAGAATGTTCTCGCCTGTCGCTGTGGACGCCAATCAGCTTGCGGATCGCGCCAATGGCCGATCCTTGGAGCTCAAGACCAGATTGTCGCGCGGCGCGTCATAGCGGATCGCGCATCCGAAAAAGCGCAGCATGCGCATCGGTCCTTGGGGCCGGCCGCGCCACGTCCATGCGCAGCGGCGTGAGGCGCGTTCCAGAGCCGCGCGTGCCCAGCTCGACCAATGAAGCGAAATCCACATCCACCGCGATTCTCGGCGCGGGCTCTGTCGCGTGCAGCCACTCGACCGTTACGGCGCATTCTCCGTCCCTTTCGGAGATATTCAGCTCCTCGATCGCCCGCCAAAGGGCGAAATATTGCGCTGTGTTCACGCATGCTTGCGCGCCGAGATGAAGGGTCGCCGGCAGGCGGGCTCAGGCGGCGAGGGGATAGAATTGCTGCGCGGGACGCATTTCGTTGGTCGTTCGCGTCTGCCCCTTTCGAATCATGTGCATCAGCTCGATCCCGGAAAGCGTCGCCGCTGCCGATCGGAATGATTTGAAACCCAGCGTCGGACGCGTCAC
The DNA here is from genome assembly GCF_009936375.1 of Methylosinus sp. C49. Lineage (GTDB taxonomy): Bacteria > Pseudomonadota > Alphaproteobacteria > Rhizobiales > Beijerinckiaceae > Methylosinus. Next base: position 108,460 of record NZ_AP022333.1, on the reverse strand, counting down.
GCAGGTTCACTGCTCGATGGTCCTGCTCGACGATATTATTGAGATATTTGACGCGCCGATTTCGAGGTCCGCTTCACGCTCCTCATTGTAGCTTTCGATCGCCGCCGTATTGGCTCCGCTTTTGTCGATCGTTATCTTCTTCGGCCGATCGCCTTGCGCAAAAAGCGCAACGCATATTGGGCGACCCAGCGGTTGAGCGTGGAATGGTCGACCTCGACGCCGCGCTCTTCCATCATTTCCTCGAGCTGACGATAGCTCATCGGATACGCCATATATCAGCGGACACCCCACAGGATCACGTCGCGTTCAAAATGGCTGCCCTTGAAATCGATCATCCTACTATTCCGCCTGCCCTACGCCCGGCGAACATAGCCCAAACCCGTCCGCGAGAAAAAACTCGCGACAGAGCCCTAAACCGGAAATACAATTCTAGCGATGAGGCCGTGCGGGTCCCGTTGGTGAAGTTCGAGTCGACCCCGATGCGCTTCGACGATTTCTTTGACGATAGAAAGTCCGAGGCCGACGCTTCCCGGCCTTGCGGAGCGCGATGGGTCGAGGCGAACGAAAGGTTCGAGAATTTCCTCGATTCTTTCGGCGGGAACGCCTGGACCGTCATCGACAACGTCGAGCACGATTTGAGTTCCGTCCATCGAAGCGGAGACGTCGACGCGATCGCCGAAATGAAGGGCATTTTCGATCAGATTTGTCAACGCGCGATTGATCGCGTTGGGCCGACAGAAAAAGCAGATGTCGGCGCCGCCTTCATAAGCGATCCGGGCCCCCGTTTCTTCGAACTCGTCACATAGTGTCGACAATAGAGCGCTGAGATCGAGCCATTCCTTCTCTTCCACGTCGAAGGCGCCGCTGAGAAAGGAGAGTGTCGAGGCGACCATCGAATGCATCAGATCGACATCGCGCAGAAGCTTGCTTCTGAGACTTTCCATTTTCCCGGCTTGCAACTGTAGACGCATGCGTGTGAGAGGCGTCCTGAGGTCATGCCCGACGGCCGCTAGCATGCGTGTGCGATCGCTCATGGAGCGCGTGACGCGTTCCTGCATCAGATTGAAGGCTCTCGCCACTCGTCGTATTTCGAGCGGCCCTTCTTCCTGGATGGGCTCCAGCACGATCTCGCGTCCGAAGGCGTCGGCCTTGTCGGCGAGACGACGCAATGGCCCGGTAACGCGCCAAACGGCCCAAGCGGACAATGCGGTGACCGCCACGCAAAGGAACAGCAGGGCGCCTACGAGCGGAAGGGTGAGTCGTGAAAAGTGGTCGCCCCCCGGCTTGCCGCTTCGGATCTCGAGCGTTCGTCCATCTAATGGCAGCAGCGCTTGAAGATCGGTCGCGGGGTCGCCGGAGCTGCAAGAGCGGACTGTCGGCTCAGAAAAAGCATGGTTGAATTTCGATCGCAGCGCCGATTGGAGAGTTTGGGCGTCCTTCGTGTTTCCGTCGCAAACGACCGGCGAGGACGTGAGTTGGACTGCGAAATCGCGTCGGCGCGCAGCAGCGACGATAGCCGCGCGCGCATCCTCCGGCGCTCCGAGGACACTCTCGAAGACGAAAGCGATTCGATAGGCGCTCGGCCAAGGCCATGGCGGCGGCGGTGGGAGATTGGTGTTGAGGGTCGAGAGAATGGCGAGAAAGAGAAAGAAAGTCGTCGCCGAGGACACGGCGATGATTGCAATGATCTGACCGAGCGTCGTGGTGAAGAAGCGCTGTATCATTCAATCGAGACTTCCGGCTGAAAGGCGTATCCGTCCGCGCGCACCGTGCGGATGACGTCGGCGAAGGGATCGTCGCCGGACAGCTTGCGGCGAAGGCGGCTGACGAGGAGATCGACGGACCGCGGCGCAATCGCGAAACCTTCACCGCGCGAGAGATTTATCAGCTCCTCTCGGGAGAGAATTCGGCGCCTGTTCCGGCAGAACACAAGCAATAAATCCGTCTCGGCGCCGGTGAGCGGCACACGCAAGCCGGCGGCCGAACGCAGAAATCGGCGCTGCGGGTGGAAGGCGAAGCCTGAAAAGTGCAAGACCTGTTCGGCTTTGAAGGCGTGTGGTTCTGGGTCGCCGAACTGCGGGCGGCGAAGCACGGCGCGAATACGCGCCAGCAGTTCACGAAGATCGAAAGGCTTGCCGACATAATCGTCGGCGCCGAGCTCCAATCCGACGACTTTGTCGACCGGCTCGCTGAGCGCCGTCAGCATGATGATGCGCGGGCCGCCCGACGAACGCAGGCTCCGGCACAACTCGAATCCATCCGCGCCCGGCAACATGACGTCGAGGAGTACGAGATCGATACGCTCCCGCGCCAGGATCAGCCCGGCTTCCTCGGAGCTGCCACAAGCCGTGACTCCGAAGCCCTTGGCTCGGAGAAAGCCGGCGAGAAGATCGCGTATGTCGAGATCGTCCTCGACAATGAGAATGTTATGGGTCTTGTTCAACGCTATGTCGGACTCCCGAGACTGCGCGCCGAGTTCGCCGAAGCGACAAGAGTTGGATAGGCGCGATTGCGCCGATCGGCAATATTCGGTCTGTGTCGAAACTGACACATTGCGTTAAAATATAAAATAAACAATCACTTAGTTGAAAACTGCCGCGGCCTGGCTTCATAGTCCGGGCGGATGACCGGGCAGCGTCGCCTCGGCCCTGGATTTCGCCTGTTCTCATGGAAAAGCGCCTCTCATTCTGCACGAGTTCGAACCGCCCGGCGCGCATGATCGGCGCGACGGCTCGCCGTTGGCTGATACCGCTCGCCGCGCTGGCCGTCGTCGCGGGGGTTCTGCTTTTGCGCGCGCCATGGAAGCGCCCGAGCATGGGTCCACCCGGAGGGCCTCCGGGAATGGCCGCGCCGGGCGCCGCATCCGCGCAATCGGTCTCGGTGGCGACGTTGACGAAGGGCGACGTGCCAGTGACGCTGACGTCGCTCGGCACGATCAGCTCGCTCGCAACGGCGACGGTGAAATCGCAGATCAGCGGCTATCTGACCGAGATCCACTTCCACGAGGGCCAGATGGTCGAGAAGGGCGAGCTGCTCGTCCAGATCGACCCCCGCCCCTATGAAGCGTTGCTCACCCAATATCAGGGACAGCTCGAGAAGGATCAGGCGCTGCTCGATAATGCGCGTCTCGATCTGCAACGCTATCAGCGTCTGATCAAGCAGGATTCGACGTCGCGGCAGACGGTCGACACGGCCGCGGCGACAGTCCGGCAATATGAAGGCCTCGTGCGCAGCGACAAGGGGCAGGTCGACACGCAGAAGCTCAATCTCGTCTATTGTCGCATCGTTTCCCCGGTGCACGGCCGTGTGGGACTGCGCCAGGTGGACGTCGGCAATTACGTCACGCCATCCGACACGAATGGCGTCGTCGTCGTCACGCAGATCGATCCGATCTCGGTCGTCTTCACGCTGCCGGAAGAGAGCCTGCGCAAGCTCATGAAGCGACTGCGGGAAGGCGCGCGTCCGGCGGTGACCGTCTACGACCGCGCCTATGCCGAAAAGCTCGCCACCGGCGTTCTCGACGCCGTCGACAATCAGATAGACACCAGCACCGGCACGGTGAAGCTTCGCGCTTTGTTCGAGAACGCCAACGGCGCTCTTTTTCCCAATCAGTTCGTCAATGTCGAGCTCTTGCTCGACACTCAGCGCGACGTCGTCGTCGCGCCGGCGACCGCCATACGCAGCGGCGCGCCGGGTACATTCGTCTATGTCGTCAACTCCGGCGACACCGTGTCCGTTCGCAAGATCACGACCGGCGCGTCCGCCGGCGGCAACGTCGCGATCCTGTCCGGCTTGGCGCCGGGCGACCGCCTCGTCGTCGAAGGCGCCGAGCGCCTGAGCGAGGGCGCGAAAATTCGCATCCCCTCACAGTCGGCGCGAGCGGACCGGGGCCGCCCATGAATCCGTCGCGCTTGTTCATCCTGCGGCCGGTGGCGACGACGCTGCTCATGGCGGCGCTACTCTTCGTCGGCGTCGTCGCCTGGCGCTATCTGCCGCTCTCGGCGCTTCCGACAGTCGAATATCCGACGATTCAGGTCCAGACCTTCTATCCGGGCGCCAGTCCGGAGGTCATGACTTCCGCCGTCACGGCGCCGCTCGAAAAACAGCTGGGGCAGATGGCGAGTCTGCGTCAGATGTCCTCGAAATCCTCGGCCGGCGCTTCCGTTATCACGCTGCAATTCGATCTTTCGCTGTCGCTCGACATCGCCGAGCAGGAGGTGCAGGCGGCGATCAACGCCGCGACGAATCTGTTGCCGAGCGACCTCCCCACGCCGCCGGTCTACGCCAAGATCAATCCGGCCGACGCTCCGATCCTCGTCATTGCGGTGACGTCGCCGACGACGCCGCTGATCGAGCTCCAGACGCTCGCCGACACGCGGCTCGCGCAAAAGATCTCGCAGCTCGCCGGCGTCGGATTGGTGACGCTCGCCGGTGGCCACAAGCCGGCGGTTCGCGCGCGCGCCGATATACGCGCCTTGTCGGCGCATGGGCTCAACATCGATGATCTGCGCACGACGCTCGGCAACATCAATGTCAACACGCCAAAAGGCACTCTGGACGGAGCGCAGCGCTCCTACACGATCGACGCCAACGACCAGATCCAGGACCCGCGTGACTATCTCGATTCGGTGATCGCCTTTAAGAACGGCCGCCCTGTCCGGCTCTCCGATGTGGCGAAGGTCGAGCGCGATGCGGAGAACACGCAGCTGCGCGCCTGGGCGAACGCTGCGCCGGCAATTCTGCTCAACGTGCAGCGCCAGCCCGGCGCCAATGTCATCAATGTGGTCGAGGCGGTCAAAGCGTTGCTGCCGCAGCTGACGGCGAGCCTTCCTTCCTCCGTCCAGGCCCAGGTGATCGCCGATCGCACGACTACGATTCGCGCGTCGATCGAGGACGTCGAATTCGAGCTCGGTCTCGCGATCGCCCTCGTCGTGATGGTGATTTTCTTGTTCCTGCGCAATCTGCGCGCGACGCTCATTCCGAGCCTGTCGGTTCCGCTGTCGCTCGTCGGCGCTTTCGCCGCGATGTATCTGTGGCGCTTTAGCCTCGACAACCTCTCCTTGATGGCGCTGACCATAGCGACCGGCTTCGTTGTCGATGACGCGATCGTCGTCATCGAGAACATCAGCCGTCATATCGAAGCGGGCATGCGCCCGTTCGACGCCGCGCTGAAAGGCTCACGCGAGATCGCCTTCACCATCGTGTCTTTGACGGTCTCGCTGCTCGCCGTGCTCATTCCGCTCTTCTTCATGAGCGATATGATCGGCCGTCTATTCTATGAATTCTCCGTGACCCTCGCTTCGGCGATCGTCATTTCGGCTATCGTATCCTTGACCTTCGTTCCGATGATGTGCGCGCGGCTCCTGCGCGAGCAGCCGAAGCAGTCAGACGCGCGCGCCGGCGACAGTCGTGGATGGTTCGATTCCCTGCTTGCCGGCTACGACCGAGCGCTCGCCGTCTCCCTCGATCAGCAGAATGTGACGCTCGCCGTCGCCGCCGCCACTCTCGCCTTGACGGGCGCGCTCGCTCTCGTCGTGCCGAAGGGGTTCTTTCCGGCGCAGGACACGGGCGTCATCCAAGGCGTCACCGAGGCGTCGCAGTCTATTTCCTTTTCACGCATGAGCCAGCTGCAGACCGAACTCGCCAAGGTGGTCCTCGAGGACGAGGATGTCGTCGACCTATCTTCCTTCATCGGCATCGACGGCGACAACACGACGCTCAACAGGGGCCGCATGCAGATCGTTCTGCGTCCCAAATCCGAGCGGCGCCTCTCGGCGGGCGAAATCATCCGCCGCATTCAAGGGAATGTCTCGAAGGTCGCCGGCATCGCTCTCTACATGCAACCGGCGCAGGACCTCACCGTCGAAACCGAAGTCAGCGCGACACAATATCAGTTCACTCTCGACAACCCCTCGTCTGTCGAGCTCGGCGCCTGGACGCCGAAGCTCATCGCGGAGCTTCGCAAGACGTCCGGACTCGTGGACGTGACCAGCGATCTGCAGGACGACGGCCTCGCCGCCATGATCGAGGTCGATCGCGCGACGGCGGCGCGCTTCGGCATTACTCTGGCGACGATCGACAATGCGCTCTACGACAGTTTCGGTCAGCGCATCGTCAGCACGATCTTCACGCAAGCAGACCAGAGGCGGGTCATACTGGAAGCCGACCCCGACCTGCGGCGCGGCCTCGACACGTTCGATTCGATCTATCTGCCATCGGCGACGGCGAGCGGGGGACAGGCGCCGCTCTCCGCCATGGCGCGCGTCGTCGTCGGCCGCAAGCCGGTTCAGATCGGGCATTTCGCGCAATTTCCGGCGACGACGATCTCGTTTAATCTGGCGAGCGGCGCTGCTTTGGGCGATGCGATCACTGCGGTCGAGACCGCCGAGCGCGCCATCGGCCTGCCGGCGAGCTTCGGCACGCATTTTCAAGGAGCGACCGCCGCCTTCCGCTCCTCGCTGACGAACGAGCTCTATCTCATTCTCGCGGCCGTTCTCGTCATGTATGTCGTGCTCGGGGTGCTCTATGAGAGCTTCGTTCATCCTCTGACGATCCTCTCCACGCTCCCTTCCGCCGCCCTCGGCGCGCTGCTGGCGATGACGATCACCGGCTCCAATCTCGATGTCATCGCGATCATCGCGATCATTCTCCTCATCGGGATCGTCAAGAAGAATGCGATCATGATGATCGACTTCGCCATCGTCGCCGAACGCGACGAGGGCTTGACGCCGCGCGAGGCAATCCGCCGCGCCTGCCTTCTGCGCTTCCGGCCGATTCTGATGACGACGATGGTGGCGTTGATCTCTGCGGCGCCGATGGCGCTCGGCTCGGGCAATGGCTCGGAGCTGCGCCAGCCGCTCGGCGTCGCCATGATCGGCGGCCTCGCCGTCAGCCAACTGCTGACCCTCTTCACGACGCCGGCCGTCTATCTCGCTTTCGATCGACTGGCTGTGCGACTGCGGGAGCGCTTCGGCGCACGACAGGAGGAGAGCGTCTCGTGAGCATGGCCGCGCTCTTCGTCGGGCGGCCAGTCGCCACGACGCTGCTGACTCTCGCGATCGCCGTCTCCGGCCTTTTGGCGTTCGGATATCTGCCTGTCGCGCCGCTGCCGAAGGTGGATTTCCCGACCATCATGGTTCAGGCGCAAATGCCCGGCGCCAGCCCGGAGACGATGGCGTCCACCGTGGCGGCTCCGCTCGAACGCCGCCTCGGCCAGATCGCGGACGTCGCCGAGATGACCTCCGAGAATGCGGTCGGCTCGACGCGAGTCATTCTGCAATTTGGTCTCGATCGTGACATCAACGGCGCGGCGCGCGACGTGAAGGCTGCGATCGACGCCGCGCGCGCCGATCTTCCGACCGCGCTCAAATCCAAGCCGACCTATCGCAAGTTCAATCCCGCCGAGGCGCCGATCCTGATCCTGGCGCTTTCATCGAAAACGCTCACGTCCGGTCAGCTCTACGACAGTGCAGCGACCATTCTCCAGCAACGTCTTCTCCAGGTCGAAGGGATCGGTAACGTCGATGTGGGAGGCAGCTCCCTTCCTGCCGTTCGCGTCGATCTCGATCCTCGCGCATTGTTCGATTATGGGATCGCCATGGAGGAGATTCGCGCCGCTCTCTCGGCCGCGAACGCCAATAGCGCCAAAGGCGTGATCGACGAAGGCGAGCGTCGCTTCCAGCTCTATGCGAACGATCAGGCGACCCACGCTTCCGACTACGGCGACCTCGTCGTCGCCTTTCGCGACGGTCGACCCGTCTTCCTTCGCGACATCGCGGAGGTCTCCGACTCGGTCGAGAATGTGCGTAACATCGGCTATGTGAACGACAAAACCGCAGTCGTGCTGGTTCTTTTCAAGCAGCCGGGCGGCAATATCGTGGAGATCGTCGATCATGTGAAAGCTTTGCTGCCGCAGCTGCGAGCCGCCTTGCCCGGCGATGTCGAGCTCAATCTTTCCGGCGACCGCAGCGTCACCATACGTTCGTCGCTCGCTCACGCGGAGCAGTCGCTCGTCATCGCCGTGGCGCTGGTCGTGCTCGTCGTCTTCGTCTTTCTGCGCAGCTTCCGCGCGACGCTGATCCCGGCCGTTACCGTGCCGGTGTCGATCCTCGGCTCCTTTGCCGTGATGAAATTATGCGGTTACAGTCTCGACAATCTCTCGCTGATGGCTCTGACGATCGCCACCGGCTTCGTCGTCGACGATTCGATCGTCGTATTGGAGAACATCGCTCGCCACAGGGAAGCCGGCGTTCCGCGCATAGAGGCCGCCATTCGCGGCGCCGGGGAGGTGAGCTTCACCGTCGTCTCGATGAGTGTCTCGCTCATCGCCGTGTTTCTGCCGATCTTTCTCATGGGCGGCCTCGTCGGTCGGCTGTTCCACGAGTTCGCCGTCGTGCTCTCGATCGCGATCGGCGTGTCCCTTCTGCTCGCGCTCACCACGACGCCAGTGATGTGCGCACTCTTTCTCTCGGGCGAAGAGGAGCGCCGCTCCAGTCGTCTCGGACGTGCGGCCGGAGCCGCGCTCGACGCGATGCGACGGAGCTACGACCTTTCTCTGCGTGGCGCGCTCTCCCATCCGCGCCTCGTCCTTCTCTCCCTTTTCCTCACGATCGCCTTCAACATCTTCCTCTTCGCCGTGGCGCCGAAGAGCCTTTTTCCGCAGGAGGATGGCGGGTTGATGCTGGGTGGCATCCGCGCCGATCAAAGCATCTCCTTCGAGGCGATGCGTCGGAAAGTCGAGCAGGCGCTCGCGATCGTGCGGGCCGATCCGGCCGTCGAGACGGTGACGGCCTCCATCGGCGACGGCGCGGTCAATCAGGCGCGAATGTTCACCACCCTCGAGCCCCTCGACAAGGGGCGGGATTCCGCTTTCGCGGTGATGGCGCGGCTGCGCCCGAAGCTCGCTGAAATCCCCGGCGCAGAGGTGATGATGTTTCCGCGACAAGAGCTTTTTCTCGGCGGCCGCATGAGCTTCGCCCAGTTCCAATACACGCTGCTCGCAGACGACGCCGCCGAGCTTCGGAAATGGGGGCCGAAGCTCTACGCCGCAATGAAGCAGCAGGAGGCGCTCGTCGACGTCACGTCCGATCAGCAGATCGGCGGACTCGAAACTAAGGTCGTGATCGATCGGGCGACGGCGGCGCGCTACGAGGTGACGCCGGACGTTATCGACGCAACGCTCTACGACGCCTTCGGGCAGCGGCAGGTGTCGACCATCTATCAGGACCAAAATCAATACCATGTCGTGATGGGACTAGCGCCGCGCTATCTGCAGGATCCCTCCTCGATCGAGCAGATCTATGTCAGCACCTCGGGAGAGACCGCGAGCGGGAGTTCCTCCACCAACGCCACCGATGGGACCGTGTCGACCTCCTCGACGAACAGCTCGACGCGGTCGACCTCCGGAAGCTCCTCAGCGCGCAACAAGGCGACCAATTCGATTGCCACGAGCAGCGGCGGCCGCGCGTCGAGCGCCGCCGCCATCAGCTCCAGCCGGGCGGCGATGATTCCGATCACCGCCTTCTCGCGGCTCGAGGCGACGACGACCCCAGTCCAGATCAACCACCAAGGCCAGGCCGCCGCAGCGACGATTTCCTTCAATCTCGCGCCGGGGAGGACACTGGCCGATGCGACCGCCGCGATCGAGACGGCGGTCGCAGAGATCCATTTGCCGAGCTCGATCCACGGCTCTTTCGGCGGCTCGGCCGGCGCGTCCAAGTCGCTCATCGGAACCATGCCGCTGCTGATCGGATCGGCGCTTCTCGCCGTCTACGCCGTGCTCGGAATTCTCTACGAGAGCTATGTGCATCCGCTGACGATCCTCTCGACTCTCCCCTCCGCGGGAGTCGGCGCCGTGCTCGCATTGATCATCGCCGGCTCGGATTTCACCGTCATCGCGCTCATAGGCGTGTTCCTGCTCATCGGCATCGTCAAGAAGAACGCCATAATGATCGTCGATTTCGCGCTGCAAGCAGAACGGGAGGACGGCCTGCCGCCAGCCGAGGCGATACATCGCGCCTGCCTCGCGCGCTTTCGCCCCATCATGATGACGACCTTCGCGGCACTGCTCGGGGCCGCGCCGCTGGTGCTCGATCAAGGCGTCGGCGCCGAGCTGCGGCGTCCACTCGGCGTCTCTATCATCGGCGGGCTGATCGTCAGCCAATTGCTGACGCTCTATACGACTCCCGTCGTCTATCTCTATCTCGATCGCCTCCGGCTGTGGTCGCGCCGGTTCTGGCGGCGCGTCTTTCCGGGGTCGAGTGTCGCGGAGCTCGCGGAATGAAGCGCTTTTCGATGTTCTTCTGCCTCTGCGGCGCGCTGCTGTCGCTTCAGGGTTGTCTGATGGTCGGCCCGGATTATCTGCGACCCGACGTGGCCACGCCCGTCGCGTTCAAAGAGGCGCCGAAAGGCTGGAAGATCGCCGAGCCGGCCGACGGCGCCGATCGCGGATACTGGTGGCGCGTGTTCAAGGATCCGATGCTCGACAAGCTCGTTCCGCTGGTCGCGATCGACAACCAAAATTTGAAATCCTATGAGGCAGCCTATCGGCAAGCGCTCGCCGTCGTGCGTGAGGATCAGTCGAGCCTGTTCCCGAGCCTGTCGGCCAGCGGCTCTTCGACGCGTGCGCGCAGCTCCGGATCGATAGCCACGACGCAGACGGCGGAAGCCACGGTGAGCTGGGAGATCGACCTATGGGGAAAGACCCGCCGTCAGATCGAGAGCGCTGAAGCCAGCGCGGGAGCTAGCGCTGCGCAGCTCGCCGATTTGACGCTCTCTGCGCAAGCGACGCTCGTCACCGACTATTTCTCACTGCGCTATCAGGACTCGCTGGCGCGTCTGCTGAACGACACGGCGCGCGCCTACGAACGCAGCCTGAAGATTACGCAGAACCAATATGCCGCGGGCGTCGCCGCCCTGTCGGATGTGATTACTGCTCAGACGCAACTCGAGACGACGCGCGCCTCGGCCATCGGCGCGGAGGTCTCACGCGCGCAATACGAACATGCGATCGCGCTGCTGATCGGCAAGCCTCCGTCCGATCTGTCGATTCCGCGCGGCGAGTTGCCCCGCGCTGTTCCGACGTCTCCCGCCGCGCTTCCGTCCTCACTGCTCGAGCGTCGGCCGGACATCGCTGAGGCGGAGCGCAAGATGCAACAGCAGAATGCGCTGATCGGCGTCGCGATTGCGGCCTATTTTCCGACCATCGACCTCGCAGCCGTCGCCGGCTATTCGGGCGTGCCGCCGCTGATCTCGGCCAGCAACGCCGCTTGGTCGCTGGCGGCAAGCGGCAGTCTGCTGCTGATCGACGGAGGCGCGCGCGAAGCGACCGTCGACGCTGCTCGAGCGGCATATGAACAGAGCGTCGCCAATTATCGCCAAACCGTGCTCGCCGCCTTCCAGGCGGTGGAGGATCAACTCTCCGATCTTCGCCTCCTCGCCCGACAAGCCTCAGCGCAGTCGGAAGCGGTTCGAGTCTCGCAGCACGCCGTCGAGATCACGCTCAATCAATACAAGGCGGGAGCCTCGGCCTATACGGCAGTGGTCACGGCGCAAGCAACTGCGCTTTCCAATGAAGAGACTGCGCTGCAAATTCGGCAGCGCCGGCTCACTGCGAGCGCGAATCTGATGATGGCCCTAGGAGGCGGCTGGAGACCCGCGCCCTCGGAGCGTTGAAGGAGCCGGGTTGCGGTGCAGTCTGTGGTTCTGTATCGCGAATTTTTCTCGCGGTCGGGTTGGCGCTATGTTCGCCGGACTTATCCCAATCCTCACTGATCAAAACCCATGCGCCCATTCACGCAGCCCGATGGACATGATGCGCCACGGCTGGTCGATGAGCTTGTTCCAGGCGGCGCAACAATGATCGACGATATCGTCGTAGGATTTGAAGACGCGGTTGGACAACCAGTTCTCGCGCAGAAACTGCCAGACGTTTTCGGCCGGGTTCAGTTCTGGACATTTCGCCGGCAACGGAACAAGCGTGATGTTGGACGGCACGACCAGCTTGTCGGTCATGTGCCAGCCGGCGCGGTCGATGACGAGAGCGGCGTGGGCGCCTGGCGTGACAGCTTTGCTGATTTCGACGAGGAGCAGACTCATCGCATAGGTGTTGCAGGCGGGGAGAACCAGCGCCGCGCCCTTGCCGTCCTTTGGACAGATGGCACCGAATATGTAGGTCGAGGCGGTGCGCTGATCGTGGGGCGCGCTCGGCCGCGATCCGCGTTTCGCCCATCGGCGCGTGATCTTGTTCTTCTGGCCGATGCGCGCCTCGTCCTCGAACCAGATTTCTATTTTGTCGGAGGCGACGCGCTTTTCGCGCGCGATTTCCTCCAGACGAGCTGGGAAACTTTTTTAAAATCCTCGATAGCGCCTTCGGCCTGGGCATGATGACGCGGCCGCGCCGACAGCTTGCGATAGCCCATTTTGCACAGTTCGCGGCTCATGGTCTGTTCCGAGACGACGACGCGAAGCTCCTCGAATGGCCACTGACATAGATCGACGATCCGCCAGCGCACGACGCCATGAATGGCAGGCGTCGGCCCCTCTTCGATGAGCGCCGCCAGTGCGGCGCGATGTGCGTCGTCGAGCCGCGAGGGGTTCTCCGGGCGCCTTGCGGTCGACGAGCCCGTCGGGCCCCTCGGCGTTGAAACGCCGCACCCAGTCGCGAACGACCTGGAGAGTGACGCCGCCGATCTTCGCCGCCTCGCTGCGCGCGCCGCCGTCGTAGACCGACGCCAGGGCGAGAAGACGGCGCGCTTGCGCCCCGCCCTTCGAACGCTTCGCTTCGCCCGCAAGGAGCGTGCGTCGTAATCGCCCCGAAGCCCAATCGCCGCCGCCATGACGAACCTCCATGTGTTCGCCAGGTCGAATCAAATTTCAGGCGACTCGGAAATCCCTCATGTGAGTCGGCCTCTCGGAGGGTTGGTCTAAGTCGGCGCGAGCGATCACGTCGGAGAGGCCGGCCGAGCCCGAGGATTGCGCTTGTTTGAAAGTATAACAATTCCACATTTGGGCGCTGATGCCGCACATATTTTTGTTTAATATATACAAATTGCTATTCGTAACTGTTTCAATATAAGCGTCGCCACTATTGACCTCATGGGTTTCGGTTAATACTATTAATACAGTTACGATATATGAGCAAAATAAGGTATATGTCGAAATGCGCAGCCCTCGCTTGCCTCGGATATCCAGTCGGTCTCAAGTAAAATCACGGCCCGATAGCTGCATGGATGGGGGCAGGCTGCTTAGCGCGGCGGCGCTTTTGCTTCTCGGCGTCGATGGCCCCGCGCATGCGGAGCCGGGCGTCACGTCATTGCCCGCTGTCGCAGTCGATGCGCCCAAAGAGAAGCCGCGGCCGGTCGTTCGGCAGAACGCAGCCGCCGCGCATGTCGGGCGAGCGCGAGCTCGTGCTGCGACAACGCCGGCGCAGAGGCGCGCGCCTTCGCCGCCCGTCGGCGCGACGCCATCTGCGGCGCCCGTGCTGTTTCCGGCTCCATCGCAAGCCGAGCTCGGCAATCTTCCGAAGGAATATGCGGGAGGCCAGGCCGCGCGCGGCGCGCGTCTCGGAATGCTCGGCAATCGCGATTTTCTCGACACGCCTTTCAATGTGACGAGCTACACGTCGAAGCTCATCGAGAACCAGCAGGCGCGCACGCTCTCCGACGTGCTCGAGAATGATCCTTCCGTGCGCTTCACCGTGTCTTCCGGTCAGGTCCGCGAGAATTTCCGCATTCGCGGCTTTTCCGTTCTCGTCAGCGAGACGGCGCTCAACGGACTCTATGGCGTCGCGCCGGATGGCCGCGTGCCGACGGAGTTTCTGGAGCGCGTCGAGGTGCTGAAGGGGCCGGCCGCGCTGTTGAGCGGCATGGCTCCCTATGGCGCCGTCGGCGGATCGATCAATCTCGTCACCAAGCAGGCCGGCGACACGCCCGTGACGAGCGTCACCGCCGATTATACGTCGAATTCGCAATTCGGAACGCATATCGATGTCGGTAGGCGCTTCGGCCAGGACAACGCCTTCGGCGTTCGCTTCAATGGCGCCTATCGTGGCGGCGACACGACGCTCGACTATCAATCGCGCGAACGCGGGCTCGAGGCGCTCGCGCTCGACTATCGGGGCGAGAAGCTGCGCATCGCGCTCGACGCCTATTTCAACCAGGAGATCGCGCGCGGCGGCGTCCCGATGATGGCGAGCTTCACCGGAACCGGCGTCGCCGCCGCGCCGGATTCCAGCAATAATATCTTCCGCGGACTCTCTGGCCGAATGAACAATTCCGGCGCCATGGGGCGCGTGGAATATGATCTCGCCGACAATGTCACCCTGTTCGCGAGCGCCGGCGCGATCGACGCGCGCTTCAACGGGCTGACGAATTCGACCGTCGCGACCAATGTCAATGTCCTCGGCCGCTACAGCGGAACCGCCATTAATCTGCGCGGCTATACCGACACGATTTCGTTTCAAGGCGGACTGCGCGCCGATTTCAGAACTTTCGACATCGGCCACCGATTGTCTTTGAGCGCGGCCAATCTCGAATCGAAGACCGGCTCGACCTTTCAGCGCAGCTCGACCTTTGTGTCGAGCATTTATTTTCCCGTCACGCCGCTCATGGCGCGCGATCCGGGAGAAGCGCCGAAGTCGACAGATACGACGCTGTCGAGCATCGCCCTCGCCGATACGCTCTCGGCTTTCGACGATCGCGCGCAGCTCATTCTCGGCCTGCGCGCGCAGCGTGTTCAGACGAAGAGCTATAATACGACGACCGGCGCCGAGACGAATTATTACGACGACAGCGCGGTGACTCCCGCTTTCGGCCTCATCATCAAGCCTCTGCCGATACCCATGTCGCTCTACGCCAATTACATCGAGGGCCTGACCCAGGGCGACCGCGTCACCGACACGGCGGCTGCGAATTATAATCAGATGTTTCCGCCCTATAAATCGCGGCAGATCGAGACGGGCGTCAAATGGGACGCCGGAACGGTCGCCAACACGCTGAGCTTCTACGAGATCGAGAAGCCGAGCCTCATCAAGAGCGGAAACGTCTACAATTCCGACGGGCGCCAGCGAAACCAGGGCATAGAGTGGAGTGTGTTCGGCGAGGTCGTCGAAGGCGTGCGCATTCTCGGCGGCGCTTCCTATACGATCGGCGTGCTCACCAAGACGGCGAATGGCCAGCTCGACGGCAAGACGGCATATGGCACGCCGAAATGGCAGGTCAATCTCGGCGGCGAATGGGATACGCCTTTCGTTCCGGGGCTGACGCTCGAAGGGCGCGTCGTCTACACGAGCGCGCAATTCGTCAACTCCGCCAACACGCAGAAAATTCCCGAATGGGCGCGTCTCGACGCGGGCCTGCGCTATTCGACACAGCTGCTCGACAAGAAGGTCACCTTCCGCGCCAATGCGAATAATCTGCTCGATCACAATTATTGGGCCGGGTCCTATTTCGCGGATGGCATCGTCACATTGAGCTCGCCGCGAACGGTTCTCCTGTCCGCGACTGTCGATTTCTGAGGACAGCGAAATGTCGGCGGCGCTCATCACTTCATCGGCTCTCGCCCTCGTCGTCGCCGGCGCAGCCTGTCTCTATCTCGCCTCGCCGCGCCAATCGCTCTCGCGCCTTCGGTGGCGGAAGGCGGGCCTCTTTGCGGCGGCCTTTCTCCTCGCCGCTTGGTTGGTCTGGACGATACGTCTCGAATCCTCGACCGCCTTCTTCGCGACGCTCGCCGCGCTGATGCCGCTGTTGATCGCGCTGCCGAGCCTCGTGGCTCTGAAAGGGAAGAAATAGGCATGGCCGAGTTTCGCTCCGATTGGCTGAGCAAAAGCGTGGCCGGCACTTCGCTGGGCTTCACATTGGCGGTCGCTCTCGCCGGCCTCTTCGCCGTCGCCGGCCCCGGCGGCCTCGAGGCGCGCAACAAATATCAATTCGTCATGTGGCTCGTTGCGCCGATCTGGCTCGGCGTCGCCAGTCTCGTCTTTCTGTTTCGCAGCGGACGCGCCGCCTTTCTGTGGCTGGGCGGCGCCAATCTTCTCGCCTTCGGCGGACTCTATCTCTGTCGGCGACTTCTGCACTGAGGACGAGACATGCGCGGCGAGATCTTGCGGCTCTACAAGAGCGTTCACACATGGACCGGCATTGTGACCGGCATGCTGCTCTTCGTCTGCTTCTACGCCGGCGCGCTCACCGTCTTCGCGGAGCCGCTCTCCCATTGGGCTTCGCCTCCCACCGGCGGCTCCATTGCGACCGAGGACGCCGATCGTCTCATCGAGAAGACATTGGCGGCGCGGCCCGAGGCGGCCAAAGACTTCACGCTCCGGCTCGCGACAGCGAACGAGCCGGCCCGCTTGACTTGGCGCAAGAGCCGCAACGACGATGTCGTCTGGTCGGCGACGCTCGGCGCGGACGGCGAATTGCGCACTGAGCGCTCGAACGCTTTCGGCGTCGGCGCCTTTGTGGATTCGATCCATCGAACCGCCGGCCTCCCTCTCGACCGCGAGACGGGAACGACCGTGATGGGCGTCGTGAGCGCCGTCTATGCCTTAGCGCTCGTCTCCGGCCTCATGCTGGTTCTGCCCTCCATCGCCAAGGATTTTCTGGCGCTACGACTCACCGCGAATCTTAAGCGAATGTGGCTCGATGCGCATAATCTCGTCGGCGTCGCGAGCTTCCCCTTCCATCTCGTCATCGCGCTGACAGCGGTGGTGTTCGGCCTGCACGAGCCGATCTATGACGCTTTGGATCATGTCGTCTACGATGGCAGGCTGCCGACGATCATGCGCTCGACCGGCCCTTTCGGAGGCGCAAAGCGCGACGAGCAGAAGGCGCCGATGAAGAAGGTCGCGGAATTGGCCGCGGCCGTCGAATCCGTCTCGCCGCAGTTCTCGCCGATCAGCCTGCATTATCGCGACGCGGATACGCGCGGCGCGCTGGTGCGCGTCGTCGGAGAGGATCCGCGCTTTCTGTCGCGTGGCGGCGGCTTCGCCGTCGTGCGTGGCGCGACCGGAGAAGTCGTCAATGTGGATTATCTCCCGGAGAAGCAGAGCGGCTGGACGGCCGCCGTATCGCCATTCTTCGCGCTGCACTTCGGCAGCTATGGTGGCGAGCCCGTGCGCTGGGCCTATTTCTTCCTCGGCCTCGCCGGCGCCTTCCTGTTCTATTCCGGCAATCTTTTATGGATCGAATCGCGTCGGCGGACCGTGCGTCGCCATGGGGAGCAGGTCATGCAAACGACGGCCTCGCGCCTCATGGCGGCGGCGTCGATCGGCGTGTGCTCAGGATGCGTCTGCGCGCTCTCTTTCGCCATTGCCTCCACCAAATGGCTCTATGGCCATGTCGAGGACGTCGAGGCGTGGCGACATGGAATCTATCACGCCGTGTTCTTCGGCGTTCTCGCCTTCGCGTTTCTGCGCGGCGCGGCGCGCGCTGGAATCGAGCTGGCCTATGTCGCGGCGGTCGGCGCTCTCTCGCTTCCCCTCACCAGCGCGGTCGCTCTGGCGGAGCCAAGCCTCGGGCCTTGGGCGGCGGCCGATCCGATCAGTGTCGGCGTCGATATCGTCGCTTTGTGCGCGGCGCTCTGCTTTGTGGCTATGGCGCGCGTAACGGCGCGCCGCGTGGAGCTGGGGCCGTCGGACAGCGTCTGGTCGACGCGAGGGCAGGAGCCGGCCCCAGGCTCCGCAATTCCAGTTTCTTCGAGCGGATGCGCTGTTGCGGTCGGCGCTGGTGAAGGAGACGACATCCATGGATGACGCGCAGATCAATCCCTTCGACGACGAGCGTCTGAGCTTCGTCGTTCTCGTCAACTCCCGGGCGCAATACAGCCTGTGGCCCGATTTCTCCGCCGATCCGAAAGGATGGCGCCGTGTCTTCGGTCCGGGGACGCGCCTGCAATGCATGCAATATGTCGACGATCATTGGATCGACATGCGCCCATGCGCAGAGGCCGGCTGACGCGTCGTTTCGCGCCTGTTTTGTTTCGTGACGTTTCGATTTTCAAAGGACTGATCGTGCTCGCAGACATCGCTCCAGAGCGGCCGCTCGCGGCTGCACAGACGCTTCCGCTCGTCGCGGCGCAGCCCGGCATATGGATGGCGGAGCAGCTCGCCGCCGCCGCCAACGCTTATGTCGTCGCGCAATATGTCGAGCTGAACGGCAGGGTGGACGTCGCCTGCTTCAGCGCCGCGGTCCGTCTAGGGCTCGCGGAGGCCGATCTCGTCCATGCGCACTTCGTGGAGACGGAGGAGGGGCCTGCGCAGCTCGTGCCGAACAATGTGCAAGCGGTCGATCTGCCGGAGCCGGACTTCATCGATCTGACAGGCGAAGCCGATCCGGTCGCGCCGCGCAGCGGCTGATGCGCGACGATCTGAAGACGCCTCGGACGCTGCGCGATTGGCGCGCGCGCTCGCCGAGGCCGGGGTCGGGCGCGGCGATCTCGTCGCGGTGGCATTGCCGCGCTCGGCGCGGCTCGCCGTCGCGCTGATGGCGGCGCAGCAGGCCGGCGCCGCCTATTTGCCGCTCGACACGAGCTATCCCGACGAGCGTCTCCACTTCATGGTCGAGGACGGAGCGCCGCGCCTCATCGTCACGGACGAGGCGTCGGCAAGCCGGTTCGAGGGGCTGGCGCCGCTGCTCGCCTTCGACCTCGTGCCGCAGATCGACGAAGCGGAGGAGGCGGATTTCGTCTCTCCCGTCACGCCCGATGATCCGGCCTATGTGATCTACACATCTGGCTCCACGGGCCGACCGAAGGGCGTCGTCGTCTCGCATCGCGCCATCGTCAACCGGCTGCTGTGGATGCAGCACGAATATGGCTTCGGCGCCGGCGACGTCGTGCTGCAGAAGACGCCATCGAGCTTCGACGTCTCCGTTTGGGAGTTCTTCTGGCCGCTGATGGCAGGCGCGGCTCTCGTCATGGCGCCGCCGGAGGCGCATCGCGATCCCGCGGAGATTCTGCGGCTCATCCGCGCGCATCGCGTCACCACGCTGCATTTCGTTCCCTCCATGCTCGCCGCCTTCGTCGCGGCGACCGACGCCGCGCGTGCCGCCGAGGCGGAGAGTCTGCGCCGCGTCTTCTGCAGCGGCGAGGCGCTGTCGCGCGAGCTGGCGGAAGACTTCGGGGCGCTGTTCGGCGTTCCGCTGCACAATCTCTACGGTCCGACCGAGGCGGCGGTGGACGTGACCTTTCAACCGGCCTTCGGCGCGGCCCTCGCGGGCCTCGAGACGACGGGCGTTCCGATCGGCAGGCCCGTTTGGAACACGGGCGTGCGCGTGCTCGACGCCTGGCTGCGGGAGGCGCCGATCGGCGTCGCCGGCGATCTCTATCTGACCGGCGTCCAGCTCGCCGAGGGCTATTTGCGGCGGCCGTCGCTGACGGCGAGCCGTTTCGTCGCCGATCCGCAGGCCGCGGGCGAGCGAATGTATCGCACCGGGGATATCGTCCGCCGGCGGCCGGACGGCGCGCTCGACTATCTCGGGCGCAGCGACGATCAGATCAAGATTCGCGGCCAGCGCATCGAGCTCGGCGAGATCGAGAGCGTCCTCGCCGAGCAGCCTGGCGTGGAACAGGCGGCGGTCGTCGCGCGAGTCTCCGCGGCGGGCGGCCTCGTCGGCGCGGATGAACGGCGGCTCATTGGATATGTGGTCGCGGGCGTCGAGATCGACGTCGAGGCGCTGCGCCGTGCTGTGGCGCAGAGGCTTCCGGCGCATATGACGCCGACGGCTATTGTGCGCTTGCCGGAATTTCCGCTCTCCGCCAGCGGCAAGCTCGATCGCAAGGCGCTGCCGGAGCCGGAGGCTGCGCCGCGCCGCCACGGACGCAAGCCGACGCCCGGCGTCGAGATGGCGCTCGCCGATCTCTTCGCTCGCGCGCTCGGCGTCGACCAGCTCGACGCGGACGATGATTTCTTCGCGCTCGGCGGACATTCGCTGCTGGCGATGCGCCTCGCCGCGGATACTCAGCGCGAGATGAAGGTCTCCGTCTCGGTCGGCCAGCTGATGGCCGCGCCGAGCGTCGAGAGCCTCGCGCGCGAATTATTCGCGGAGCGGCGCGAGGAGGATCGCCGCGCCGGCTTCGCCGAGACGCTGCGACTGCGCGCGGGCGAGGGGCCGCCGCTCGTCTGCATCCATCCGGCCTCGGGCTTCTCCTGGCAATTCGGCGTGCTGACGCGCTATCTGCGCAGCGATTGGCCGGTGATCGCGCTGCAATCGCCGCGGCCTTCGGGGCCGATCGCCTCCTGCCGCAATATGGAGGACGTTTGCGACCGGCATCTCGCGACGCTGCGCGAGATTCAGCCGCGCGGTCCCTATCGGCTGCTCGGCTATTCGCTCGGCGGCGTCGTGGCGCAAGCCATTGCGGCGCGGCTTTCGGCGGAGGGCGAGGAGATCGCTTTTCTCGGCCTGCTCGACACCTATCCGTCGGAAATCCAGGATTGGAGCAAGCCGCTCGATGCGGCGGGCGAAGCGGAGATCGAGCGCGAGAAGGCGCTGTTCATGGACGCTTCGCAAGAAGCGCTCGATTCGACGCTCGCGCGCGAGAAGGCGGAGATGTTTGGCCATATCATGGCCAATTACGAGGACTCGGTCCGCCTTCTCGCCTCGGCGCGGACGCCTCGCTACGAAGGCGAGGCGACGCTCTTCGTCGCGCTGCGCACTCTGCCGGAAGGCATGGACGTCGAGGAGACCTGGCGGCCCTATGTCGGCGCGCTGAAATTCGTCGCCTTCGATTGTCCGCATACCGAAATCATCTCGCCGCGCATGCTGCGGGAACTCGGCCCCGCGCTGAACGAGATTCTCGTCACGATCGACGCGAAGCGAGGTCCCGAATGAGCGCCCTCGCACGCTTCTTCCGCAGATTCTCCAGCGATCGGACCAACATGACCAAATCTCGCATTTTGACCGATTTCAGCCTGTTGCGCGACAATCGCGATTTCCGCGTCGTGTTCGTGGCGCGGACGCTGTCGCTGTTCGCGCTCGGCCTGCTCACCGTCGCGGTTCCCGTGCAGGCGTTGCAGCTGACCGGCTCACCCGCGGCCGCCGGATTCGTCGTCGCTTTCGGCGGCGTCGCGGCTTTCGTCGGCCTCCTCGCGGGCGGCGTGCTGGCGGATCGCCACGACCGCCGCAAGCTCATCCTCTTCGCGCGCGGAACCTGCGGCCTCGGCTTCGTCGCGCTCGCCCTCAACGGGCTTGCGGTCTCGCCCTCGCTCGCCGTCGTCTATGCGCTCGCAGCCTGGGACGGTTTCTTCAGCGCATTGGGCGTGACGGCGCTGCTCGCCGCGACGCCGGCCATCGTCGGACGCGAGAATCTCGCCGCCGCCGGCGCGCTCAATATGATCGCCATGCGGCTCGGCGGCGTCGCCGCGCCGGCGCTCGGCGGCCTGCTCATCATGTCGGCGGGCGTCGGTTGGACCTATGCCTGCGCCGCCGCCGGCGTGCTGGCGACGCTGGCGCCGCTGCTGCGCCTGCCGCCGCTGCCGCCCGAAGGAGTGAGCCCAGAGACGCCGGCGCGCGCGCTTCTATCGGGCGTGCGCTATCTTTTCGAAAATCGCATCGTCGGCGCCGTGGTCGCGGTGGGGACGCTGGCGAGCCTCGCCGGCGGCGTGCGCGTGCTGTTTCCGGCGCTCGCGAGCGCCTATGGGGACGGCCCGGCCGATGCGGGGCTCATGTATTCCGCCGTTCCGCTCGGCGCCGCTCTCGGCGCGACGACGAGCGGCTTCGTCGCGCGCCTCGCGCGTCCGGGCCTCGCTCTGCTCACCTGCGCCGCGGCCGCATTCGCGGCGTTGGCCGCGCTCGGCGCAGTCGGCGGACTGGTTCCGGCGCTGCTCGTCCTCGTCGTCTACGGCTATCTCGGCTCCATCGTCTCGCTGCTGCAATTCACGCTGGTGCAGAAGAACACGCCGGACCGGCTGCGCGGGCGCGTCAACGGACTCTGGACCGCGCAATTCATCGTGGGCGACGCGCTCGGCGCGCTCCTGCTCGGTCTGCTCGGAGGGATGCTCCCGCCCGCGCCGGCGGTGGGCGTCTTCGGCCTCGCGGCTCTTCTCACCTTCTTGCCGATGGCGGCGGTCTTTGGCGCGTTGCGCCGATCGCCGGCCGAACCCGCGGCCGAAGGCGCGGCGATCGAAAAGGAAAAGCAGAGCCTCGCGCCCTCCGGTTGAGGCGCGACGCTCAGAACCAAACGAGGGACCGCTTTCTTCGCTGACGCGGCGGCGCCTGCCGCCGCGGCTGGGAGCGCGCGTCCCGCTCGACCGATCTCATTCGTCCACAAAGGAGCGCTCCGATGGACGCGATTGTCGCAGAAAGGCCTTCCAGAGAGATTTCGGCGCAGGCCGAAAAGCCGTCGTTTCTGTTCAGCTCGCCCCATTTCGCCATAGAGGCCTATGGCGTTTTCGAGCGAATACGCACGCCAGCGATCGGCGGCGGGGGCGCAGACAGCGTTCTACAGGCGGCGGTCGACGCCGCGCTGGCAAGAGCGCGTCGCGCGGGACAGGATCATCCGATCGTCGTCGGCGCTATCCCCTTCGACTCGCGTCAGCCCTCCTTCCTCTTCGCGCCAAAGACGCATCGCATCAGCGCGCCGCGCATGGCGACGAGCGCGCCGGAGGCGAAGGCCAGTGTTCCCGCGCTCTGGTATCGCAGCGTGCCGGGACAGAGCGGCTTCGAGGAGGCCGTCGCCCAGGCCGTCGCCAATTTTCGCGACGGCCATGCGCGCAAGGCGGTGCTGTCGCGCATTCTCGAGATCGAATTCGCCGAGCGTGTCGACGCCGTCGCGATTCTCGAAATTCTGCGGCGCCAAAATCCCGCCGGCTATCATTTCCATGCGCCCTTGCCCGACGGCGGCGTTCTGCTCGGCGCGAGTCCCGAGCTGCTGATCCGCAAGATCGGCGGCTCCATCCGCTCCAATCCATTGGCAGGCTCGGCGAAGCGCGTCGCAGAGCCGGAAGAGGACGCGCGCGTCGGGCGCCGTCTCCTGCAATCGAGCAAGGATAACTTCGAGCACAGGCTCGTGATCGACGAAATTCGTCGTCTGCTCGAGCCCTTATGCGCCGAGCTGCGCATCCCGGACGAGCCGGCGCTGATGAACACGCCGACCATGTGGCATCTCTCGACCGCTATCTCCGGCGAGCTCGCCGACGGACGTCTCTCCGCTCTGCGACTCGCGAGCCTGCTGCATCCGACGCCGGCCATATGTGGGTCGCCGACCGCGCAAGCGCGCATGCTGATCGAGCGGCTGGAGCCTTTCGATCGCGGCTTCTTCGCCGGGATCGTCGGCTGGTGCGATGAGAGCGGTGATGGCGAATGGGCGATCGCCATTCGTTGCGGCACAGTGAACGAGATGGTCGTGCGCCTGTTCGCCGGAGCGGGGATCGTCGAGGCCTCCGACCCGCGCGCCGAATGGGCGGAGACCGAAGCCAAGCTCGCCACCATGCTGCGCGCTTTCGGCGTCGAGCGGGGGATCGCGCAATGAGCGTCGATTTCACTCCCTGGCCCGAAGTTCTCGCGCGCCGCTATCGCGAGAAGGGTTATTGGCGCGGCGAGCCTTTGACTGCTCTCCTCACGAAGCGGCTGGAAATCGCGCCCGACGCCACGGCGATCATCTGCGGCGAGCGCCGCTTCAGCTACGCAGAGCTCGACGCCTGGTCGACGAGCCTCGCCATCGGCTTCTCGCGCCAGGGCCTGCGCGCCGGCGACACGGCGCTCGTGCAGCTACCGAATGTCGCCGAATTCTACGCGGTGTTCTTCGCTCTGCTGAAGATCGGCGTCGCGCCGGTCAATGCGCTGTTCAGCCATAACCGCCTCGAGCTGTCGGCCTATGCGAATCAGATACGCCCCGCGCTGCTCATCGCCTGCGCGCGGCATCCGCTATTCGCCAATGGCGCTTATGTCGAAGCCTTGCAGATCGCTATTCCGGCGCTGCGCGTCGTGCAGATTCTCGGCGAGACGTCTTATGCGGAAAGCCTCGCGCCTTTCGCTGAGCGTCGCTACGACGTCTCGGCGCGAGAGCTGCGCGGCTCCGCGCCACAAGAGGTCGCCCTTCTGCAATTGTCGGGCGGCAGCACGGGAACGCCAAAGCTCATTCCGCGCACGCATGACGACTATTATTACAGCCTGCGCCGCAGCGCCGAAATATGTGGCCTGACCGAGAATAGCCGCTATCTCTGCGCGCTGCCGGCGCCCCATAATTTTCCGCTCAGCTCGCCCGGCGCGCTCGGCGTGTTTCACATGGGCGGAACAGTCGTGCTGGCGCCGGACCCGAGCCCATCCGTCTGCTTCGATCTCATCCGCCGCCATGGCGTCGACATCGCCGCCGTCGCGCCGCCGATCGCAATGCTCTGGCTGGAGGCCGTGGCCGACGAGGCGCCGCTTTCGAGCCTGCGCCTGCTGCAGGTCGGCGGCGCGCGGCTCGCCGATACGGTCGCGCGGCGCATTCCTGCGACGCTCGGCTGCCGCTTGCAGCAAGTGTTCGGCATGGCCGAAGGGCTGGTGAACTATACGCGCCTCGATGATGACGAGGAGACGATCTTCACGACGCAGGGACGGCCCATGTGCGAGGACGACGAGGTGAAGATCGTCGATGCGCAGGGCGCGCCCGTCGGTTCCGGCGAGATCGGCGAATTGATGACGCGCGGGCCTTACACATTCCGCGGCTATCATCGCGCCGCCGAGCAGAACGCCCGCGCCTTCGACGCCGAGGGCTTCTACCGCTCCGGCGATCTCGTGCGCATGACAGAGACGGGACATATTCAAGTCGTCGGACGCAAGAAGGATCAGATCAACCGCGGCGGCGAGAAATTCGCGGCCAAGGAGCTGGAGAATCTGCTGCTGACGCACGCGCAAGTCGCCGACGCCGCGCTGGTCGCGACTCCCGACGCGCTGATGGGCGAGAAGAGCTGCGCCTGTGTCGTGGCGCGCGGCGATGTGCGGCCGCTCGCTCTGCGCAAACATTTGCGCGCGCTCGGCGTGGCGGAATTCAAGCTGCCGGATCGATTCGAATTTCTCGAGCGGCTGCCGGTCACGGCCGCCGGCAAGATCGACAAGCGCGCCTTGCGCGATCTCGTCTCGAGCAGACCCGCTTCCTGATGCGTGGAGAGGAAACGACAATGGCCATTCCCCGGCTTCCGACCTATTCTTTGCCGCGGCCCGAGGATTTTCCGAAGAACAAGGTCGGCTGGACTTTCGCGCCGAAGCGCGCCGTGCTGCTCATTCATGACATGCAGGATTATTTCCTGCATTTCTTCGGCGATGAGAGTCCGCTCGTCGCGCAGCTCGTCGCCAATGTCGCGGCGTTGCGCGCTTTCTGCAAGTCGCGCGGCGTTCCTGTCGTCTACACGGCGCAGCCGATCGACCAGAGCCCAAAGGATCGCGGTCTACTGAATGATATGTGGGGGCCGGGACTGAACGCGCATCCGCAGCTGAAGGACATAGCCGCCGCGCTCGCGCCCGAAAGCGACGATACGGTGCTCGTCAAATGGCGCTACAGCGCGTTCCAGCGCTCGCCGCTCGAAGCGATGATGAGAGAGTGGGGGCGCGATCAGCTCGTGATCTGCGGCGTCTATGGGCATATCGGATGCCTGACGACAGCGCTCGATTCCTTCATGCGCGATATCGAGACCTTCGTCGTCGGCGACGCCATCGCCGATTTCTCGCCCGAAGACCACGACATGACCTTGCGTCTTGTCGCCGGCCGCTGCGGCGTCGTCGCCGCCGCGGATGCGCTGATCGGCGCGCCGGCGCCGCGCCTGACGCGCGCGCAAGTCGAGACCCGCGTGCGATCCCTCATCTCGCTCGACGGGGAGACTTTCGATCCAAACGAAAATCTCATGAACTATGGGCTCGATTCCATTCGCGTCATGACGCTGGTGACAGAATGGCGCAAGCTCGGCGTCGAGATCGGCTTCGTCGATCTCGCCGATAATCCGACGCTCGACGGCTGGTGGGCGTTGATCGAGCGCAAGCTCGCAGCGGCGTGACCACCATCGTCACGAAAGGAGGGGCGAGATGAATTCTGCACCGAGCTTGCAGATGGGTTTCGACGGCAAGAGCGTCTGGGTGACGGGCGCTGGGCAGGGGATCGGCCTTTGCGCCGCGACGACATTCGTCGCGCTGGGCGCGAATGTCGTCGGGCTGGACAAAGCCTTCGCCGAAGCGCGCTATCCCTTTCGCACGCTCGTCGTCGACCTCGCCGATCACGCGCAGGCCGAGCGCGCCTGTGCGCATCTGCTGGACGAATCCGGGCGGCTGGATGTGCTCGTCAATGCGGCGGGAATTCTGCGTCTCGGCGCGACGGAGGAGGTGAGCCTCGAGAATTGGCGCGCGTCTTTCGACGTCAATGTCTCGGGCGCCTTTCATCTGCTCCGCAACACGATCGCGCAATTCAAGCGCCAGCGCTCCGGCGCCGTGGTGACAGTCGGCTCCAATGCGGCGCATGTTCCACGCATGTCGATGGCGGCCTATTGCGCGTCGAAGGCGGCGCTCGCCAGCCTGACGCATTGCGTCGCGCTGGAGCTTGCGCCCTTCGGAGTGCGATGCAATCTCGTCTCTCCTGGCTCGACTGATACGCCCATGCAGCGCTCCCTGTGGCGTGCGCCGGACGCCGAGCAGCGCGTCGTCGCCGGATTTCCAGAGGCGTTCAAGCTCGGCATACCGCTCGGCAAAATCGCGACGCCGCAAGAGATCGCCAATGTCATCGCCTTTCTGGCGTCGGACCTCGCGAGCCATATCGTCATGCAGGACATTGTCGTCGATGGCGGCGCCATACTCACGGCCTAGGGCCTGTTGGGATTCACCGTGAGCTTATCACGGCGGCAGCGAGATAGATCATGTCGGAGAAACTCTGATCTGTCTTGTCGGCTCGCATCGCGATGCGTTTGAACTCTTTGAGCTTACCGAAGAAATTTTCGATCAGATGCCGCCATTTATACATCTCCAGATCGATTTTGCGCGGCTGACTGCGGCGCGGGTGTTGTGAAATCACGACCTTGGCGCCGCGCTCGTCGAGATCTGCGATGATGGCGTTGCTGTCGAAGGCCTTGTCGGCGATCAGCGCCGCGAAAGACAATCCTTCGATCAACGGAGGCACGTCGACGGCGTCGAAACGCTGCCCCGGCATCAGACGAAAGCGCACGAGATTGCCGACCGCATCGGTGAGCGCCAGAATTTTTGTGGTCATGCCGCCTCTGGATTTGCCTATGGCCTGGCTCGAAGTCCCCCTTTTGCGCCCTGACCGTGGCGATGGACCTTCACGATTGTCGCATCGACCATGACATATTCCATGTCGGGCTCTTCAGAGACCGCGTCGAACATTCGCTGCCAGACATCGGCCTTCACCCAGTCGCGAAAACGCGTGTATGCGGTGCTCCAGTTGCCAAAGTGCTCCGGCAGATCGCGCCAGGGACTTCCTGTGCGCACGATCCACAACACCGCCTCCACGAAAAGTCGGTTATCCCTGCCGCTGCGGCCGGGATCGCTGGCCTTGCCGAGGCAGAGCGGCTCCATCTTCGCCCACTGCGCGTCCGTCAATACGAATCGATCCATCCAAAGCTTGAATCACGCCAAGCTAAAAATGGGAATCCTGAATCCCAACAGGCCCTAGCTAATCCGGGGGACCGCTAAATCGCCTTTTGCCGCCGAGCGGTCGATCCTCGCCTCAGGGTCGAGTCCACACCTCGACGCCATCTCCAGTCAGTCGCACCGGCGTCGCTTCCCCACCCGCAGCGTTCAGCGCGCGCATCACGGCCGATTTGCTCTCCGGCTCCGACATAAACATCAGGAAGCCGCCCCCGCCGGCTCCCGACACTTTGCAGGCATAGGCGCCGGCCTCGAGTCCGACATTCAGCAGCCGCTCGACGCGATCGTTGGAAATTGTCGTCGCCGTGCTTTTCTTGAAGCGCCAGGACCGATTCATCATCTCTCCAAAGGTGAACAAATCTCCGGCGAGCAGCGCGGCCTTCATTTCGAAAGCCGCCTCCTTCAGGGCCATCATCGCTGCGATGACGTCCTCATCATTCGAGTTCAATCTGCTGATCTGCGCTTGGATGATCGTGTCCGACTCCCGAGACAGCCCGGTAAAACAAATGACCAGCGACGATTCGAGCTCGAGCAAAAAATTCCTATGCACGCGGAGCGGATTGACGATCACACGATCCTTCTCGAGAAACTCGATGAAATTGACGCCTCCGAACGCAGCAGAATACTGATCCTGCTTGCCGCCCGCCAGCCGAAGCTGTCGACGCTCGATTTCGAACGCCAGATGCGCCAGCTCATACAGTCCGATAGGCGCTTCGGCATATTCCCGCATCGCCTCGCAAATGGCGATAACGAGCGCCGACGACGTTCCCAGCCCCGATCCCGCGAGCGCGTCCGTCGTCGTCACGATCGTGACGCCGCGAGATCGCGACAGGAAGCCATCCTGCAGAAACCGATTATATATGCCTCGATGCAGCCGTAGCCCGCCGGAGCTGTCGATCGGCGTCCCGAAGGCATGGGCCTCGACAACGCCTCTGTCACGAGCATCCAGCACCAGCTTCATATCGTCGCGCGAGCTCACATAGCAATATGCGTAGCGATCGATGGTGCAGTTCAGCACCGCGCCGCCGTGCAAGTCGCAAAACGGCGAAAGGTCGGTGCCGCCGCCGCCGAAGCCTAGGCGCAGCGGCGCGCGGGAGCGAATTGTCCCGCCTGGCGCGACTCCCGCGACTCGCAATCCGGTGGGAGCAGCGTCGGAACCGATGTGGCGCGGCTTCATCGCCGACGTCCGTTCTCTAGAAGAGATCCGACCAATGCTTCGAGATTGCGGCGATAGACAGCTTGCGAAAAATTAGCGTCGAAATACGCTCTTACCCCGCTCGCTCGTCTCTGCGCTTCCGTGTGACGGGGCTCACGAGCTTTCCGCTTCAGCGCGCGCGAAAACGACTCGGCATCATCGGCGATCGTCACCTCGCGCAAACCCATCACATCGTCTTTCATCCCGCGCAGCGCAGCCGATGTCGCGATCATCGGCAACCCGCTCGCCATCGCCTCCAGCGTCTTGATCGACAGGCCAAAGCCTTCGACCATAGGCAGCAGAACGAGTCGTGCATTCTCATAAACGCATCGCACATCATCCACTCGCCCCACGAAGCAGTCGCGATAGCGCCTATATTCCTCGGGCGCTGCCGAGCGCATTCCGAGATCTATGTTGCCGATGATTTTGATATCGATCTCTGGCGCCCTCGACGCAACCTCGCGAAGGAACCAGACGACGCTTTCGACATTAGCGGTATTGTTGCTCGCCACTATCACAATGTCGTCGCCGCCTGGACCCTGAGGCGCCTCCGGCCCCGCCGGATAGAGCAAAGCGTGAAGCTTCTCCGGCAAGAGCTGTGAAAATGTTTCATGCTCCTCGATGTTCACATGCAAGAGCAGATCGGCCCCGCGCATGCTCTCGAGCTCGATAGCGAGCATCGCCTCATAGGTCGCGTGCGGGCGTAGCCAGGGAATATTTTTGTTCATGAGCATGAACTGGCGGGCTTGAAGATCATGGCTGTCGAGAAGAATTGGTGAGCGCCCGTCGGAGAGGCGCTTCGCGACAGGCATCAGAAAAAAATGATTGCAGTGAACGACGTCGAACGACAGCTCAGCGAGCTTCTTCGAAAATCGCGCTTGCTCCGCGAGCGCCCTTCGAATGATCGCTTGATCGCCATGCGCATAAGGCCAAACGACGTCGCGAACGAAGCTCGGACAGAAAAGGGCGCTCAACGGCGCGCCGGCATAAAAGCGCGCATCGCAATCGAGCTCCGGCGTCGATTCGATATATGACCGCCAGATCCATGAGCGTTCGGGAATGAAGCCTGGATCGGTGCTGACGGCGACCATCGACACATGCGCGCCCATCGCGCGATATGCCTCGACCTGACCGAGGATGGACTGATAGCTCCCGCAAGAATGCCAAGCGGGATGCACGATCGCCACTTCCCTGCCGAGAAGCGCCGAAGGCTCGGTTTGACGTCCGACAATCGGTTCGTTCATGCCGGCAACATCATTGCGGCGATCTCCGCGAGAGCACCGACGTAAGCGTCGAAGCCGAATACCGAGTCGAAGAATTGGCGCGTGTCGCTCGTGGCGCTCTCCATAATGTCGACGCCGTCGTCGATGCGGGCGTGAGCGGCGCGCAAGGCCGCCGCAAAGCTCGGCGCGTCCGCCGCGATCGTGACATTGTGAAGCCTTTGCGCGCCGACCTCTAAGCCGCGAAACGCGACCGGCGTCGCAATGAGGGGAGCGCCGCTGGAAAGAGCTTCCGCCGTCCTGATCGAAAGTCCGTGTCCCTCCAATGTCGGGAGCAGCACGCAAGCGGCCCGCTCGTAAACCGACTCGATCTGCGGGACTCGCCCCCGAAACAGATCTCGATGAGCGTCGAAAAGCGATTTGTCGCGGGCCCGCACCGCTTTATCGACGTCCCCGAAAATGTCGATCGAAACGCCTGGCGCGAGCGGAAGCACCTCCTCCAATAGCCATTTCACTCCGAGATAATTCGGGTAGTGCCCGCTGGCGACCGTCAAAATTCGATCGCCTCCGCACGACGGTCGCGCCGGGGGGACCGCCGGATAGATGAGCGCGTGGCGCTTTTGCGGCAGAAGCCGCCGGAAGGTGTCGTGCTCTTCGCTGTTGAGATGCACGCAATAGTCCGCCTTTTTCATCCACTCGAGCTCGACCGCGAGAAGTTCGTGGAAGCCGACATAGGGCGGCACGAAGAAGCCATCTCGGTTGCGCAACACGAATTGAGACGCCTGGACGTCATGCGTCTCCAAGACCACGGGCGCACGACGATTGCGAAGCAATCGACGCACAAAGGGTAGCGTGAAAAAATGATTGGCGTGGACGAGATCGATTGTTTCGTCGCCGATCCCCATCGGCAGAGGCGTCTGCTTGCTGAGCTCGATGAGCCACG
This sequence comes from Methylosinus sp. C49, assembly GCF_009936375.1. Taxonomy (GTDB): domain Bacteria; phylum Pseudomonadota; class Alphaproteobacteria; order Rhizobiales; family Beijerinckiaceae; genus Methylosinus. Next base: position 77,542 of record NZ_AP022333.1, on the reverse strand, counting down.
ACGCCTGATCGCCATGGATCAGCGGCCACCACCCTCTTTTGAGCAATGAGACGTTCGTCCAGCTGCCTGTTGGTGGGCCGGACAGATAGTGCTTATCAACCGGCAAATCGCCGCTTTCGGCAATATACCGGCGCCAACGGTCGCCATGAGGCGCGTCGGCCGTCGGCGCGTCCATCAAGGCTATCGACACGACGCGCGCGCCGAGCGCGCGATACGCCATAGCCTGGCTGAAGATCACGCGATAGGTGCCGCATGAAGACCACGCCGGATGCGCGATAGCGACCGTTCTCCCATCGAGCCGGTAGCGGCGGCCCGACGGAATGAAATCGGAAGTTCTCGATCGCCCGAATTGCAACATGCTACTCAAGAAGCCTCTCTCGGAACAGCCCCCTGCGCCCCTCTAGCGGATTTGCCGAGGCGAAGTATTTCTGAATAATTTCGAGTTCGATTTGAATTTGACACTTTATCGAAATGCGGTGAGCGCGCCGTTCGAAGAATGGCCTCTCTTCCGCCATATGATGGACTTTATGCTTCCGCTCAGGTTCTGAACTATAGATAATGGCCCTTGTGCTAAAGGCGCTGCTCTCGAGTTGCGAGGGACCGCCGATTCGAACGAGTGCGGCGCCGCTCGCGAGGCGAGAGCCATCCGATGCGGTCGACCGCAGGAACATGGGAGAGTTGATGACTGGAGCCGGGTTCCATCCATCGCCGGCTGGCGATTGTCGGTATGGTGTCGCGATCGTCGCCAATGACAAGATGATCGATTGGTTGCTTCCCTTTCTGGAAAGCTATCACGAGACCAACGCCGGGCTGCCGCTCTATCTCATCCCGTATGACGACAACATGGCTCTGACCAGACATGCGGCCGAGGTCTATGGCGTGACAATGGTCGAGAGCGAGCCCGTCGAGGTCGACCGGTTGTCGCACGAGCTCTATCCCGGAGTTTTCAACTCCCATCGGCGTCGGCTTCGCAAGTTGCAGGCGCTCGCGCTCGCGCTCGACGAAGTAGCGTATGTCGACGTCGACGTGATCCTTTTCCGCGATCTGAGACCGGTTTTCGGTCGGCTCGAAAGCGGAAAAAGAGAATTCATCGTCGCGTCGCCGAGCTTCGAATATGTCTACAACGAAAACCGGAAAAACTACGCGTTCTTGGACGACGCACTACTGTTCAACGACGGGTTTTGGGTCACGTCGAGCCGTTTTCTGAGTCTTTCCGATGTTCTCGAGACGGTTCGGAGCGACATCGACATTTTCCACGCGGTTCGCAAGCGAGGCCAATTATTTGCGCAGCCGCTGATGAATTTCGTCGTGCACAGGCGAGGGCTGAAGACCGCGCTGCTGCCGCATTGCGTCGAGAACGCCTCCCATGAGAACTACTACAAAGCCCCCGGGATCACCTTCTCGAAGGGCAAGCCGCTCGATCCGGAAGGCAAGGAAATCTATCTCGCCCACTGGGCCGGGGCGATCACCCTCCCTTCACACGACGTATTCGCCGGCGCCTGGAAAGAGCTCTCGAGAGCGGCCCGGACGCGAGTCGGCAAGCGAGCCGGAGCGCATTCCTTCTTCAGATGAAACAAGGAAACCGTTCGACGAGCGACACCGAGGCGTGAGGTTCATGAGCCATGATGACTAGGCAGGCTGTGATATTGGTCGGCGGCAAAGGAACGCGGCTCGGCGCGCTCGCATCGACCACTCCCAAGCCGCTCATGCCGATCAGCGGCGATGCGGTGTTTCTCGACGTATTGCTGCTCGAGATCGTTCGCCACGGTTTCGATGACATTCTTCTGCTCGCCGGACATTTGCACGAAAAAATGCTGGAACGCTATCGAGGGCGCTCCATTCGTGGCGCGTCTTTACGGGTCGTGGTCGAAAGCGCGCCGGCGGGGACTGCGGGGGCTTTGAAAAATGCGGCGCCTTTGCTCGATTCTGTGTTTCTGCTGGCGAATGGCGATACGCTGTTCGACATCAATCTCCGTCGACTCTCCGCGCGTTTGGAGAAAAATCCAGATATTCTCGGCGCGCTCGCGCTACGGCGGGAATCTGATGCGACGCGCTACGGCAGCGTGAGATTGCAAGATGGATATATCGTCGCCTTTCGGGAAAAAGGAGGTCGCGCCGGACCGGCGTCGATCAACGCCGGCCTGGGCGTGTTTCGGCGAGAGATTTTGACCCTTATCGAGGAGACGCCCTGCTCGATCGAATTGGAGGTTTATCCTCGGCTGGCGGCCGCCCGCGCGATGCTCGGGGAAGAGTTCGAAGGCTATTTTATCGACATCGGAACTCCCGAGTCGCTCGACAAAGCGCGGAGAGATCTCGCGGGCAGACGCCGGCCCGCGTTTTTTTTCGACCGTGACGGCGTGCTCAATCGCGATGCGGGCTATTGCCATCGCGTCGAGGATCTCGAATGGATTCCTGGGGCCGTCGAGACGATCCGACGCGTCAACGAATCCGGAGCTTTCACCTTCGTCGTCAGCAATCAGGCCGGAATTGCGCGCGGGTTGTTTCGCGAGTCGGATGTCGACAGATTTCACGCGGCCATGTCCGCGCAGCTCGCTTCCGCTGGCGCTCACATCGACGCATTCTATTTCTGTCCATATCACCCGGACGCGGTCGTGGCCGAATGGCGGCATCCAAATCATCCCGATCGAAAGCCGAATCCCGGCCTGATCGAGCGGGCTCGGGCCGAGTGGCCCATTGACAGTGCTGCGAGTTTTCTTGTCGGAGACAAGGCGAGCGACATGGAGGCGGCGAGGCGCGCAGGAATTCGAGGGCTGTCGTTTACGGACGGCGATCTATATGAGTCGACCCGATCGGCGATCGAGCATGTCGCGGTTCTTCGCGGTCGCACGCACACATGATGATGAGCCTTCAGCAGGAACGGCTCGCGCGATTTCGCGTTCGCGACTTGCCCGACGATTCCGCGGCTAGTGGGCGGAAGCGTCTTTCAACGTGCCGATGTCGCCATGCGATCCGGTCGGCATGCGCCGATGACTCGCCGCTGCGAGCCACGATCGGCTTCGATCGCGAACCGCCGAAGGACATGATATGATTGGCGTTGATGAGTCGAGCTCGTTTCTCGCGTGGCTCAAGCAAAAAGCGCTTCCGCTATGGGCCTCGAACGGTTGGGATGAGCGCACGCATTCATTCGTCGAACGTCTCTCGCTCCGAGGCGAGCCATTGCTCGAGGCGCCCAGACGAGCCATGGTTCAAGCGCGGCAGATTTACAGTTACAGCGTCGCGCATCGATCGGGCTGGTTTGGGGATGGAGCGGAGTTCGTCGCGCGCGCAGCTACGACGATGATCGAACGCTATTATGAAGCCGATGGCGCTCGCGGCTGGGCGTTTTCCGTCGCGCGCGATGGCTCCGTTCTCGATAGCCGTCGCGATCTCTATACGCATGCGTTCATATTGCTCGGTCTCGCGAGTGCTTTCGAGACGACGCGAGATCCCACCTATATCGCGGTCGCCGACGCGACATTGAGTTTTCTGGATCGCGACATGGTCTCCGAGCATGGCGGCTATGTCGAAACCCTGCCGACGGGCGATAGCCCGCGCCGTCAGAACTCGCATATGCATTTGTTCGAGGCGTTGCTTTCGCTATTCGATGTGACGAGGAACTCCGCGTATCTCGAACGCGCCGAGGCCGTGCGTGATATTTTCTTCAGGCGATTGGTTCAGGCCGAAAAATCCGTTGTCGTCGAGTTTTTCGACGCTCATTGGCAGCCTCTCGAGGGGCCGCGCTTTCCATTCGAGCCAGGTCATCATTTCGAATGGATCTGGTTGCTAGAGCAAAACGAAGAGCTTCGACACGTCGATCAGACGAGCACTGTCTCGCGGCTATGGGAAACGGCGTTTCGCGCCGGAGTCGGCGCAGACGGCCGAATTTTTGCTCGCGCGACTGTCGAAGGAGCCGTTGATCGCTCGACTCGGCTTTGGTTCTATGCCGAGGCGGCGAAGGCCGCTCATGTAATGCGGTCGAAATACGAGCGGTTCGATTGTCCGATAGCGAGCGATTTTCTGGCTTCGATGCAGGCTCGATTTCTAGAGCCTGCATCATCGGGCAGCTGGATCGACGAGTTCGACGCCAGCGGCGTCCCCAAAGTGGATTTTGCTCCCGCGAGTTCTCTATATCACATATGCTGTGCGATCCGAGCGTCAGACAGCCCGAAAAATGTTTAGACGCATGCCTTGGTGGTTCTGGCGCGAGCGGCGTGCGCGGGACATAATCCATGTGAGGGCGGAACTGGGGCTCTGGTCATGGTAGATGTCGAGCGAGGACGTCATTTCAAAAGTCGCCGTTTCGACCGCGATTTCATCGTTCTCTGCATGTGCTGGTAGCTGCGATGCAAGCTCAGCTTTCGAGATCGCGTGGAAGCGATGGACGCTACTGGTCACGAGCGCGTTTCGGGTCAGAGTCGAACCGAGTTGTCGAGCCTCGACTTCCCGTGATGCGGGACATATCGAGCGAGCATTCGTGGTGAGAGCCGTCGCCGCTGGAAAATCTGCGTGGCGATAGGCGTGACGCGCGTCTTGCGTGGAGCGGCGCCGGCCTCTCGATCAGATGCGATCATTCGTTTGATTTGCGCTGGAGCCCACTTGGCGGCGGCTTGTCATCAAAACGAGATATTTATCGCATGTAAGTGCGTCGATCTTGGCGTCAGGTTGGCGGATGTCTTGCTCTTTCGTCGCGTTGGACTGGGGTAGCTGGCATGTCGGATCAGGGTTCGCCGACTCCCGAGCGCGGGCAGGGGTCGGCTTGGCTCGCGGTCGCCCAGCCGCTCGAGGTGAGATGGCTGGTCGGCGTGACGTTGATGGTGCCGGCGCTTCTCGCCGTGGGCGTCTACTTGCTTCGCCATACGCCGTCCTCGACATATTCGAGGACACAGGATTCGGTAATCGACGTCCGCTTGCTTCCTCCGCGCGAGCACGTCGACCGCCTGCAGGCGTCGGCGCCGCCGAGAATCGGGACGGCGGCCGCTATGCTGTCCGAGCGACCCGTCGAACAATCCGAGCCGACCTTTGTCGTCCCGGACACGAGGCCGACGCCACAGGAACAGGCTGTCGACACGAGGTCTGTCGCGGAGGCCCCCGCGGCATCTTCGCCCCGAATGCTCACTTCCGACAATCGAGCGGCGATCGCCTTCCAAAAGGCGCTGCTGGCCCATATCGCCCGGTTTCGGCAGTATCCGGAAGCGGCTCGGCGGGCGGGACAGCAGGGAACGGTGCAAGTGCTCTTCGCCATGCGGCGGGACGGCGCCGTCACCGACGTGCAGATTCGGACCAGCTCTGGCCAGAGCGCTCTCGATGCGGCGGCCGCCGAAACGATCCGGCGGGCGCAGCCGCTGCCGAGAATCCCCCGCGAACTGCCTGACCGGCTGACGATTCTCGCGCCGATCGCTTTTGATATGCTCTGACGCCTGGACCGTTCGTCGCAGGAATGGCGTGCGCAGGTTGGAAAGCGATGCGGCGGCCTCTTTGCGGACCGTAGAGTTGAGAGTCATGCGCATCGAATTGTCGATCAAACGGGTTTCTACGATTGGGCGGTGGGCTTCCATGGGCGAGGCCGATCGCATCCGCGCCGCGAGGGCGTCGTTCCTGCCGTCGCTTTTCGTAATGGCGTGGGTCACCGTTTTCGCCTATGCGGCGTCGGCCCAGGACGAGGGCCCACGGGAGGAGCTGGCCCACTTCTTCGACATCCCCGCACAGTCGCTCGCGAGCGCGCTAGAGGCCTATGGCCAGGTCGCCGGCGTGCAAGTGCTCTTCGAGAGCCGTTCTGCGGCTGGGCGCCGATCTGCGTCGCTGCATGGAAGCTTCACGGCGGCCGCCGCGCTCGAGCGCCTTCTGGCGGGAACCGACATCAAAGCGCGCTATGTCGGACCCAATGCGATCACGCTCGAGCGGCTTGCAGCCCTCTCTGATCTGCCGCCTGCTCATCCTCTCGCATCCGCTGATATGTCGCTCGATCCGCTGCAAGTTCAGGCGTCGAGGGACGGCGATCAAGAACAGGCGCTCTTGCGCGATTATAGCGACGCCGTCCGCGGCGACATCGAGAGGGCTCTACGCAGAAATGCGCGGACGCGCTCGGGAAACTACCGTATCGGCGTCAAGCTCTGGGTGGATGACGCGCGCAGGGTCGAACGCGCTCAATTGTTCCAGTCGACCGGCGACAGTGAGCGGGACGCTGCGGTGAGCGCCTCTCTCGAAGGGCTTCTCATCAGCCGGGACGCGCCGACGCATCTGCCGCTGCCCGTTCGCGTCCTGGTCGTCGTCAAATCGCTCAAATAGACGCGGCGGTTCCCGAGGACCGGCGGGATCGTGTCGCCGCAGCGGCCGAAACGCGTCCGCATGGAGGATATTCGACGACGCCTCGAGCGAGGCTGTCATAAATTCGTCGTTCAACGCCGTTAGTGACGTCAAGCTCTTGATGTCTCTAGAGCCGGCGTCGTTGGGGCCCGAGTTCCGTGATTCAGACCAATCGAGCGCGTTTGTGCAATCAGCTCGTCGAAAGTTACGACGAATTGTTGAGACGACTCACGAGACGGTTGGGCTCGGCGGATTTCGCCTACGAAACTCTTCACGAGACATTCCTGCGATTGGACCGGGTGGGCGAGGCGGCGGACGTTCGGAGCCCGAAGGATTATATTTTTCGCACGGCCGTCAATATCGCCAAGGATCAAAAGAAAGCCGGGCGTAATCGCGTGAGCGCTGCTGCGGTGGACGCGATCCTCGACATTTGCGACGAAGCGCCCGGACCAGCCCAAATCGCCGAGGCGCGTTCCGAGATCGAAGCTTTCACACGCGCGATGGCCGAGCTGTCGCCGCGCCGCCGTGAAGTGCTGAGGAAAATCGCCGTCGAGGGTCGGACAGCGCAAGAGGTCGCGGCCAGTCTGGATGTCACCACCCGAACCGTCGAGGCTGATCTCAGATATGCTTTGACGCATTGCGCGGAACGTCTGAGTCGCACGCGTGTGGTCCGTCTGGGGGGGCCACGGCCGAAGTCATAATGACGCGGATGCGCCATGACGACGCGCTCTAAGAGACGGGCGCGCTATGCGCCGTTCAAAAGCTCTCCCGCAAAATCGTCTCATTTTGGTTTTCGGCGCGCTTCGGGATAGGCGCGCGCCAGTCGTCTGATGTTCAGAAGCGCTGGACGCTTTTGCGAGCGTCTGAGCGGAGCTTCGACGACGGGAGTGGCCGTTGTCTCGTTTGCAAAGGCTTCGGTCGAGGTAACGACCCGATCGGACGGCTCCGCGCAGGACCGAAAGATGCGATGCGAGAAGATTGCTCCAAACCCATAGAATCGCATAAAGATACGCGACGCTCTCGCCTTCTGACGGAGGATTCTGGCGTGGCTGGCGCCGACGACGAGCCTCGAAACGTGACTGAGCCGGCCGACACGTGCGAGCCTCGTCCCCTGTTGGACGAAGCTCTCGGCTGGATCGCGCATTTGAAGGCCGGCGAGGCCTCTGCCGCGGAACTCGAAGAACTGCAGCATTGGCGCGCGCAGAGCCCTCTTCACGAAGAGGCGTTTCGGGACGCCGCACGCGTCTGGCGTCTCGTCGGCGTAGCCGGCCGGGAGCTGGCTGCCGAAGGGAGCGAGAAGACGGCCTCGCCGCCGCAAATAATGTCGCCGCGCCGGGCGCTGTCGCGTCGAGCGTTTGTCGGGGGCGCGATCGCCGCCTCGGTCGCCGGGGTCGCGCTCCTGCACCCGCCGCTCGATCTATGGCCATCGCTCAAAGAACTCTCCGCCGACTACCGCACGGGCAAAGGCGAGCGGCGAGTGGTGGCCCTCGCTCCCGACGTTTCCCTGGAGATGAACACCCAGACGAGCATCGCGGTGAAACCGACAGAGGCGGCGTTACAGATCGAGCTGATTTCCGGGCAGACCGCGGTCTCCGTCGACCTGCCGCAGTCGCGGCGGCTCGTCGTCCTCGCAGCCGGGAGCACGATCACGGCGAACCAAGCGCGCTTCGACGCGCGCTGCATCGATGGCGTCGTCTCGGTGAGCTGCCTCGAGGGCTCGGTGAGCGTCGCGCAGGGCGAATTCATGTTGCGCTTCGGCAAGGACGAGCAAGTGTCTTACGGAGCCGACGGCGTCATGCGGTCCTCGCGCGTCGACCCGCGCCGAGTGACTGCTTGGAGGGAGGGGCTGCTGCTCTTTCACGACACGCCGCTCGCCGAGGTCATAGAAGAGGTCAATCGCTACCGGCCGGGTAAGATCATCATCGCCAACGCCGATTTGCGCCGACGCATCGTCGACGGCGTTTTTCGCGTCGATCGGCTCGAGGTTCTCGTGGAGCAGGTTCAGCGCCTGTTCGGAGCCCGCGCGCTGGCGCTTCCGGGTGGAGTCGTCCTTCTCGGCTGACGACGGCCGCCGCGCTCCCGCGCGCAAACAGTCCTCTCGAAACTCACGCCGATACGATCTCGCGAGGTGAGGGCTCCGTATTTTTTCGCAATTTGATTTTCGGGTCCGGGCTAGCCGAATCGTCTTTCCAACGAGGGAGCGCGTTTGATCGTCCCGCCGGGCAGCGATCGACCGCCGGGAGCATGCTTCCTGCGTTGGTGAGGAACCGAATGTTCTCGTCCAGTAGTGAGCCGAGCGGTCGCGCATATGCGCGGCGTCGAAGCGATGTCCATCGTGACTTTGTCGTGATGCTGGTGATGTGCGGCGGCCTGTCGGCGTCGACCGACGCTTGGTGCATGGGCAAAGCGCAGAGCGCTGTGGCCGAAGGCGCCGCCGAGGCGACGTCCCCAGGAAAGGCGGCCGCGGAAACGACAGCGGCCAAGCCGCCTGTCTCTGCGAAAGTGTCGTCGGAGAGTTCCGCGTCGTCGGCGCGTTTCGATATAGATGATTTCGTCGTCGACGGAGCCGATCGACTGACGCAGCTCGAGGTCGAGGAAGCAATCTATCCATTCGTCGGCCCGGGACGTACGGCCGCCGACGTCGAAAAAGCGCGCACGGCCCTCGAAAAAGCCTATCACGACAGAGGCTTTCAGACGGTCGCCGTATCCGTTCCGCAACAGAATGCGCAGGGTGGCGTCATTGTTCTCAAGGTCGCCGAGCTCAAGATCGGCCGCTTGCGCGTCAAGAGGGCGCGCTTCTTCGATGTCGATCAGATCAAGGCCAAGGCGGTCTCTCTGAAGGAAGGAACCGTGCCGAATTTCGGCGAGGTGACGAAAGATATCGTCGCGCTCAACCAATGGCCCGACCGGCGCGTGACGCCCGCGTTACGCGCCGGCGTTGCGCCAGGCACGGTCGATGTCGATCTCGAAGTCGAAGACAAGCTTCCTCTCCATGCGAATATGGAGTTCAACAATCGTCGTTCACCCAACACCACAGCCCAGCGCGTCATCGGCACGGTGCGCTATGACAATCTGTGGCAGCTGGGTCATTCGCTGAGCTTCACCTATCAGGCGGCGCCGCAGAAGCGCTCCGACGCCGAGGTGTTCTCCGCTTCCTATCTCGCGCGCGTGCCGGACGTCGATTGGCTGGCGGTGCTCGCATATGGACTCACATCGACGAGCGACATCGCCACCGTCGGCGGCGTGAACGTCGTCGGGCCGGGCCAGACTATCGGATTGCGCGCTGTGATGTCGCTGCCGACGATCGAGAATTTGTATCATTCTTTCTCGGTGGGGCTGGACTACAAGCATTACGGCGAGATCGTCAGGATCGGAACCGAAACTTCATCCTCATCGCCGATCACCTATTATCCGCTCGCGGCGACTTACAACGCCATCTATCAGACCGAAAGCTTCACCACGCAGCTCAATGCGTCGTTCACTTTGAACATGCGGCCAGCGAGCAGCAACGAGACCGCTTTCGACAACAAACGCGCCTATGCGTCGGGAAACTTCACGCATTTCAACCTAGACGTTTCTCATCTGCAGGAGCTGCCGGGCGGCTTCCAGGGCTATGGCCGAATCGTCGGCCAGATCGCCGACGGCCCCTTGGCGTCGAGCGAGCAGATGAGCGTCGGCGGTCTCGACACCGTAAGGGGCTATCTCGAATCCGAGGTCCTCGGCGATACCGGAGCCGCCGGCACAGTAGAGCTGCGCAGCCCCAACGTCGGCGAATTTCTGCAGGATGCGGTAAAGCGCGAAGCCGGCGCTGATCGCCTGCCGATGAGCCTGTTCAACGATTGGCGGATGTTCGGCTTTGTCGACAAGGGGGTCGTCGAAGTCATTCATCCGCTGGCCGAGCAGCAGGCGCATTTCAATTTATGGAGCTACGGCTTCGGGGCGCGCATCAAGCTGCTCGACCATGTGAGCGGCATGTTCGTCTATTCGATGCCGATGATCAGCCAACTCTATACGCAGGCGAAGGAGCCGCGCCTGAACTTCCGTGTCTGGGGTGAATTCTGATGACGACGATGACGTTCGACATGCCCATTCTATCCGAGTTGAGAGGCCGCAAATTGGCGCTCGAGTTCGCGCGCCGTCGCTTCCGCATCGCCTCGATGCTCTTCTGCGTCGCTACGATGATGACATTGTGGTCGTCCTCCGCTTTCGCCTGGTGGAACGACGAGTGGCAATTGCGCAAGAAAATCACCATCGACGCCAGCGCCTCTGGCGCCAATATCACGGACCCTATCGGCGTGACGCCCGTGCTGGTGCGGCTGCACATTGGCAATTTCCGCTTTTCCGCGGCCAAAGAGGATGGCGGCGATCTGCGCTTCGTAGCCGGCGACGACAAGACGCCGCTCAAGCATCACATCGAGAAATTCGATCCGCTTCTAGGGGAGGCGTTGATCTGGGTGGCCGCGCCGAATGTGCAGCCCGGCGCAAAGACGGATATATGGTTGTACTATGGCGACAAAAAAGCCGTCTCGACCGCTGATCCCAAAGGGACCTATGATGCGGAGGCCGCGCTCGTCTATCATTTCGCGGAACGCGGAACGCCGGCGCTCGACTCGTCAGTGTGGGGCAACAATGCGTCGAGCGTCGGTCAGCCGGCGGATGGCGCGATCATCGGCGGCGGCTTGCGGCTCGACGGTCGCGCGCCTCTTATTATTCCCGCGTCTCCGTCCTTGGCGCTGGCCGCCGGCGACGCTTTCACTTTTTCGGCTTGGGTCAAACCGGCGACGCTCGCGTCCGATGCGATGCTCTATAGCCGCCGCGCCGGCGCCGATGCATTGACGATCGGCCTCGATAACGGCGCGCCTTATGTCGAGGTGACGGCGGCGGGCGCTGTCGCGCGCAGCGCGGTCGGCGCGCCTTGGACTGCGAACGCTTGGCGGCATCTCGCCGTGGTCGCCGGTGCGGGACGCGTCTCGCTCTATGTCGATGGCCGGGTCTATGCAACGCTCGACGCCAGCGTGCCAGAGCTTCGCACGAACGCTACGATCGGCGGCGAAGATGGGACCCTCGGCTTCGTCGGGGATATCGACGAATTGCAGATCGCCAAGAGCGCTCGTCCGGCTGGCTTCATCAAATTCGCTGCGATCGGACAGGGGCCGGATCCATCTAAGCTGATCTCCTTCAGCGTCGACGAAGAGACCGCGAGCTGGTTGTCCGGCTATATGGTTATCATCTTGAAATCGGTGACGCTCGATGGATGGATCGTCATCGGCCTATTGATGATCATGGCGGTAATCAGCTGGCTCGTCATGATCGACCGCGCGACCTATTTGAATAGGCAGGCGAAGGCCAACGCGCAATTCATGAAGAGCTTTCGCGAGCTCGCGACCGATTTGACCGCCCTCGATCACAGTGACGAGGATGATGTGGCGACATTGGGCGGCCGCATCAGCGAGCGGGACGCAGCCGGCATTCGTCCATCCTCGCTCTACCGTATCTATCACATCGGCGCTTCGGAGATCCGTCATCGCTTCATCGCCTGCGGCGTGCGCAGGGGCGTGCTTTCTGGACCGTCGATCGCGGCGATCCGGGCGGCGCTCGACAGTGGGGTCGTCAAGGAGACGCAACAGCTCAACCGCTTGATGGTCGTGCTGACCATAGCAATCTCGGGCGGGCCGTTCCTCGGGCTGCTCGGCACGGTCGTCGGCGTCATGATCACCTTCGCGGCGATCGCGGCGAGCGGAGACGTGAATGTCAATGCGATCGCGCCGGGCATCGCCGCGGCCCTGGTGGCGACAGTCGCCGGCCTCGGCGTCGCCATCCCCGCGCTGTTCGGATACAATTATCTCATCTCCCGCATCAAAGATCTGACGAGCGACATTCATGTCTTCGTCGATGAATTCGTGACGCGCATGGCCGAGTCCTATTCGGAAGGCCGGCTCGATGTCGTCGAGCGGCGAATTGCGGGGGAGTGACGCCGATGAAGATGCAAGACGAAGCCAAGCCCTATGACGATATCAACATCACGCCGATGCTCGATCTCGCCTATGTTCTGCTCGTGATCTTCATCATCATGACGACGGCGACGGTGCAGGGCCAAAAGGTCAATCTGCCGAAGGCCTCCGCCGCTCCGAGCCTTGCCACGCAGACGACGAAAGCGATCACCATCGCCAATGACGGCAAGATCTTTCTCGACACGATTCCCGTCACCTTGCCGGAGCTCGAGCAGCGGCTCATCCAGCAGAAGGCGTTGACGCCGGAGTTTCCGATCGTGCTGCGCGGCGATGCGCAGGCGCAATATCAAAGCGTGATGGATGTTCTCGATCTCTTGTCGCGTATCGGCCTCACGCAAGTGGGGCTCGCCACCAAGCCGTTGGTGAAGTGAGCCGCCCCGCGCGAAATTCGGAGAAGGCGTCATGAATTCGTCGACTGGACAAAGCTATCGTCGGCCGGAGCGTGAAGCTTTCCAGCATCGTAATGACGCGTCTGTGAGAGGCTGGCTGCGCCGCCATAGGGCCAAGATCGCGATCGGCGGCGCGGTTCTGTCGATCATCGCTGTCGTCGTCCTTTCTGGACATGACGATCTTCCGGCGCCTCGCCGAATTCACGAGCTTTCGATCGTCAACATTCTTCAGCCACCCCCTCCGCCTCCCCCCCCTCCGCCGCCCGAGCAGAAGATGATCGAGCAGACGAAGGTCGACCAGCCGGAGTTTCAAGAGCCGAAGCCGGTCGACGAGCCGCAGAAGGCGCCGATCAAGGATGCGAAGAACGATCAGCCTCCTGGACCGCTCTCGCTCGACGCCAAGGCGCAGGGACCCGGCGATCTGTTCAATCTCGGCGGCAAGCCCGGGGGAAATGCTTATGGCGGCTCCGGCGGCGGTAGCGGATGGGGCTGGTATGCGTCCATGGTGCAATCCCAGCTCCGTTCCGCTCTCGAGGCGCATAAGCGGACACGCAGAGCGACGATGCGCGGAAATATCCGACTGTGGGCGGATCAGTCCGGTCGCGTGACCAGAGTGGAACTCCGCGGAACGACCGGCGACGCCGAGCTCGACGCGGTTCTCCGCAATGAGGTGTTCGGTAATCTCACTCTGCGCGAGCCGCCGCCCAAAGGCATGCCGATGCCGATGATTATTCGGATCACCGAGCAGCGACCGAGTTGATCGGCGCAGATAGTATCAATCGAAGCCACGCATCGCGGCTGAAGAGTGCTGGGGAGTTTCATGTTCGAGAGAAAGTTGGGAGCGCGTCGCAGTTCGTTGGTCTTCGTCGCGTCTCTTTGCGCATGCGCCGGTTCGGCTCCGGCTGTCGCGCAGGATGCGGCGGATGAGGGAAAGACCGCGGAGCCGAAGCCAGCCAGAGTGTCGCGAGCCAAGCCGCTATCGCCCAATGCGACGATCAATCTGGTCAATCTTCTCGTCAAGCAGGGTGTGCTGACGGAGGAGCAAGCGAAGTCGCTGGTCGAGCAGGCGGCCAATGAGGCCTATGTGCAGCGCCAGGCTGCGAAGGATGCGAGCGTGAAGGCGGGCGATGCGGCGAAAGTCGCGGCCGCCGCTGCCGCTGCCGCCGCCGCGTCGCCGCCCGGCGTCAAACATGTGAGCTATGTGCCGGAGGTGGTAAAGCGGCAATTGCGCGAGGACATCAAGAAAGAGGTCATGGCGCAGGCCGAGAAGGAGAATTGGGCCTCGCCCGGCAAATATCCCGAATGGGCGTCGCGCATCCGGTTCTACGGCGATATGCGCCTGCGATATCGCGGTATCTACTATCCGAGCGGAAACGATCAATACGATGCAGTCAATTTCAACGCGATCAATACCGGCTCGCCCTATGATGTGAGCAAGACCAACCCCTATTACTATCCGACCTATGACGTCACACAGAATCGCGATCAATTCCGCTTTCGTGGCCGCCTCGGAATGATCGCCGATCTTCACGAGGGCTTTTCGGCCGGCTTGCGCTTTGCGGGAGGCGAGAATAATTCGCCCGTGTCGCAGAACCAGACCTTCGGCGCGAACGGCGGCAATTTCTCGAAATACTCGTTATGGATCGATCGCGCTTTCTTCAAATATCAGCCGCTCGAGGAATTTTCTCTCATCGCGGGACGAATGGACAATCCATTTTGGTCGCCGACCGATCTCGTCTGGTATCGAGACATCGGCTTCGACGGCTTCGCGGCGCAGGGCAAATACGAGATCGCCGAAGGCATTACCACTTTCGTCGCCGGCGGAGCCTTTCCGGTCTTCAACACGGATCTGAACGCGGGAATCAATTTGCCGTCCTATGACGGCGGGCCTCCGACGAAGGTGCCGAGCCACGATAAGTGGCTCTTCGCGGGGCAGCTCGGCGTCTCCGCCAAGCTCGATGATGATTATGCGTTCAAGATCGCCGCCGCCTATTATGATTTCAGCAAGGTGCAGGGAGAGTTGTCGAGTCCCTGCCGCGTCTATAGCGCATCGGACGGGTGTGATACGGATCTGACCCGGCCGTCTTTCGCGCAACGTGGCAACACCTACATGCCGCTGCGCTCGATCATCAAAGACACTTCGAACAGTGGCGGGACGACCGGTCAATATCAATATTTCGGGCTCGCCCAGCAGTTTCGGCCGTTCGTCGCCTCCGGCGAGGTCGACTTCGGACATTTCGATCCCGTTCATATCGTTCTGGATGGCGAGTTTCTGGTGAATACGGCTTTCAACGGAAGGGTCAGGCCAGATATTCTCGCCAACAATGTGACGGGCGCATTCGAGATAAGCGCCAACGAGTGGTTCCCCGGCAATTACGTGGGCGGGAAATACGGCTATCTCGCGAGCGTCACTGTCGGACATAGGGAAATTCGTCGTCTCTTGGATTGGAATGTCTTCGCGGGCTACAAATATCTCGGGTCGGATGCGATGGTGGACGCTTTCGTCGACGCCGACTTTGGGCTCGGCGGCACGAATCTGAAGGGGTATTTCGTCGGCGGCAATCTCGGAGTCGGCAAGAATGTGTGGCTGTCGCTGCGCTGGATGAGCGCGAATAACATCTCCGGGGTCCCTTACGCCGTCGACGTTCTGCATGTCGACCTCAACGGGAAGTTCTGATGATGCGAGTTCCGATGCTTTTTATCGCCGTGTCACTCGCAGCCTCGACGATCACGGGCGCACGAGCGGACACGGAAGCGGACCGGCTTCGCGAGGCTTTGCGCGGTGCGATCACGCAACAGCGTGCGCTGGAGGATCAGCGCGCAGCGCTACAGGCAAAGCTCAGCGAGGTCGAGAGCGAACGAGCGCGACTCAAGGACCAGGTCGGAGCGGCCAAGGCCGAAGTCAAAGAAGTGTTGAAGCAGAATCGCGAAGCAGTGGAGGAGTTCAATCGACGCATCGCAGAACGAGACGAGACCTTGGAAAAGTGGAAGGCTGCCTATGAGGAGGCCGCGGATGTCGCGCGCGCCAAAGACGCGGAGCGCGCCAAATTCGAAGTGCAGGCCGCAGCATACAAGGCGAGCGTCAAGAGCTGTAACGCCAAGAACGTCGAGCTGGCGAAAATCGGTCGCGATTTGCTGGAGCGCTATGAGGCGGCGAATTTCGCGGATCTCGCTGTGGCGAGCGAGCCGCTCACGGGCGTGCGACGCGTCGAAATCCAAAATCTCCTGCAGGATTACAACGACAAGATCATCGATCATAAGGTGAAACCATGAGTCAAGTGTTGTTCCGCGTTACGAGCCTTCTCCGAGTGGCGCGCGCTGTCGGTCTCGCGGCGATGATCGGCTCGCCGGTGAGCGCGCTGGCGGAAACGCCCCCCGGCGGCGCCTTTGCTCCCAAGCTCAGGCCTGCGCCGCAGGTGGCGAGCAAGCCGAAAGGGTCTCCGGAAGCCGTGAACAACGACGGCAGATCGCGTGAGGAAGTCGTCGCGCATGTCGGCGACAGCGACATCACCTCCGCGCAATTGCGCGCCTATGTCGCGACTCTCGGCGCGCGCGAGCGGGCGGCGATCGCCAAAGAGCCGGCGCTGCTCAATCAGATGGTGCGTCTCATGCTCAATGAGCGTGTCGTGTTGCAGGAGGCGATCGCTAAGAAGTGGGACCAGCAGCCGCATGTCGCGGCCCAGCTCGAGCAAGTGCGGGAGCGCGCGCTCATCGAGCTCTATCTCCAATCGGTCTCGATACCTCCGGCGAATTATCCGAGCGAGGAGGAATTGCAGAAGACCTATGACGCCAATCGCAGCCTCTTCATCGTTCCACGGCAGTTTCAGCTCGGCCATATTTTCATTTCGGCGCCGAAGGATGCAGACCGCGCGATCGAAGATAAGGCGAAGAAGACGCTCGAAGAGATCGAGCGCAAGTTGAAAGCGGCGGGCGCCGATTTCATGGCGGTGGCGCGCGCCGGAAATGACGCCAGCGACGGCGGCGATCTCGGCTGGTTGTCGGAAGGTCAGATTCGACCTGAGATCCGCACACGCGTGGCGGGGCTCGTCAAAGGGGCGGTTTCGGAGGCGATCCGCCTCGACGACGGGTGGCACATCGTCAAGCTGATCGACACCAAGGCCTCCTACACGCGTTCGCTTGCAGAAGCGCACGAGCAGCTCGTGCAACAAATGCGGACCGAGCGGGCGAATGCGCTGCGCCGCGCCTATGTCGCCGAGCTGCTGAAAAAGCGTCCGGCTGTCGTCAATGAGATCGCTCTGTCGAATCTGCTCGACAGCGTTCGCAAGTAACTTCACCTGGAAGGTCGTTCATGTCCGAGAACCTCGTCACATCCTTGACGCTCGACGATCTGCGAGATCTTCTCCAGCAGGCGGGCTACCGCGTAGAAGCGGTGACCGATCCGGTCGCGAATGTCGCGTATTTGCGCTCGGCGACCAGCGGTCTGGCCTTCGATATTCGACCGGGCAATCGCTTGGCCGGCGACGAAGGCTGGCGTTTCGCCGATATGGCGTTCGTGTCCATTCTTCAAGTGAATGGGGAGCTTCCACGAGACCTCGTCAACGGCTGGAATGTCGCGCGCCGATTTTCGCGACTGCAGATGAGCGGGCGGTTTCTCGCGCTCTGCATGGATATTTCGATCGTGGGCGGCGTGACGCGAAGCCATTTGCGGACCCATGTCGAAATCTGGGATCAGCTGGCGCAGGAACTCATCGTCTATTTGCGTGAGGGGTTGCGCGGATCGCATGCGAATGGAGCCGACCGAGGCGTCGAGAGCGAGGTCGTGGCTCCGCGGAGCGTCGACGCGCCGAACGTCGATCCTGCGACTTGGCCAAGCGCGCCAACGTCACACTGACAATTCTCGAAAGACACATGGCATCGACATGACACATCGCGCTCACGCTCCGAATTCCCATGGACATCGTCGGGACTCGGCTGCCCGCCGAGATTCGACGGCATCGGCGATCGGACTCGTAAGGCCGCCGGCTCGGTCGTCACGCCGAGTCCTGCTATCCGGGGCGAGCGCGATCGCTTTGTCGCTGATTGTCCTGCAGGGGCTCGACGGCGCGGCGGCGCGGCCGCTGGGGCGCGCCTCGGGAGTGACGGCGGCGCCGACCGTCGCGGTCGACGCCGCGACGACAGAGGCGCAGCAGGCGGCGACGATCGCCAAGCAGAGCCAGGGAACGCTGCTGCGCGCGACGCAGGCGATCCAGGCCATGCAGGCGGCGCAGGCGGCCGCACGCGCCGCGGCTGCCGCGGCGACGAATTCTTCCATCGCGGACGGGCTCTCCGTCGGCGGCAATGGCAAGCTGCCGGGCCTCGTCGTCGATCCGCGCGTCACCACGACCCCGTCTCTTTGGATCAACGCCGATCTGCCCACACAATCGGTCAGCGACGGCAAGACCACGGTCACCATCAAGCAGAACGCCGCGCAGGCGGTGATGACCTGGGCCTATTACAATGTTTCGCCCAATACGACTGTCGTCTACGACCAGCAGGGCAATCCGAGCTGGGTCGCGCTGAACCGCATCGACGCGACGGGAGCGCCCAGCCAGATCCTCGGCCAGATCAAGGCCGATGGAACCGTGCTCATCATCAATCCGAACGGCATAATTTTCGGCGCCGGCGCGCAGATCAACGTTCATTCGCTGATCGCCTCGTCGCTCGACATAGACGGAACGACATCGTCGAGCGTCTTCAATGGCGCCGCCGCCTACAATAAGATGACGCTGCATATCGACGGTCTCGGCGACATCGCCGCCTATGCGCCGTCGAACGAGGTCGCGGCGAATAATAATTTCGTCGGCGCCAATGCGGGGCAGGGACTTTTCCCGATCGCGACGGCGCTCGGGACGACGATCGGCAATTCCACCCGCTTTTCCACGGGGACGATTGCCGAGCAGACGATCGGCGCGGTCGTGGTCGAAAAGGGCGCGTCGATCGAGACCTCGGTCAATTCGACCGGCGACGGCGGCTATGTGGCGCTGCTCGCCCCCAATGTCACGAACTCCGGCTCGATCACGACGAAGAACGGCCAGATCATCCTCGCCGCGCAGGGATCGGTTCTGCTCAGCGAGCCGCAGTCGACGGCGACGGGCGTGCACACGGCCATTGTCGTCGATCAGGATTTTTCGGGCGGCACGAACCCGACGAACAAAACTTTCACTGTTTCCTATCAGGGCGCGGCGATCAACGACGGTCTGCTGCTGGCGCCGAGCGGAAATGTGATGATCGTCGGCGGAGCGATCGAGCAACTCGGCGTGCTGGCGACGACGACGAGCGTGACGCGTCCCGGCTCGATCACGATCTACTCGACGGGCGATGTCGTCTTCGGATCGGACAGCGTCACCGCCATTCTCCCGGACGAGGAGAGCGGCACGGTGCCGACGGGCACGGCGACCACCGATTATTTCAACAGCAGCCTGCAGCCGCAAATTTCGATCACGGCCTTCAAAGGAGTCGACTTCCAGTCCGGCTCGCTGCTGCGGGCGCCGAGCGCTGCGGTGAATCTGGTCGCGCCCGAGGTGCTGCTCGAGAGCGGCGCGACGATCGACGTTTCGGGCCTCGCCGATGTGCGGGTTCCGATCTCCAATTTCCTCGTGACCTTCGTCGTCACGCCCAATGAGATCGCCGATTCGCCGCTCGCCGCCGCGCTCGTCGGCAAGACGGTCACGATCGACACGCGGGTGGGCTCGCCGATCGTCGACGCGTCCGGCTACGCCAAGCTCATCCCGAAGTCGATCGACGAGATTTTGACGGTTGGCGGCTCGGTCAGTGTCTCAGGGACGAATTTCATTCAGCAGCCGGGCTCGATCGTCGATATTTCGGGCGGTTATGTGACCTATACGGGCTCGGTGGTGAACACGACGCGCCTCGTCGGCGCAGACGGGCGTTTCTACGACATCGGCAGCGCCGATCCGACGATCCGCTATGTCGGCGTCGCGGCGGCGAGCGGCTTCACGGTCGATCATTCGCGCTGGGGCGTGAGCGAGACCTATGTCAATCCGCTGATGAGCCGGGGCAATTACGAGTCCGGCTATATCGCCGGGGCGAGCGCCGGATCCTTGTCGATCGCGGCGGCGCCGATCCTCGCCGGGACGATCCTCGGCGAGACGGTGACGGGGTTGCGCCAGCGCGCCAATGCGTTAGGCGGCGGGACCGCGGTTCAGACCTCGCTCGCGCAATTGCCGGCTGGCGCGTCGCTGACGATCAATTCGACAAACTCGTTCGTTACCAGCTATCTGCTCGAATCGAGCGCGGACGCCGGCGAGGATCCTTATGGCCTCTCGACATACAGCTATGGAACGAATTGGCGCGCGCCGTCGACCATGCCCATTCTGACCGATCGCCTGTCGGACATCGGCTTCGCCTCGATCACGATCCGGGGCTCCGGCTCCAATCAACCGACCGTCAATATGGCGACGGGCGCGGTTCTTCAGGTTGCGCCGGGAGGCTCGATCACGCTGACCAATGTCGAGACGATCGATGGCTCGCTCATCGCGCGAGCCGGCAAGATCACGCTGTCCGGCCACATCTACAGCAGCGACCTGATTCCGAACTCGATTCCGGCCGATCTGGTGATCGGGCCGCACGCGCTTCTCGACGTTCACGGGCTGTGGATCAATGACGCCGGCGCGGTCGGCGACCGGCTGCAGGGTTCCGCCTTCATCGACGGCGGCTCGATCAGCATAACGACCTTGGCCGCGACCTATCACCGATCCCCGCTCGACGACAGCGACAATGTCGACGCGACGCAGAGCATCATTCTCTCGCCTGGCAGCGTCATCGATGTGTCGAGCGGCGGCTATGTGGGCTCCAACGGCAAGTTGAAGCTCGGCTCCGACGGCCTGCCAGTCGGCAAGGGCGGGAGCCTCTCTCTGGTCACCTATTTGGAGGGATACAGCGGCCTCAGCAACCCGCCCGGCCTTCAAATCTACAACGAGCAACTGACCAACGGCAATCAGGCTAACGCGGCGACGGTCGTCCTTGGCGGGACGATCTATTCTAACGGCTTCGACACCGGCGGAACCTTCACCCTGCAGGCGCCGACGATCACCATCGACGGGCAGGCGAGCGCGATCACATCCTATACCTCCGGAACGCGGTCTGGAGAGATCGTGCTGCCGGCGAGCTTCTTCACCGACAATGGCTTCTCGAATTATTCGCTGACCAGCGCCTATGGCGGCGCGACAGTGACCGCCGGCACGACGGTGCTGTTGCGGCAGGCGAATTATCTCGCCTCGAGCGACGCGCTCTTGTCGCTGTCGACAGGCGCGTCGCTGCACAATGTTGCGACGGTCGGCCTCGCGCCCGACGGCTTGCGCAATCCGGTGAGCCTCACTCTCGCCGGCGGGACGACGCTGCTCGATGCGGGAGCGCGGATTCTCGCCGAAGCGAATGCCTCGAAGCAGGCGACGGTGACGCTGACCGGCGGCTCGGTCACGGTCCTCGGCGAGATCGTCGCGCCGGGCGGCGATATTGTTCTGGCGGCCAGCGGCCTTTCGGGCGGCCAGTTGACGATCGGCGCCGATGCGGCGCTGGATGCGAGCGGCGTCTTCGTTCCCGATCCGACAGGGACAGCCTATCGGACCGGCAGCGTGCTCGACGCTGGAACTATCACGCTGTACGGCTATTCAGTCGTCGCGCGCGAAGGCTCGCGTTTCCTGCTCGACGGGACGTCGGCGAATGTCGAAATCCCTTCCGGCGGGGGGCTGCTCGGACCGCGCGTGGCGACGCGAGAAATCTGGAGCGACGGCGGCGTCTTGCAGATCGGCGCGTCCTCGCTCTATTTCGCCGGCTCGGTCAGCGCGCATGGCGGGGCGGAGCTGGCGAATGGCGGCCTGTTCCGGATCGGCATTCCGGAGGCGAGCGCGCCGAAAGTCGTTTCCGCGACCGGTAGCTCCGTAGTGACAGTCGTGAACGGCTATGCGGGGCTTCCCGTCTCGATCGTCGTCGAGCAGGCAGGCGTCGTCGCGATCGCTCTGGCGTCGAACACGGCCCTGCAGGGAAACGCCTTTGTCGGAGTCGACACGCTGACGGGCGGCGGCTTCGATTCGATCGAGCTCAACGCCGCGCAAACGGTCGCCTTCGTCGGATCGCAGTCGATAGGGGTGCGTGGATCGCTCATCCTCGGCGGCAATCTTGTCTCTCTGCCCGCCGACGGCGTCGCCTCCGACTCCGCCCGGGCGGTGGATTTGACCGCAGGCTATATCTGGCTCAAGCCGGTCGCCAACGTGTCCGTGGCGGCGACATCCGGCGCCGGTGCGCTGACGCTCACGGCGGAATGGATCGATGTCGGCAATCCTAGCGCCGGCGTGGCGATCAACAACGTGGTCAATTTCCAGAACGTCGGCTCTGTCACACTCGCCAGCGCCGATGCGATCCGGTTAATCGGACATATTTCAACAAATTCGACAAGCGATTACGCGACGAAAGGCAACAGCTTCGTCGGCTCGCTCGGCGTCGCCGGCGATCTGACGCTGAAGGCGGCGGAAATCTATCCGACGAGTGGAACCAGCTTCACGCTGACGGCCAGCGGCACGATTGCGATCGAGCAGACCGGCGTCGCCAGCCAGCCGCTCTCGGCCGGCGGAACGATCATTGTCGACGCCGCGAATATCGTGCAGAATGGAACGCTCTGGGCGCCTTTCGGCCAGATCACGCTCGGCAATACGACGACGACGCAGAGCGTCACGCTCGGCGCCGGCAGCCTTACGTCCGTATCGGGCGCCGGAACAGTCGTCCCTTACGGCTATACGGTCGATGGCGAGGTCTGGTATGTCGGCAACACGGCCTACAGCCTCGCCGCGGACGGCACCGGCGTCTACCAAAGCTACAGCCTGACCTCCAGCCCGACCAAGGCGATCACCCTCAACGGCGCCGATGTCGCGACGTCCGCCGGAGCAAAGCTCGATCTCTCTGGCGGCGGCGACTTCTACGCCAGCGAATTCGTCGCCGGCACGGGCGGCAGCCGCAATGTGCTCGCGGGCTCCACGGTCTACGCGCTCGTTCCGACCTCCTCGGCCAAGGTCGCCGCCTATGATCCGACCTTCGCCGCGACCAATTCCGATATCGGCTCCGCCGCTTTCGCCTCCAGCCTGCTGAATGCGCCGGCGGGAACGGCGATCTATATCGCCGGCGGCAATGGGATAGCCGCCGGCTATTACACTCTGATGCCCGGCATGTATGCGACCCTGCCCGGCGCCTATCGCGTCACCGTCGCCTCCACATCGGTGAAGAGCGCGGCTGCGCAAAGCTACACGTCGATGGACGGCTCGCTCTATGTGACAGGCAATTTCGCCAATGTCATCAGCGGGACGCGATCCTCGCAAACCGTGCTGTTCCAATTGCAGTCGCAATCGACCTGGTCGCAATATTCGCAGATCGACATCACCTCCGGCACGAGCTTCATCCGCAATCTGGCGCTCACCGCTGGCACGGCCATTCCGCTTCTCCCAGTCGACGGCGGCTCCCTGACCTATGCCGCCCGCAATTCGCTCTCCATCGACGCGGGCGCCCTGTTCGGCTTCGCCGCCGGCTCCAGCCCGCTCGCGCCGGATGTGGCCGGCGTCGGCGGGCAATTGGCGATCAGCGCCGCCAAGGTGCTCGTGCTCGGCTCCGAGGATACTGCGGCCCCGACGGGGAAGGACGATTATCTGAAGCTCTACGCCGATCAGCTCGACACTGTCGGCGCGACCACTCTGCTGATCGGCGGCTCGTCGGTCGTCGATACGTCGGGCAATCTCGTCGTGAGCGGCGTCGCCACCGATGTCGAGATCGCCACCGACGCCGCTCACGCGCTGAGCGCGCCGCAGCTTCTCATCGTGACCAAGGCGGGCGGCGGCGGCATTCTCGTCGACGACAACAGCGCCATCGCCGCGGTCGGAACCGCGCCGGCGGGCGCCGACCGGGCGATCGTCATTGGCGCCGATCCGGTCGCGCAGACCAACAGCAGCGGCGTCGTGACCTATACAGCGGGCGTGAGCGGGGAGGGCTCGCTGCTGCGCGTCTCTACTGGCGCGATGGTCACCGTGACCCGCAATTATCTGCCGGGTCTCTACACCGGATCCGGGCCGGCGCCGACTCCCGCCGCCACGCCCGGCAGCCTCGTCATCGGCGCCAATGTCTCCATCGACGGGGCAGCCGCCCTCACCCTCGATTCGAGCGGCGTCAATCGAGTCGGCGCCAACGCCACGCTCGTCGCCAAAGCCTTCGATCTTTCCGCCAAGGCGATCGAGTTCGGCGCCGATAGCAGTTCCGCCGGCCTCGCGCTGACCGATGCGGTCATCGCCAATTTCGCCGGCGCGGATTCGGTGCGCCTGCGTAGCGCCTCGGCCTTCAATTTTCACGATGTCGGCGGCCTTTCCATCGGCGACGCCGCCCATCCGATCGGCCTGTTGATTTTCGACGGCGGCGGATTCTACAGCGCGGGCGGCGAGACCAGCGTCTACGCCTCCAATATCACGCTGACGAACACGCAGAGCGCCTCGACGACGACCAATGGACTTATCGGAATCGACGGAAAGCTGACCCTCGTCGCGAGCAAGACGATCACCCAGAGCGCCGGAACGATGACCGCGAACGGCTTCTCGACGATCGCGCTGCAGGCGGGAGAGGCGATCCGCTTCGCCGGAACGGGCTCGCTGACGGCGAGCAATGGTTCGGGCGTCGCCGATGTCGTCCTCTCCTCGCCCAATGTCATCGCCGTCTCCGGCTCGGCGCAGGCGCTGACGACGAGCGGCGTTCTGAGCATTGTCTCGACGGGAGCGGCGACGGCCGTCGATGCGACAGAGATCGGCGGCAGCCTGTCGCTGACGGCCGCGAGCATCGCGGATTCGGGCGCGATCACCGTACAGGCGGGAACCTTGTCGCTGACCGCGACGACGGGCGACGTGACTCTCGCCGACGGCGCCATCGTAAACGCCGCGGGCACGCGTATCGTGCTCGGCGCCAGCACGGAATATTCGCCCGGCGGCGTGGTGAAGCTCGTCTCGCAGAAAGGAAATGTGACGATCGCGAGCGGCGCGAAGGTGGACGTCTCGGCTGCCAAAAATGCCGACGGATCTTCGGGCAACGGCTATGCGGGCGGAATTTATATCACGACCGCCAATGATGGGACGACGACGCTTCAGGGAACGCTCGACGGCTCGGCGGCCTATAAGGACGCGGGCGGAGCTTTCGTGCTCAGCACCGGGACCATCGTCGGCGATCTTCCGTGGGGCGGCTTCACCAGCCGCTTCGCGGCCGCGATCTATCAGCCGGGCGACATCGTCGTGCCGATGGGCGCGACGCTGAGTTCGACCGAGGTGCTGCTCGTCGCCAATCAGGGCAGCGTCATCGTCAATGGAACGATCGACGCCAGCGGGCCGACAGGCGGCGGCATCTCGCTCTACGGCGCCGGAACGACCACGCTGGCCGCGACCGATCCCGGGGCCACGGGCGTCATCATCCGGTCCAGAGCGAAGCTGGACGCCCACTATGTCGCGGCGGAAAAGGACGATCCGGGCTACGCCAATGGCGAAAGCGCGCAGAGCCAGCGCGGCGGCACGATCACCCTCGGCACGACGGGCGCCACGGATGGCGCGCTGAATGCGACCTATGGCTACGAGAATGTGCCGGGCTCAGGCGCCGTCAAGGTGGAGAGCGGCGCGATCTTCGACGTGAGCGGCGGTCCTGGTGGAGACAATGTCGACAATACCGGCGGCGTCGTCGTCGTGCGCGCGCCGATCCTGACGAACAATAACGTCAATGTAAGCTTCAAGGGCACTGTCGTCACCAATGCGGACTCCAGTGGGAACGCCAGCGGCCAGGGCGTGGTCCTCGATGCTTTCGCCGTGTGGAGCACGACCGATTCCTGCCCGCTCATTTCGGGAGGCTGCGGCTCGATCACGACCGTCGCGCAATATAATGCGCTGACGGCGGCGCAAAAGGCGCAGATGCAGCAGCATTTCGACGGGATCATCGATCCGGCGGGCTTCTTCAGCGGAGCGGGCGCGCAGATCATCTCGGCGACGTCCGGCCTCTATCCCACTTCGACATATGCGGCGCCGGCCAGCGGCGCCTATCTGCCGCATGTCGGCTTTTATCAGAACACGCTGCTCAATTTCGTCGAGAATCCGTTCAGCGGCAATGCGGCGGCGGTGGCGGCCGATTTCGCGGAAGCCAAATTGCAGGTCGGCGACAGACCGGCGACGGCCTTGCCCTCGACCTCCCTGCATCTGCGGCCGGAGGTCGATCTCGTCAATCCGTCCAGCAGCATCAATGGCGGCAATGTGACCGTCGCCTCCAATTGGAACCTCGGCGCCGGCGTCTACAATACGGCGACGAACGCCTTCTCGCTCTATTACAGGACGACCAATGGCGGCGAGCCGGGCGTGCTGACGTTGCGGGCCGCGAATAATATCCAGCTGAACGCTACGATCAGCGACGGCTTCTATGAAACTAGCGATCCGTTCTTCGCGGCCGCGGTGGCGAGCAGCCTGGCCAGCAACGATCCATCTCTCGCTCTGGCGACGACCCGGTACGCGAGCAGGAACCTGTACGGGACGGCCGCCTATATGCCGGGGATGACATCCATCTATGCACCCCCCACCGTGTTTCCGTCTTCCTATGGCACGGTCGCGCAAAATACATGGTATGCGCAGTATTACTATTACTATGCGAATACGACGATTCCCTATATCAACATTCTCGGTCGCGGCGCGAGCTCGCTCTATATCACGACCAACGCCTCTGGCTCCGGCACATTCGACAATGATCCCACTCATTATTCATCCTACGCCGCCTATGTGGCCGCCTATAACACCTTTTATGTGGGCTCGCGCTATGTCACCGGCGTCGCAGGCATCGCGAACGAGGCGACCCAGACATTCTCGACGCCGGCAAGCTCGTCGAATGGAACAACGCAAAATCTGACCAATTTCGACAATAATCCGACCCATTATACGAGCTACGCCAATTACGCCTCCGCCTATAAAACCTACTCCGCCGCATTGGCGACATATCTCAAGACCTACTATGGCATATATAGCCAAGCGCCGGTCAACAGCAGCGTCGATCCGAGGACCTATCCTTCGACCATTCTCGCGCCCATACCGCCGGTCTACGGCAGTGTCTATTCCGGCGGCGCGACCGAGACTGCATCGCAATTCACAACCGACTATGTGACCAACTACGCCACGGGAACATCTTCCGTGTACTACAATTTTATACTTTTTTACAACGGCAACAAGGTCGAGCCGGGCAATGTGACCGGCAGCGCCGCGAATACGACCGGCAAGACCGCCCTGTGGCTCGCCGTTCTGCCCTATCTTCCCACCACCTCGGAAACGCCGCCGATCGTCCTCGCCTCGAGCGCCCAGCCGGGCCCCGCCAACGCCATCGCCAATAATCCCGCCAGCAATGTCACGACGGATAGTTTGGGCAATGCGGTGACGATCAAGGATTACAACACGACCTCGGCGGCGAGCCTCATGCCGGCGAGCTTCGGGGCGAGCTCGTCCTATGATTTCGTCGCCGGCGCCTATTTCGGTGTGGGCGGCGCCTCCTCCGTCGATCCCAACGCCGTCGTCGCGCTGAGCGGCGCGATCGACCCCAAAGCGCCGACCGCCAGCATCGTCATCGATGGGCATTCGACTTATAGTTACACTTTCGCGGCGCCCAACACGACGACTGTGACCATCAATGTTCCCACCATCCTGCGGACCGGCACGGGATCGATCACGCTGACGGCGGCCGGCAATGTCGAGTTCGCCGATCCGATCGTTCAAGGCGCCGTCTATACGGCGGGCGCCGCAACGACGACGCCCGCCGACTTTAACGCGCCGACCCTGGCGAGCGCCTATAACGCCAATCCCAACGGGCTGGTCTCGACGCCGGCCTGGGGGACAGGCGGCGGATCGATCGTCGTCAATGCCGGAGGCTCCATCATCGGCGTCGCCGCGGCGACGGAGAGCGAGACTTGGGCCGACTGGCTCATTCATTACGGCTCGTCGGACGGCGACAGCACGCCCTTCTCCGGCTGCGCGGCGACCGGCGCCGCCGCCTGCCAGACGGCGGCCTGGATCAATTATGCGACCTTCTTCCAGAATTTCGGCGCGCTCGGCGGCGGCGACATCACGCTGCGGGCCGGCCGCGACATCATCGATATTTCCGCCTCTCTGCCGGAGACGATGATCGTCGCCGGCGGCTTCACCGCCGCCAATCCGGCTCACGCCATTTATTACGGCGGCGGCAATTTGCTCGTGCAGGCGGGCGGCGATCTCAACTCCAGCGCCTTTCTGGTCGGGCGCGGCGCGGGCCTCATCGAGGTCGGCGGCGACGTGCAGCAGACCGCCGACAATCCGATCACCAGCGCAAAGGACGCCGCCCTCTATCCGCTGCTGCTCGCCGCGCAGGACGGCTATATTTCCGTTATCGCCAAGGGCGATCTCACGCTCGGGACGCTGCTCGATCCGACGACGGCGACGCGAGGAAGGCTTCCGAGCTTGACCCCCAGCAGCTACCTGCCGGGGTCCTATTCGGGCAATGTCTTCACCAGCTATGGCGCGCAGGCGGGCCTCTCGCTCGTAAGCCTTACCGGCGACGTGAATGCGATGAACTCGGTCACCACTTCTCTGCTGCCGCCGAGCCTCGAAATCGCGGCGCTGCTGGGGGATATCACCGTAGGCGGCGGGACGATCCTTGCCTATCCCACCGACAGCCTGGGACACAACACAGCGAGCTTGACGCTCGCGGCGGCGGGCTCGATCAATATCACTCTTACCGTGGGCGCTCCGACGCCGAGGGCGATCGACAGCAGTGTCGGCGGATACGTCAATCCGCTCGGCGTTTCCTTCTACACGCTCGCTTCGACGGAGCTGACGAACAGCGATCCGATCCTCGTCAGCGCGGGCGGGAATCTCGACGGAACTCTCACCGTCGAGCGGCCGGCGCAAATTCTGGTGGGTCGCGACATTGGCGACAGCACGTTCACCTTCACCGGTCTCAATTTCACCGATGCGGATGTGACGAGCGTCGTCGCCGGCCGCGATCTTTCTGGCAACTATTATCTCTACGGCCCGGGCGCGCTGCTCATCGAGGCCGGACGCAATATTCGCAAGCCGCTGGGAAGCGGCACTTTTGCCTCCTTCAGCGTCAACACGATCGGCAATGGCTCGGGCGGCGGGAAAGCGGGCGGCCAGCTCGCGACGCTGAAGAACTATCTGCCGGAAGAAGGCGCGGACATCACCATGCTCTATGGGATCGCCAAGGGCGTCGATTACGCCTCGGCGATCTCCGCCTATGTCGATCCCGCCTCGGCGGGAACGAGCGGCATAGATTTCCTCGCCTTCATCGCCGCGAGCCTCGGCCAGTCGCGCGATCAGGCCTGGGCGAGCTTCCAGACTCTCGACGAGACGCATCAGCATCTCCTCGTCGACAAGGCCTTCCTGCAATTCCTCACGCAGGTGGTGACGGATTATCGCAATTCCGCGAGCGACTATTACGGCAAATATGGCCGCGCCTATGAGGCGATCGGAACGCTCTTCCCCAATGGACTCGGCTATGCGAATGACGGCAGCGGCGGCTCCGACCTTTCGGCGATCGGAAGGCTCGTCATGCCCTTCTCGCTGGTCGAGACGCAGGCTGGCGGCGACATCAATATCATCGGACCCAATGGCGGCATTCGCGTCGGCTCGGCCGGCCGCGATAATCTGAAGCCCAATCAGGAAGGCATATTGACTTTGCGCGGCGGCTCGATCCGCATCTACACGGATCAGACCGTGCTGGTGAATCAGAGCCGCATCATGACGCAGCAGGGCGGCAATGTGGAGATATTCAGCGGCAATGGCGACATAAATGCCGGCTCCGGGCCGAAGACCTATGTCGCCAATCCGGTGCTGAGCGAGGTCTGCAACTACATCGCCGGCTATTGCTCGGTCAATCCGCAGGGTCTCGTGACCGGCGCGGGCATCGGCGCCATCGTCACCCTGCCGACGCAGGACCCGAGCCTTTCCAACGCCTTTCTCTCCGCGCCGAAGGGCACGGTGGATCTGGGCGCGGCGGGCGTGCGGGCGGCGGGCAACCTCACCATTGTCGCGCAACGGGTCACCAACGCCTATAATGCGCAAGTGGGCGGAAGCGTCTCTGGCCTGACGACGGTGACGACAGGGCCGAATGTCGGCGCGCTGACCTCGGCCTCCAACACAGCGGGCGCGGCGGCCAAGGCGGTGGCGACGCCGCAGGCTGGCGCCGGAGGCTCCGACACGCCCTCGATCATCACCGTCGAGGTGCTGGGCTATGGCGGCTCCGATCACGGAGACACTCCGGCGGGCGGCGGCGCGAGCGTGACGCCGACGAGCGCCGGCTCGGGTTCGCCTGAGACGCCGCCGCCGGCGAATGGCGCCGGCTCGCAGAGCGACAGGGCGCGGCGCTCGAGGTGAGCCGCGCGGCGTCGATCCGAACCCGGATCGACCCGCCAACGCGCACGCGGCTCCGAGCGAGCGTGAAGGCTCGCTTGTCGAAGCATGAGAATGCAGGGCATGAGAAGAGGCGAGAAGCCGCTCGCCTGATCGGGAGCAGGCCGGCGCGATCGACCGAATCTCTCTAAAGCGTTCCTTTGCTAACCGAAAAACATGCTGCCGGCGACGTCTCGTCTAACAGGCAAGGGCCGGCTCGCCGCGCCGAAAGCGGAGACGGTCGAAAACGCGATCGCCGGAAAGAATCCCGTCGCAAAAAAACCGGGCGCGCCTTTCGGCGCGTCCGGCGGTTCGATCGAGATCGATAGTTTTTATTGCGCGCCGGTTCCGCTCACGCTCGCGCAACCGTCGGTGAAGAACCCGTCGTAGGCGGTGATCGTCGCCGAGCTGGCCGCCGTTCCGAGATAAGTGTCGCCGATTTTCTGGGCCCAGCTGCCGGCCCCAGTCGACAGAGCCTTGAAGCCGTTGTTGGCGGTAATCGTCGCGGCGTTGCCCGCCGTCAGACCATAGTGCCACTTCAGATAGCCCAGAAGATCGGAAACGCGGGTCGCGGCGGGAGTGGAATCCCGGCCGACGCCGTAGCAGCTATAGACATAGAGATAGGCCGTGCCGACCAGGGAATAAGCATCCGTCGCCGGCGCCAGCGGGAGCTTCGAGCGACCGGTGATGTCGACCGACACGCCGGTGCCCGGCAGATAGGTGGTCGCCGGGAAGGTCTGAGCATAGACGTTCCAGTCGGCGAAGTTCGCGCTGGCCGGCAGCGAGAGAACTCCCCAAGCCGCATCGGCGCTCGCCGGCGTCGCCGCGATGAAGTTGGTCGACGACACGCCGGGGTGGGTGACGCCGGCAGAACGCTGATAGTCGTTCTGCAGGCTGGCGGCGTGTGGGATCGTCGTCGCGGTGGACGGATTATAGGGCGCGACGAAGTCGTTGCTCAGATAGCCGATATAGCCGTAGTTCGCCGAGGTGTTGCCGATCGCCGCCGCGACCGCATCGCTGCCGTCGGCGCCGGTCGTGTTGAGGCTGCGGCCATAGGCCGTCACCTTGTTGATGAGCTGCGTGAAGTTGTTGTTCGGCAGGGCGCTCGTCGAGAAGATCGACACATAGCCGTAGGAGTTGCTCGGGTCGAGCAGCGGGCAGACCGTCTTCAGATAGTTGGTGAAGATGAAGCTGGTGCCGCTGCCGTCCGAACGATAGACGATGGTGATCGGCGTGCTGGCGCTGGCGTAGGCCGTGCCGCCGCCCGTGCCCGGCGTGCCGGCCGTGCTGGCGGCGTGCCAGGTGTTGGCGTCGGCGAAGCCTTCCGTGCCCGCCACACCGGTGCTCGAGAGCGTCGGGATGGTGGCGGTGGAGCTCCAATCCGTCACGAGGCCGGAGAAGATCGCGCAGATCTGCGCAGTCGAGAGCTGGATGCGTCCGCCCGCGGCCGTCGTGGAGAACTGGGACTTGATCGTCCAGGTCGTGCCGCCGGCGACGGTCGTGCCCGTGGACTGATCGACCGCCGGCAGATTGACGGCGACGGCGACCGGCGCCTCGAACAGCGGCAGCTGGATCGGATCACCGACGTCGGCCGTTGGGAAGCTCGTCGAGCCATTGGCCGCTGTCGTGTGGTTGATCTGGTCCCAGAGATAGACGGTGGTGGTGTAGCCGGTCACGAAATTCGAGGGGAGCGGAGAATCGCTCGCGCCGAAGTCGATGCGCGGATAGGGGTAGGAGGTGAAACCGAGAGTATAGTCGGGATTGGCGGCCGGATCCAGGCCGGCGCCGCGGAAGCCCTGCGACGGGTCGTTGGAGATATAGACGCGCTGGCCCGAGCCGCTGCCGATGCCGGCGTAGAGGAGGAGAACGCTCGAGCCAGAAGCGGTGTAGTAACCGGCGCTGAGCTGGCGCTCCGCGAGCGAGGCGAGCGTGCTGCCGCCGCCGAAGATGCCGTCGGTGGCGAGGGCCGGCTGGGCGCCGATCAACGCGATGGTCGAAAGCGCGAGAGCGGAGCTCCCGTTACGCAGAGCTTTGCTGAAAGAAAGAGCAGACATGTGCTTCTCCTAATGGATCATTGCGTAGGGCCGCGCGAAAGGGTCGGCCTCCTCGACGGAGGCCGCCCGATCCCTGTTCAAAAATGACGTTCTTGTTACAGTTGTCCGACAAGTAGATGATATAGAGGCGTAGTTGATACTTAGTACGCCCAGCCTCTTTTCTCGTCCTTTGTCGCTATTGCGCCGCCTTACACCCTATAGACGGCCAAATCCGGTCGATCGCGAAGAAAATAATTACGGATTTTTTGGCAAAAAGGAGTCGCGACGAACGCAGAGCCTCTTTATATTTCGTCAATCATTCGATTGATCGATCTTCCGGGAGATTTGTGAAATGGCCGAAACTCCAGGCTTTTTCCAGCCGCCGACCTATCGCGCGCAGGCGCGCATGGAGCTCGGGGCCTTTCGTCCCGTCACGCCCGCCGCCCGCAACGAGGTCATGGCGCCGACGCCGCCCGCGCAGCTCGCGCGCGCGCGCAAGCAATATGCGCGCGGCGTCGAGCACGCGCGCGCCGACCGCTGGCGCGAGGCGCTGCGCTTTTTCGAGGAGGCCGCGCGCTGCGCGCCCGATCAGCCGAACTATCATTATGTGCATGGCGTCGCTCTGTGCCGTCATGATCGCTTCGACGAGGCGATCGGCGCGTTTCAGCTCGAATTGGAGGTGACGCCGGAACACGCGCCCTCCTTGACCGAGATCGGCACTTGTCTCGCGCGGACGGGGCGCACCCGGCAGGGCATTCCCTTTTTGCAGAGGGGCCTCGCGCGAATTCCGCATCTGCCGCTGGCGCAATTCAGCCTCGGCCTCGCGCTGCTGACCGAGCGTCGCCCCAAGGACGCGATCATCGCCTTGAGTTCCGCGCTGACCTACGACGGCGCCTATGCGGACGCCTATCGCATGCGCGGCCTCGCCCTCACGATGGAGGGCGAGCACGACAAGGCCGTCGACGATCTGCAGGCCGCCGCCGCGCTGGACAGCAAGAACCATCGTGCTTTGCTCGATCTCGGCATGAGCCTCGGCGCGAATGCGCGAGAGCAGCAGGCGGCGCGCCTGTTCGAGATGGCGGCGAAAGTGGCGCCGGATATCGCGCTGCCGCAATATGTCTATGGCAATTTCCTCATCAATCACCGTCTCTTCGAGGCCGGCCTCCGATATGTCGATCGCGCCATCGAGCTCGATCCTCTGCAAGCCGAGCCCTATGTCGGCCGCGGTTTCGGCCTGCTCGGACAGGGGCGCATCGACGAGGCGGTCGCCGCATATCGACGCGCCGGCGAGCTCAAGCCCGAAAGCGCCCAAGTCGCCGGCACGCTGCTGTTCGCCTTGCAGCATTATCCGGGCGTCACCAAGCGGGATTTGCTCGAGGCGCATAAGAGATGGGCGGCGCTTTATCGTCCGGCGGCGCCACGCGACAAATTCGCTTTCGCCAATGATCCAGATCCGACGCGCAGGCCGCGTATCGGCCTCGTCTCCGCCGACATGCACCGGCATGCGGCGGCCTTTCTCACGCTGCGGGCCTTCGAGCAGCTCGCGGCCATCGGTTATGAAATTTTCTGTTACAAGACCGACAGGAAGCGCGAGGATGATGATTTCAGCGAGCGCTTCAAGGCCGCCGGAAAATTTTGGCGCGACGTGTCCGATCTCGACGATGCGGGTTTCTCTGCGCTGATCGAGGAGCACAAAATCGACATTCTCTTCGATCTCGCAGGACATACAGCCGGCAATCGCCTCTCCGTCTTCGCGCAGCGCGCGGCGCCGATCCAATTGAGCTGGGCAGGCTATGTCGGCACCATCGGCCTCGACACCTATGATGGCGTGATCGCCGATCCGGTCGAAATTCCGCCGCAGGACGACGAATTTTACGCGGAGCCGGTCATCCGCCTGCCCGATTGCTACGTCTGCTATCATCCGCCGACCGATGCGCCGGAGGTGGCGCCGCTACCGGCGCTCGAGAAGGGCGCGATCACCTTCGGCTGCTTCAATCGCCCGGCCAAGATCAATTCAGAGGTCGGGCGCGCCTGGTCGCGCATCATCGAGCAGGTTCCCGGCGCGCGCATCCTCATGGTCTATGGCGGTCTGAACGAGAGCGCCACGCAGAAGGCGCTCTACGACGTTCTCGAGAAGGGCGGCCTGTTGCGTGAGCATGTCGAGCTCGTCGGCGGCGCCGAGCAGCCCATATTGCTCGACGCCTATGCGAACAGGGTCGATCTGGCGCTCGATCCCTTTCCCTATTCCGGCGGCGTCACCACGCTCGAAGCCATGTGGATGGGCGTTCCGACAGTCACTTTCGTCGGCGACACATTCGCCGGCCGCCATTCGGCGACGCATCTTTCCGCCGCGGGGCTCGCAGATTTCTGCACATATTCGATCGACGATTATGTGGCGCTCGCCGTCGATTGGGCGAAGCGGCCTCAGGATCTCGCGGCCTTGCGCGCTGGCCTGCGCGACAAGGTCGCGGCCTCGCCGTTGAACGATCAGCTCCGCTTCGGACAGAATCTCTCGAAAGAATTGTCTCGTCTCTGGACGCAATGGTGCGATCAACGTCGCGCGTGCGATGCCGCTGGCGCGGCCGCATGAGGGCGGTCGTGGCGAAGCCGCTTTTTCAAAGCAATCGAATCGCATTCGGGTGAACGATATGACGCAGCAGAATATTCCCGGCGCGCGGCATCCAGACTATATCCGCGCCATTCTCGATCGCGCCGTCAATATGATCGCGGAGGGCCGGTTGGACAGCGCCGAGGTGCTTCTCGCGACATTGAGCGAAGAGCCGAGCGCCCGCGAGGTGACGGCCCATCTGCGCGGGGTGATCGCGGCCAGACTCATGGAGAAGTCGGCGGCGCAGCTCTTCTTCAAAGCGGCTATCGAGGCCAATCCGCGCAATGCGGAGGCGCATGCGCAGCTCGGCCTGCTGCTCCTCGACGAGCGGCCGGTCGCGGCGGCAGCGGCTTTCGCGGCGGCGATCACGCTCGAGGCGCGCAACCCCGATTGGCATGTCGCGCTCGCCTCGGCCTTCCACCGCTTGGGTTTCGTCGATCGCGCGAAGGACAATCTCGCGGACGCGTTGGCGCTCTCGCCCGATCATGCGGAGGCTGCGACCCGCGCCGCGACCATCGAGGCGGAGACGGAAGAGAGGCCCGAGATCGAAGATCTGTCGCCCGAGGACGAAGCGATCCTCTGCGACGCGCTCTTCGCAGAGGGAGCGCGGCGCCAGAGCGATGGCGATCTGGCGCGCGCCGCAGCAATTTTCGAGCGCGTCCTGAAACGCGCGCCGATGCATGCCTTCGCTCTGTGCAATCTCGGGACGCTCCACCGCGTTTCGGGCGATCTGCGCCGATCCGAGGAGCTGCTGGAGCAGGCGATCACGGCCGATCCGAAGCTCGTCCCCGCACGTCTCGCGCTCGCCGAGACCTATGCTGCTGCGGGCCGGGATCAGGAGGCCCGCGCGCAATTCGAGATAGCGATCGAGGTGGAGCCGCGGAACGCCGACGCGCGCGCCGCCTATGCGATGGCCCTTCAAAGAACGGGCGCGGCGAAAGAATCGATCCCGCATTTTCACCACGCCATTCTCCTCGATCAGAATCGACCGGCCGAATTCTATGCGGCGCTCGGCGCCGCGCTCGAAGCCATGGGAATGCGCGATCGTGCGGAAATCGCTCTACGACACGCCGCGGCTTTGGCGCAGGCGTCCTAGGGAGGCGCTCGGGGCGCGGAGGCGACTCGGGCAGCGCCAAATTGAGAAAGGGAAACGGGCGAGGCGTCCTCGTAGGCGCATGTCCGCTCATGTCCTCGAAATCGTGCATCCGCGCGAAAATCGGACGGGGGCCGCGTAGCGGACGCGCGCGGGTTTTCTCTCTCATCTGTGCGAGAACCGGGAGCGGCGCGAGAACGATCGATCGACGAGCGAAACGCCGTCGCTCGACTCACGCTCATGTGTCTTCGGGGCGTGTGGCTTGGAGGCACGTGTCTCGGGGGCAAGAATCGCTGTCCTCTGGACGAAAATCGCGCAGGTTTGAATCGCCCCTGTCGTCGGGCCCTCTCGACTCTTCGGCGTTGCTATTTACGTCACCGGAAGAACTGGGAGAAATCCGGCTTCGTCGCGCCGGCATGCGTATGCCGATGTCGCGATCGAGCTGTTTCGCGCAATGGATCAGCGCCAGCTTCAATTCTGTCTGAATCGTGCGCTTTGTCACGCCGAAGCGCTTCGCGAGAGCGGCGGAGGGAATTTCATCGATGGAGACCGCCAGCAATATGTCGCGTCGCCGCGGCGGCATTTCCATCATCCCGCGTTTCAGCACCTCGATCTCCGAACGCGCCTCGACGATGCGCTCAGGATCGGGCGCGTCGTCGACAATATCGAGGGAGAGTTCGGCTTCGGAGGGGCCGTCGAGCAATTCGCTCCTGCGCCGGTCCGCGGCGAGCCGCGTAGCGATGCGGAGTATATAGGCTCTCGGACTCTTGATCGGACCGATCTCGACACTGGAATGCAACCGCAAAAACGTGTCCTGCAGGGCATCCGCGGCCATATCCGTCGAGCCCAGTCGACGCGATAGGCGCCGCTTGAGATCTTCATATCCCGTGAGCAGCAAATTGATCAAAGTCGCGCGGCTGGTTTCGATCGTCATCGAACACGCTCCGCTTCCATCGTGGCTGCGAGCCTCGATGTCTCGAATATGCGCATGCCGATAGGTCGAGCGGATGACCCGGCAATGACAGGCGCGCGATTTTTGCCGATTTGATGGAATTTCGTTCGCGAGAACATGGCCGCCGTCGATACGACGCCGACGCCTCCGGCTCAGGGGGCGCCTCGGTCGGACGAAAGGCGGCGTTCATTTTCGGACGCGGCGCATGGGCGACGGCTCGGAGGCGGGCACGACGGCCGCCACGCTGCGCATCGACTCGAGCCGCGAGCGGAATTCCTCCGAGACGCCTTGCGCGTCGAAGCCGTTGCGAATGATCTGGGGTTTGACGAAAACGATAATTTCCTGCCGGCTCTTGGATTTGTCGGTATTGCCGAACAGATCGCCGAGATAGGTGATGCGGCGTAGGACCGGGAGGCCGTCCAATGTGCTGTTATCCTGCTCGCTGATCATGCCTCCGAGCATCACAGTCTGGCCGCTCGTCACCGAAATGGTCGAATGCACGCGCCGTTGCGAGATGGTCGGCGTCAGGCTCGTGCTCGTCGCATTGGAAATTTCCTGCTCGACTTCGAGCTGGATCGTCCCATTTCCATGGACATGCGGCCAGACTTTCAAGATCACGCCAGTGTCGCGCATCTGATAGGAATTGACGACGGTGTTGGCGTTCGTGAGGATATTCGCCGTGCCGGTCGAGATCGGGATTTCCTGGCCCACCTGGAGAAGCGCTGGTTGATTGTCCGCGACGACGAGCGAAGGCGCCGACAGAACCTTGACGCTGGTGAGCGTCGAAAGCGCATTCAAAATGAGGTGAGGTCGCGTCTCCGGACCGAGCACCAGATTGAAGCCGGGAAGGACGCGCTGGAGGACGAGGTTCGACACGGCGCTCGCGGTGGACGTCGTGTCGGACGACGTCGATGTCGAGGCGGCGGACGCATTGGCCTGCGACGCATTGGCTCCGGTGGCGTTGCCGAGATAATATTGCACCCCATATTGCAGCTTGTCCGTCAGCGAGACTTCGGCGACCGTCGCCTCTATGGCCACCTGCATTTGTGGCCTGTCGAGCTCGCGCAGCGAGCGTTCGATGACGCGATAGTCGTCCTGGTTGGAGTAGACGATAATTGAATTATTGCTGCTGTCGGCCGTGATGCGCACATTTTGAAAGACGCCGCGGGGCAGGCTGCCGGGCGAGGAAGCGTCGCTTTTGGCCTCCGCGTCGGCCTCCTTCTTCTCGTTGAAATTCTCGAAGGCGGCGGCGATCTGGCCGCCGCCCTGGCCTGCGCCTGCGCCGCTGGCTTGGCGCGCGTTGGAGCTGTTGGAGCTGTTGCTGTTGCCGAAAGCGCTGCCTGAGGACACAGAGTCGAGCTTGGATTGAGCCGCGCTCGCGCCCGGCGCGATCTGGCTGGTCGCGGAATCGCTCGTCGTCGACCCGGCGCCCTTGCCGACGAAAATCTCATTGAGAATTTTGGCGATTTTGGTGGCGTTGCCATTTTCGAGACGATAGATGCGCACTGTCGTGCCGGTCATGTCCGAACGATCGAGACGCCGCACCCATAGCGTCACGCGCTCCAGCGTCCTCGGACTTTGCGTCATCGCCATAACGGCGTTCATGCGCGAGATGGGCTGGAATTTCACCGTGCCGGCGCCTTGCGCGCCTTCCCCCGTCTCGAAAATCTGCTCGAGCTCGCGGACGAGCGTCGCCGGCGACGTCGATTTCAGCGGATAGACGCCGACGGATTGGTTGCGCATCCACTCGACGTCGAGGCCGGCGATCATGCTCAGCACCGCGTGTCGCTCGTTCGTCGAGCCTTGCACCAGGATGAAATTGCGGGCGGTGTCGGCGCGGATCATGTTGGGGCGGCTCACGAAATTTTCGGCCGCTTTCATCAGGGCGGCTGCGGACGTATAGCGCAGCGGGACGATGGTGACGCCAAATCCCGGCT
Organism: Methylosinus sp. C49; assembly: GCF_009936375.1. Taxonomy (GTDB): domain Bacteria; phylum Pseudomonadota; class Alphaproteobacteria; order Rhizobiales; family Beijerinckiaceae; genus Methylosinus. Next base: position 38,784 of record NZ_AP022333.1, on the reverse strand, counting down.
GATCCACGCCGAATGCGACTGGGCCCGCGCCATTGGCCTCGCTGATCGGCATGATGCGGATGACGTCGTGGTCGCGCACCAGCGCCGCATTGGACATTCGTAGAGCGCTCTCCAATGCGGGCAGAACGTCCTTGCGCGCGATTGGGGCCGTCGCAACGAGGGTTATCGGCGTCGTGATGCGGGCGTCGACGATGAAATTCAGTCCCAAGGCGTCGCCGAGCAGGGCCTTTGCGACAGTCTGGACATCGGCCTGATCGAAGTTGATCTCGACGCCGTCGCCGCGTTCGGTTGCGCCGGAAGCCGGCGAAGCGGCGGCCATCGGCTCGGCGGCCTTGGTCGTTCCCTTTTGGGCCGGAAAGAGCATCGGTGGTTTTTGCGACTCTCGGCGAGTGTGATCGGCGAGAAGCGGAAAGCGCGCTGTCAAATCGGCAAACCGGATGGAGTCGACGCTGTCGCCCGGACCGACGCCGGTCAATTGTTCGGGCGATGAACAAGATTGCAGCAGGCCCTGGGACATCGTCAGGGCCGCTGCGACCAGCCAGCGCCGGGCCACGGAAGGAAATGAACCGGCGCTCCGGCGCTTGCTACGACAAAACACAACGCGACTCCGATCGACAAATTCGACTACCAATAAACTTGCGCTTTCGCTGACGTTGCAATGCAATCGCACGCTTGTATGACAGACGGGCAACGAAACCGTGGCCGGAGTCTGGCGTGTGAACGCGCGGCCGTCATGACGACGTCAAAACTGGCGGCTCTACTCGAGAGTATTGCTCGGCGCCCTGACTTCGGCGGTCTTTCATGTCTCAAAATGCATTTTTCGAGCATCTTTCCCGAAAGGGCGTCGTGCGCGAGGCGGAGGCGCTCGAAAGCGTACGCGGTCGCGACATGACCGGCGAGATAGATTGGACGAGCCTCACCCGTTTGACGCCTTCCGATTTCGCTGACGAGCTCGCGGATTTCTATGCCTGCGCGCGTATCAAGCGCGGCGAGCTCTCGGCCGACGACTTCGCGGGCGGGCGCCTCTCGCACCGCTTCTTGAAGGAAGGTCGGCTCTTTCCCTTCGCGGACGATGACGATGGTCTGATGCTGGCCATTGCTGCGCCGGTGGATATGGAGACGCTGCTCGCCATCGAGACCGCGTTGGAGAGCAAGGCGAAAATCGCCGTGGCGACCGCCGACGAGATCGACACGGCTCTCGCGGCGGCGTGCAGCGGAGAGCAAGCGGCGCCCGCGACGGAGGCCGCCGAGGCAGGCGCCGGATCGGACGATCTCGACGATTTGCGCGATCTCGCGCGCGGCGCGCCCGTGGTGCGCGCTCTCGACGATCTGCTGCGACTCGCTGTAGAGCAGCGCGCCACAGATCTGCATATCGAGCCTTTCGCCGGAACTTTGCAGGCGCGATTACGCATCGACGGCCTCTTGAAAGCGACGCCGGCGCCGCCGATGAGCATGGCCAAGGGGTTGCTCTCCCGCCTCAAGATCATGGCCGGCCTCAACATCACGGAGCGGCGCCTGCCGCAAGACGGACGGGCGCGCATCGTCGTCGCCGGCGCCGAGATCGATCTGCGCGTCGCGACGATGCCGACCCTCTACGGAGAGGGCGCGGTCATCCGTCTGCTACGCAAGGGCTCGGGCGTCGTCGCGCTCGATCAGATCGGCTTGTCGCAGCGCGACGGCGATATATTGAAGCGGAATCTCCAGGCGCCATTCGGCATGATCGTCGTGACCGGGCCGACCGGCTCCGGCAAGACGACGACGCTCGCCGCCTCGCTCGCCGAGATCAACGAGCCGACGCGGAAAATTCTGACGATCGAGGATCCGGTCGAATATCAGGTTCCCGGCGTCAATCAGACGCAGGTGCATCCCGGTATCGGGTTGACCTTCGCGACGGCGCTGCGCGCCTTTCTGCGCCAGGACCCCGACGTCATCATGGTCGGCGAGATGCGCGACGCGGAGACGGCGCATATCGGCGTCCACGCCGCGCTCACCGGCCATCTCGTGCTCACGACGCTGCACACCAACACGGCGGCGGGCGCGATCACCCGTCTCATCGATATGGGCGTCGAGAGCTTTCTGCTCGCCTCGAGCGTTCGCGCGATCATCGGCCAGCGCCTCGTGCGCATCCTCTGTCCAGATTGCAAGCAGCCACATGCGTTGACGGCGCAGGATATTGCGGAGGACGCGCGCTATGCCTCGCTCGGCTTCGCGGAAGGCGAGACGCTGCACCGTCCAAAAGGTTGCGAATGGTGCAATTACACAGGCTTCCGCGGCCGCCGCGGCGTGTTCGAGGTCATAGAGGCTTCCCCGTCGCTGCGCGCGGCGATCGGACCCAAGACCGATGCGAGCGAGCTCGAGAAGGTCGCGCGCGGCGAAGGCATGACATCCATGACAGAAGACGGCGTCGCCAAATGCCGAGCCGGACTCACGACGATCGACGAAATTTTCCGCGTCACCATGAGCATGTGATCCCATGCCTCAGTTTCATTATCGCGCAGTGACGTCGTCCGGGGAGGTGGTCTCGGGCGAAGTCGAGGCGCCGACTCGCGAGGAAGTGCTTCGTCGCATCGAATATCTCGGCCATATGCCCATAGAGGCGGAGCTCGCGTCCAAAGGGCGGCTCGCCGCGCTTTCGGGAGGCGTCCAGCCGCCGCCGGCGCGCGACGTCACGATCTTCCTTCGGCAATTGGCGCTGCTGATCGGCTCTCGCCTGACTTTGGAAGCGGGGCTGCAAACTCTGGCGGAGGATGCGAGCAAGCCGATGATGCGTTTCGCCGAGGCGCTTCGCGCGACGATTTCCGCGGGCGATAGTTTCGCCGAGGCGCTCGAGCGTCATCCTGCGATCATCGAGCCGGCTTATGTCGCGATGGTGCGGGCGGGTGAGGCGTCGGGCCGGCTGGAGCCCGTGCTGCGCGCCATCGTCGAGGATCGCACCCGCAAGGAGCTGCTCGGCGAACGGATCAATTCCGCCATACGCTATCCTTTGTTTCTCATCGGCTCGGCTGTTCTCATCCTGTTTTTTTTCCTGGTGTATGTCGTGCCGCAATTCGAGCCTGTCTTCAAAGACATCGGCGATCGTCTCAACGGCGGCGCGGCCTTTGTGCTGGCGGCTTCGGCGTGGCTGCACGACAATCTCTATTCATTCCTCGCCGGCTGCGCGGCCTCGGCCTTTTTTCTCTGGCTGATCTTCAGCCGAAAAGAAGCGCGTGTCCGGGCGATCGCGGTTCTCGCGAGAGCGCCGGGCGTCGCCGGGCCGATGCGAGACGCACGTACCACGCGCCTCATCAGCGCTCTCGGTCTTCTCGTCGGCAATGGCGTCTCGCTGCCGACGGCGTTGAAAATCCTGCGCGACATCGTCGCGGATCCGGTGGCGATCGCCGCGATCGACAAAGTGCTCGCGCAGGTGCGCAGCGGTCGGCGCTTCGCGGAGGCGCTCGCCGAGACGGATTTGCTGCCTTCGCTCGCCGTCCGAATGTTGCGCGTCGGCGAGGAGACGGGCGATCTCGCCTCGATCGCCGCCCATGCGGCGCAGTTCTACGAGCATAGGCTGAACCTCGGCCTCGACCGTCTCATGGGAGCGATCGGGCCGATCGCCATTATTTTCGTCAGCGTCATCGTCGGCGCGCTCGTCGTTTCCATCATGAGCGCGCTTCTCAGCATAACGGAGCTCGCCCTATGAAGAAAATATGTCCTCCTGAGCGCGCTGCGCGCCTGCTTCGCGGCGCGAGCCCCGGCTATACTCTCGTCGAGATGCTCGTCGTGCTGACGATCATCAGCCTCATTCTCGGGCTCGTCGGCCCGCGCGTGCTGAATTATCTCGGCGAGTCGCGGGTCAAAACGGCAAAGCTTCAGATCGAGAGCTTCGCCTCCGCGCTCGATCTCTTCTATATCGACGCCGGCCGCTATCCGTCGGCTTCCGAAGGGCTCGCCGCTCTCGTCCAGCGTCCGAGCGACGTCGACGTGTGGAGCGGGCCATATGTGAAAGGCGGGCGCGTTCCCAATGATCCCTGGGGCAAGCCCTATCAATATCGCTTCCCCGTCGACCACACTCCGCCGTACGAAATCATGTCCCTCGGCTCGGACGGCCAGGAGGGCGGCGTCGGAACCGCGGCCGATATTTCGAACATAGAACGTCCCAATGTCGCCAATGCGGACAATTGAGCGGCGGGCCGGTTTCACGCTGATCGAGATGATGGCGGTCATGATGATCATCGCCCTGATCTCGGCTCTCGCCGTGACGCTGGCGCCGGGCTCTGGCCGGGCGCGGCTGAAGGCGCTGGCGATCGACGTGGCGGCGCTGCTGCGGCGCGAGCGGCTCGGCGCGATGATGAGCGGCAGGCCCCGTCATGTGGCGCTGGACGGCGAGAAGCGCGCGTTGCTGGGCGAGAGCGGCGGCTCGGTGCGCGTCCCCGCCGACGTCGCAGTGGCGCTGCTCGGCGTCGATGGCGGCGCGGGCCCGTTGCGGCCGGTGGTCCGCTTCGAGCCGGATGGCGCGTCCACGGGCGCGGCGCTCGCCTTCGAGCGGGAAAGCCTCCGCTATGAGGTGCGCATCGACTGGTTCACCGGCGGCGTGTCGATCCATGCGCCGTGACGCGAAGCGCCCGCGCGCGGGCTTCACGCTCATCGAGGCGCTGGTCGCTCTCGCTGTGCTCGTCGCCTTCGCCGGCGCGCTCGGCCCGCATCTATATCAAGGGCGGCGCATTCTGGCGAGCGGCAAGGGGCGGGTGAATGCGGCGCTCCTCTTGCGCTCGCTCATAGAGGCGCCTTTCGATCGCGAGGGCGGCGCAAAAACGCAGGATGGCGAGGCCGGCGGCTTTCGCTGGCGGATCGACGCAAAGCCGATCTTTCTCGACACGCCGGTCTTCGACGATCCGCCGCCTGCAAAGGACGAGAAAGCGAAGGAAAAGGACGAGAATGACGCGCCGAAATGGGCGGCCTATCGGGTCGCGGCGCGCGTCTCCTGGGGCGAGGGCCAGTCGATCGCCGCCGAGACGATCCGTTTCGCAAAAGAGCGTTAGGAGCGCATGATGGCCAGAAGCCGCTCACGGGGGGAAAGAGGGAGTCGCGCCGGCTTCACCCTAGTGGAGACGCTGGCCGCGCTCGCCGTCGCCGCCGCCATCATTTTCGGAGCGGCGGCGCTCGTCCATCATGTGGCGCTCTATTTCGATCGAGGGGCGCTCGGCGTGAATGAGGCGGAACGTTTCGCGCTGGCGATGGATCGTCTGTCGCGCGATTTCGGCGCCGCGCGCTTCGTCGCGGGGAGCGTCGAAATGCCGAAGGGCAAGGAAAAAAGGGCCGCGCCCGTCGCTTTCGAGGGCGGGCCGGGGCGCATCGTCTTCGTCACCGGGAGCGCCGTCGGCGCCCGCGCTGCGCGGGAGGAGGCGGTGACTCTCGAGGTCGAGCCGCTGCGCGACGGCGTGACGCGGCTGGTGCGTCGGCGCTCTGTCTGGCTCGGGCCGCGCGCCGGCCTTCTCGCCGAGGCGGCGGCAGACGCAGTAGCGCTGCTCGAAGGCCGATACGACATTTCATTCGACTTCGCGCGCATGGATGCGCGCGGCGCGCTCGTCTGGACCGACAGCTGGAAGGGGGAAACCGAATTGCCGCGCGTCGTGCGCTTGCGGCTCGCCGACCCGGCGACCGGCGCCGATCTCGCCGCCGGCGCGCAATTCATCCTGTTTGCCGATGCGCCCGCCGCCTGCGCGCGCGAAGGGGGCGACTGCCTGCCAGGCAAGACCGCTGCGCCGAGCGAGAAGAAAGCGTCGGAACCGCCGAAGGAGCCGACATGAGAAGCGGCTCCCGCCTCGATCCGCGCCGCGGCGTCGTGCTCGTCGCCGTGTTGTGGACGATCGCGCTGCTTTCGACCCTCGCGATGGCGGCGGGGGCGGGGTTTCGCGGTTTCGCCGGCGTTCTCGCCGTCGATAGAGATCGCGTGCAGGCGGAGGCGCTGTTCACCGCCGGGTTGGAAGCCGGGGCGGACCTTCTCGCCAAATATCATGGGCGGCCGCTGAGGCCGGTGGAGACGCGCATTTCCCTTTCGACGGGCGCCGCGCGCGTGCGGCTCGGCGACGAGCTCGGCAGGATCGACATCAACAAGGCGCCGCTGGAGGTTTTCGCTTCGCTCTTCGCTGAGGTCGGCGCGCCCGACGCCAATGAGGTTGCTCGCGCCATCGTGCTGTGGCGCGACGGTCAGGTGAAGACGGCCGCTCATAAAGAGCCCGCCGAACCGCCGCCGCCGCAAGGCGAAAACCCCGGCGCGGCGAAGCCGCAGCCGGGCGAGAAGCCGCCGGAAAAGCGGGATTTGGAGCAGGTCTTCACCAATGTCGATCAATTGGCGCAGATCCCCGCCGTGACGCCGTCCTATGTGGGCCTCGTCGCCCCCTATGTGACGGTCTTCGGCGCCGAGACGGTGAACGTCGCGACGGCGCCGCCGCAGATCCTGCGCGCCTTGCCCGAGATGACCGAGGCCAAAGTCGAGCAGCTGCTCGAAGCGCGGAGCGTTTCTCCGATCGAGCCGGCGCGGATCGAGCAAATTCTCGGGCCGGCCGCCCGCTACGCCAAGCTCGCGACCCGTTCGGTGGCGCGGCTGCGGATCACGGTCGCCCTCGCGGATGGATATGCGGCGGCGGCGGAAGCGGTCATTGTCATATTGCCGAAGGATCGACAGCCTTATCGTGTGCTCTTCTTCGAGCAGAAGCCGACGCCGATCGACGCCGGCGAACGCGGATTTTTCGAGTGAAATTCATGTTCGGCGCAGATTTCCTCATTCATTGGATCGACGTGCTGGCGCAGCTCGCCGAACGTCTGCGCGAGATTTGGCGCGGTCGCGGGGCTCTTCTCGTTTCCCGCGAGACCGGCGGCTTTCGTCTTCGCTCCGGCGCGGATCCCGGCGGGTCGGCGTTCGTCGCCGCGGAGGCGGGCGCCTTTCCCGAGGAGATTCGACGCCGCGCGCGCAGAGAGATCGTGCTGCTCGAATGGCCGCAGGAACGCATCGTGACGCGCCGCATCACGCTGCCGGAAAAGGCGCGGGAGTTCATGAGCGGCGTCGTCGACAATCGGCTCGATCGCCTGTCGCCCTGGCCGGTCGCGGAGATCGTCTATGGGCTCGCCGCCGCGCCCGGCGCGCAGCCGGGCAGCCTCGATGTGCGCGTCTGTATCGTCTCGCGCGGCGAGGTCGACGCGGCCTGCGCGGAGCTCGGCGCGCGCGGCCTCACGGTCGACAGGGTCGTCGCGACGCAGGACGGCGAGGCCTCCGTGGTCCTGTGGTCCCGCAATATGCGGCAGGCGGCGCAGGGGCGGGGGCGTCTGCGCCTCGCCATAGGCGGCGGCGTCGCCGCCTATGTGGCGATCTGCGCCATCGTCGGCCTCTGGGCTGCGATCTCCGCGGCCTCGCTGCAAGACGAGAATGAAGCGCTCACGGCGCGTGCGCGCGCGTTACAGAAGCAGGCGCGCGCCGGCGAGGATCCGCGGATCATAGCCGCTCTCCCCCCGCGGCAGCGCGCTTGGGCGCGCAAGGAAACGTCGATTTCCGCCGTTCATCTCCTCGAAGCCCTATCGCGCGGCCTGCCGGACGGCGCCTATCTGACAGAGCTCCGGCTCGAGGCCGATAAGCTGCGGCTCATCGGCCTCGCCGAGGACGCGCCGGCGCTGATCGCCGCATGCGAAGCCTCCGGGCCGCTGTCGCAGGCGCGCTTCTTTGCGCCGACCACGCGCGGCCCCGACGGCAGGCTCTTCACATTCAGCATAGAGGCGCGTGTCGCGGCGCGCCTCACTCCGGCGGGAGGATGATGCGATGCGGCTCGATCTTCGGATAAATCGCGAAGAAGGCGCGGCGCTCGGCGCGCTGGCGGGGCTCGTCCTCGTCTGCGGGGCGGCGGCGCTGTTCGCGCTCGCCGGGCGTGGCGGAGCGGCCGAGGAGAACGCCCAACGTCGCGACGCGCTGGCGCGGCTCGAAGCGGCGCAAAAGCGCGCCGGCGGCCCGGGAGACCGGGCCGTCGCGCCGGAGGCGGCGTTTCTCGCCGCGCCGACCGCAGCGCTCGCCGGCGCGCAATTACAGGCCCATGTCACGCGCCTCGTCGCGGCCCAGCACGCCGCTCTGACCTCGTCCAACGCCCCGCCGCCGATGGGCAAGGAGGCGGCAGACGCCGTCCAATTGCAGACGACCTTCGACATGGAGCTCTCGGCGCTGCAGGCGCTGCTCTATGAGCTGGAGGCGGGGACGCCTTATGTCTTTGTCGAGGCGTTCTCGCTCCAGCCGCTGGACGGGGCGCGACGCGGCGGCTCGCAGCCGCTTCTGCGCGTCACCTTGAATCTTCGCGCCCATTGGCGCCGGACGGCGTCATGAGACGCTCGCTGCTCGTCGCTCTCACCCTTTTCGCCGCCTCGCATGTCCCGGCGCAGGAGACGCCGCCCCACGCCGACGCCAATCCGCTCGCGCGCCAGCCGCTCGAGCGCTTCGCCGCGACGCGCGACCGCCCTTTGTTCTCGCCGAGCCGCCGGCCGCCGCCGACCCCGACGGCGCATCGCGACGCCGAGCCGCCGCCGCCCCCACCCGAGCCGCCGGCCATCGTGCTGCTCGGCGTGCTGACCGACGCGCAAGGAACGCGCGCTTTCATCCGGCCCAATCCGATGGACAAGGTTCGCGCCGCTCGCGTCGGTGACGATATAAATGGTTGGAAAATAACGCGGATAGAACCGACACGGATCATTTTTGGGCAGGATGAGCGCAGCAAGACATTCGCGATGTTCGAGACGAGGCGCATGACGACGAAGACCGCGCGCAAGAATGCGCAGCGCTGATCTCTCGAAAGAAATTTTACGGTGACGCTTCGGGTTTCGCTCTCGCGCATCGTCTCGTGAATAGGTCGCGCCCGCATGCGGGCCTATTCACGAGCCGACGAGAGTCGCAATGGCGCAACACAGACGATCGCCGCTCTATGGATTGGCGGAAACTCTCGCGAAACGGCTCGGCCTCGGGCTCGTCGCTGCGAGCGCCTTGCTCCACGGAGCCGCGCCGACGCAGGCCGCCGCCTATCACTCGGCGGACGGCGTTCCCGCCGCATGGCGGGATTATGCATTGCTCGTCGGGCGTCGGGTTCAGGACTGGCTCGGCCAGGACAGCGAGCAGACCCGCCGCCTGCGAATGTCCCTGGAAGCGCGCTCGCAGCAGAGCGACTCGCCGTCGACCATCGTGGCGCGTCTCTGGATTTTGGCTAACGGGACGGTCGAGCGCGTCGATTTGGAGGGGTTCGATGCCGCGGATACCGAGGCGGTGCGTGCGCTTTTGACGCGACAGGAGGTCGGCGCGCCGCCGCCGGCCGACATGTCGCAACCGCTGCATTTGAAACTATCGCTGCAGGCGAAGAATTGAGACACGGGGCGCATAGTCGGAGCGCGGCCGAGGCGCGCGTGGCTCGCCTGCTCGCTGCGGCGATGCTCGGCGCGCTCGCAGCCGCCCGGCCTCTCGCGGCCGAAGAGACGAGCGAACGAGGCTCGGCGAAGGCGCCGGAAACGGCGGCGGCGCGGCCGGGCTCGCCAGCCCTCTATCGCGCGCTGGCCGAAAGCGAAGCGCGCCGCGCTGGAATGCCGGGCGAGATCGCCGACGCCGTCATGGCCGTCGAGAGCGGCTATGATCCCAAGGCGCTCGGCTCGGTCGGCGAGATCGGCCTCATGCAAGTGCTGCCCTCGACGGCGCGAGCGCTGGGATTCGATGGTCGGATGGAGGGGCTCGCCGTTCCCGAGACCAATATTCGTTATGGCGTGAAATATCTCGCCGGCGCCTGGCGGCTCGCTGGCGGCGATCTTTGCACGGCGGTCATGAAATATCGCGCAGGCCATGGAGAAACGCGCTTTTCGCATCGCTCCGTCGATTATTGCCTCGCCGTGCGCGCCAAGCTCATGGCGCGCGGATATCCTGTCGCCGGCATCGTTCCGATCGCCACCTTCGGCGACGCGGCGCCGTCTCGCCTCCGCTCGGCGCTCGTCGTCGGATGTCGTCGAAATTGCCTCGCGGCGTCCCGCCGGGTCGAGCCCGATTTCGACGCGATCAACATGCGCCTCGATCATATCGTCATACAAGCGAACGCGAACGCCGTGCGGTTGCGTTGAGGCCTTTCGTCGGCGGCCATGGCTACGTATCGATCGTTCGAAGGGACGAAACATGAGATGTCTCGGTCTCGCTATTCTGATGATGCCGCTCGTCGCGCCGTGTCATGCCAATGACGTCGCGACGCCGAATGGAGAAATCATCATCGGCGGCGCAGCGTCGCCGATGGCTGAGGCGCGAAACTGCGTCGATGTTCAAATCGGCGGCGACTTGGTTTTCGGCTGCCTCAATCGACGGCTGAGGCGCGACGTCGAGCGCATTCGCCCGATCATCGAGGCTCCTCCCGTCGACGCTCGATCGTCCGACCTGAAGACCGGCGTCGTGAACCTGCCGGCCATACGCCAGCAGTATGGAAGGAATTTTGGAATTTCGGCCGTCCCTTATCGCGAGCCGGCAGTCAACGCCGGATCGCCGATGTTGCGACGTTGAAGTCGCCGCTCTCGCATGGACGCCGGACGCGATCCGGGCGGGGGCAATCTGAAGGGTAGAGTTGGTCATGTTGGAAAACTTCGCGCAATTTCAGAAGATAGAAGATGGCGACAACAAACTGCGCCATCTTTCGAACCCGCGCGCGTCCGGCCACGATCTGGCGGGCCTCTTGCCGTTGGTCAGCATAATCATCACCAATTACAATTACGGGCGATTCCTGCGCGAAGCGTTGGATTCGGTCTTCGCTCAGACTTATCCGCATATCGAGTGCATCATCGTCGACGACGCCTCGACCGACGATAGCGATATCGTCCTGGAGAGCATTCGTCGCCACGAACCGCATGTTCGTATTATATCCCACAAGGACAATTTGGGGCAGACAACCGCGTTCAGAACGGGCCTCGCGGCCAGCTCCGGCGAATATGTCGTCTATTTGGACGCCGACGATATGCTCCTTCCAGCCTTCGTCGAGACGCATCTCTACGTTCATCTCTCGCTACGGCTCGCGGTCGGCTTCACCTCGTCGGATATGTTCCAGTCGATCAATGGCCGCATCGTCAGATCGTCCTGGACCGCCCTCAGCGATTATGTCGCGTCAGGGCGCGGATTGCGCAAAGAGCGCCTGCGTCGCATCGACGCCGCCGCGAGAGGCTTTTGGCCATTCGAGCGCGCGCCGCTCGACGATGTCGAATCCCGCGTGCACTTCGTGGACCCGCTCGGTTCGGAGGACTGGGTCTATGCGCCGACGTCGGGGAATTGTTTCAGACGAGACGCCCTGACATTGCTTCTCGGCGACGGCCCTCTCATGGATCTTCGATTCCACGGAGATACTTATCTGAACAAAGGCGTGCGGCTTCTGAGCGGCGCCGCGCTCATCGATGCGCCCCTCACCATTTATCGAATCCACGGCGGAAACGGATTCGCGAGCCACGCGGAACTCTGCGGAGTCCATAGCGCAGCGCCCTTCAAAGCTTTCAGGGCCGAGTATTTCGCCTGGCGCGCGGTCGTGGATCGTCTGATCGACCATGTGGACGAGCTCGCGGAGCGCATCGGCGCTGACCGCTATGTCAGCGCTCTCGTCTGCCTGCAAAACTCCTATGTGGACCATCCAGACTTTCAGCAGTTCGAGAGCCTCGCGCGCTATATCGAAATGCGACTAGAGACGCGGGGGGATTCAATTCGCGCGCGTCTCGGTCTCGACGCGTTCGAACATTTGTCGACGAGCGTGAAGCGCTGCGGCAAGCGGCGAGTCCAGGCGAAAAGACGAGAGCCGCGCCCCTGGATTAGACCTCTGGCCGAACTCTTCCTGACGACGGGTCGCTCGATGAGCCTTACGACGATGACGAAGATCGGCGATCGGCTTTGGCATTTCTGATATCCGATCCGCATTGTCGGCTGCTGCGGCGCGCCCGGCAGTCCCTATCTCAATGTGCGACAGAGCCGAAATGGCCGCCGTTGAAATCGATCATCGGACCATCCCGCCTGGCCCACGCCCGGCGATCATAGCCCCAACCGACCTGCGAGAAAAATGCGCGACAGAGCCACTCCGCGTGCCGCGCGCTCGGGGCAAGTCTCGTCTCTTTCATTCAGCTGCCGGAGGCAGCTCGGCGAGCTCGGCGCGCGACGAACGCGCGAGAAAGCGTCGGCACTGCTGCTCGCAATCATAGCCGAGCAGCGTGCCGAGCATGAAATCCTCCTCCGCCGTCAGCGCATTCAGCGGACGCGTCACCAGGGCGCGCGCCACGGCGACGAAGGCAGGTCGTCCGAAGAAGAGATTGGCTTTGATCGGACTGAGCTGCTGGACGAAGTAATCGAGGCCTTGCGCCTGCAGCTTCGCGCGCACGACTTCCAGCTCCGAGCGACTGAGCGTCATCAGAAACAGCGCGCGAACGCCACGACTGAGCTCATACAGATGGTGGTGAAAGAGCCTCGAGATCGAAGCCGCGTCCGCGGACTGTCGGGACAGGGCCAAAGGCCGAACTGCCTCGCTCATCAAAGAAGCTTGCTCAGCCATGCGGTCACTCTTTTTTCGGTCATGCCGGACTGAGTGTCCAGATCGAGCGCCAAGCCCACGAATTTGCCGTCTCGCTCCGCAGTGGAGCCGAGATAATCATAGCCCCCGGTCTCGGTGAAGCCGACGACACGGGCGCCGAGCGCGAGCACCTCGTCATAGAGAATGCCCATGGCGTCCACGAAAGAATGTGGATAGGTCTGCTGATCGCCCGTGCCGAACAGAGCGACCGTCTTACCTTGCAAATTGGCGCTGCGGAGCTTGTCGATATTTTCTTCCCAATCCGATTGGAGCGTGCCGTCGCCATAGGTCGGCGAGCCGAGAATGAGCAGGTGGCAATTTTCAAAATCATCCGCTGTCGCATCTTTTATGTCGACCGCTCGCCCCTGACATTTCTTGGAAATCCGGGAAGCGACTCCCTTCGTCGCTCCGCCGTCCGAACCAAAAATGACCGTGATGCTCATGCGCCACCTCTCTATCGAGTCGAACGCGCCAAGGTAGCGCCCCGCTATTTTGGCGTAAATAGTCTATACTTTGGATTATTTGTATAAATGGGCGATATATTGTATTTATTCCAAATCGAAAAAGGGCCGACGGGAAGAACGACGAGGCCGCCTGTGCGGACGGATGTCGATCCAATGATCGGGCATGCATTGCAGGCGTGTCCTCGGCGCCCCCTCGCTGCCGACGCTGATCGGGCTCCGCGCTCCGAAGGCGCCAGCCCAATTCCAGACGCGAGTGGACAACGCGCTCTTTCACCAGCGATAGCGCAACGTGGCCACGAGCTTGCGTCGCTCGCCATAGAAGCATTCCGGCGCGCTGTAATAGCAGGCGGCGACATAAGCATTGTCGAGAAGGTTGGAGACGTTCAATGCGAGGCGCCAATTGTCGCGCTCATATCCGATCATCGCGTCGAGCACCGCATAATCCGGGACGCGGTAGACGCTAGCGCGGGCGGCGAGCGGCGGCGAAAAGCTCGGACCAGTGTAGCGCAAGCCGGCGCCGAAGCTCAGCCCCTGCAGCAGATTCGGCTCTCGCACGCCGAGCGCTGCGAAGTCCGGCCGATAATTGAACCACACCGCGAAAGCATTGCGGGCGACGCCCGGCATGGATTGTCCCTGCGTGCCGGTGGCGCTCTGCATGATCTTGTTTTCGGTGAAAGTGTAGGAGCCGATGAGATCGAGATCGCGGTCGATCGTCGCCTTCCCTTCGAGCTCGAAACCGCGCGAGCGCACCTCGCCGATCGATATCTGCGCCGACGGATTGATCAGACGATGCGAAGCGTCCGGATCGGCGCTCGGGACATTCTGCTGCGTCAGCTGATAGGCCGCGAAGCTGAACATATAATCGGAGCCCGGCGGCTGGAGCTTGAAGCCGACCTCATATTGCTCACCCGTCTTCGCCTTCAGCAGCGCGCCCGTGTAGTCCATCGCGGTCTGCGGCTCGAAAGATCTCGAGTAGCTCGCATAGGGCGACACGCCTTCGTCGAAGAGATACATGAGCGCCGCGCGACCGGTGAAGGCGTCCTGATTGGATGGCGTGACCGTGCCGGCGCGATAGGCGTAACTGGTCTGGGTCGTCCAATCCTGACGGCCGCCTCCCGTGATGAGCCAATGTCCGTCGAGCTTGATCTGATCCTGGAAATAGACGCCGAGCTGATCGTTGAGAATTAGATTGTCGATATTGGGCGTCGAGCCGAGGACGACTGGCGAGCCATAGACCGGGTTGAACAGATCGAGCGCCGCGACCGTTCCGCGCCAAGTCTTGTAGTTCCAGCGATAGTTTTGATAATCCAGTCCGATGAGCGCCTTATGCTCGAGCGGGCCGGTGTCGAAGCGCGCCTCGAGCTGATTGTCGACGGTCCAGCTGCCATATGTGTCGCGGCGGCTGTAGCCGAAGCGGTTGAGATAGCGCCCGTTCGCCTGAAGCGAGCTGCCATAGGCCGAATCCCATTCGAGCGCTGATCCCCAGCGATTGAAGTTCTGCCGCACCGTGAACATGTCGCTGAAGCGGTGCTCGAACTGATATCCGACCGCATAGACCTCGGTCGTGTATTTGTCGAAATTGGGCTCTCCCGAGAATGTGTGTCTCGACAAGACGCCATTGAGGTTGTACGCGACGCTTCCAATCGCCGGCAGGCCCCAATTGAACGCGGTGCGACTGTCCTGATAGCGTGCGAGAAGCGTCAGGGACGTGTCGGACGATGGCTCGAATCGTAGCGCCGGCGCAATGTAGCGGCGATCATCCGGGACATGGCTCACCATCGTGTCGCTATCACGGAAGAGGCCAGTCAGACGATAGGACCAGACGCCTGCTGGATCGATCGCGCCGCGAAAGTCGCCGGCAATCTGCTTGCGATCGAAGCTGCCGAGCTGCGCTTCCAGCTCGTGCAGCGGCTCGGTCGACGGACGCTTGGTGACGAGATTGATGAGGCCGCCTGGCGCGATCTGGCCGTAGAGCACGGAGGCCGGGCCGCGAATGACCTCGATGCGCTCCAATCCGTAGGGTTCGGAGGGCTCCGCATACGTGCCGCCGAGCTGCTTGAGGCCGTCGCGATAGATCGCCATCGGCGCGCTCGCGAGGCCGGCGGCGAAGCCGCGCAGATTGAAGGAATCATCAGTGAGATTGACGCCGCGCTCGCCGCCGACGCCGGTCGTGTAGCGCAAGGCGTCGTAGATCGTCGGCGAACCTTGAAGATCGAGCTGCTCGCGCGTGACGACCGTCACCGATTGCGGCGTCTCCAGCAGCGGTGTGCTCGTCTTTGTCGCGGCGGAGCCCCCTTTCGCGACAATGGCGGCGTTATCGTCGGTCTTGCGCTTGCCGCCCGTTGGTCGCGCGGCGCCGATATCGATCGCATCCAGAGCGATCGGCTGCTCCTCGGCCAGGACTGGCGTGACGGAGAGGAGACAACCGATCGCGATGGCGTCGAGACGGCGCTGACGCGCGATCGCGCGACCGCGATGCGATTTGATGAATGACATGACGCAATGCTCCCCCGAGACTGCGCGCGCGTCGAAGGCGCGAGAGCGAACGACGCGATATGGCGGAGATCACGCTCTATCACGAGCAATGACGATCACGATCGACGAATGCTTCCAATCTGTGCGCCGAAAGGCCCATAGTGGAAGTTTTCCAGACTGCTATGCGAAGGCGATCGTCGATAGCGCAATCAGCGGAGTTCTGCGGTAAGCTCACAGTCGAATGACGCGGCAGGCGCGCGAGCGCGCGCCCACCGTCTTATGCCCCACCATCGGAAGCCTTTCGCCTTCATTCACGAAAGGCGAAGCTTCGACCGAAGGAGCGAGCGCGTCTTGTCGAGGTTGGTTCAGCGCATGGCTACGAAGCAACGGCTCGGAATTTGTTTCCGAACCATTGCGGCGATCGTCGGCGGCTATGCGCTCGCCTCCCTCTTCGCCGTCGCCTGCTCGGTTTCGTCGCGAGACTCCCGCGCCGATGTCGTGCTCGTCGGAATGCTGACGAGCTTCGCCGTCTATGTCGGCGCGTTCCTCTGGTGCTTTTCGGCCTCGAGCGCGCTTCGCGCATGGCTCGGGCTCCTGCTCGGCGCTCTGCTGCTCGTAGCAGCGACAATGCTCTCCCTGTCGTGGAGCGCGTCGTGAAGGGATCGTTCTTTCGTTCGATGCTCTGGCTCCACGGTTGGGCCGGTCTGCTGGCGGGCTGGCTCCTCTATGCGATTTTTCTCACGGGCAGCGCGACCTACTACCGCTCCGAGATTTCCCATTGGATGCGCCCGGAGCTCGGCTTCTCCATAGATGCGGGCGATGACGCGCGGATCGCGGATGGCGCCTTGCGCCGTCTTCGAACGATCGGCGCCGACGCCGAACGCTGGCGCGTGACCTTGCCGAATGCGCGTGAGCCGGCGACGGAGATTCATCTCTGGCGCAAATCAGGAAAGGGGCCGAGCTTCGTTCACGAATGGCTCGATCCGGCGAGCGGGGCGCCCTCTCCGGCGCGCGCGACGCTCGGCGGCGACTTTCTCTATTACTTCCACTTCGATCTTCAGATGCCGTCGATCTGGGGACGCTTGCTCGTCGGCCTCGCGGCGATCGTGATGCTGGTCACTCTCGTCAGCGGCGTCGTCGCGCATAAGCGCCTATTCGCCGACTTCTTCACCTTTCGGCCCGATGCGACGCGTCAGCGCGCCTGGCTCGACGGCCATAATATCTCTGGCGTGCTGGCCTTGCCCTTCCATCTCGTCATCACCTATACGGGACTGGTCGCTTTGATGTTCCTCTATATGCCGTGGGGAATCCACGTCGCTTACGAGGGGCGCGCGCAAGCTCTGCTCGTAGAAGCCGGTCTCGTCGCGCCGACGCCGGCGGTCTCCGACCCTGCGCCTCTCGCGCCCATTGCGTCGCTGCTCGCGGAAGCGCGACGACGCTGGGCGGGCGGTCGTGTCGGCGTGATCGAAATTTATCGGCCGGGCGAGGTCGGAACGCTCATCGAGCTGACGCGCGACGCATCCGAAACGCTGGCCTATCGCTATGACAAGCTGCGCTTCATCGGACCGGAAGGGAGATCGATTCCGCAGTCGCCGCCGTCGGCGGTCGTCGCTGCTCAGATGACGATGTACGGTCTGCATATCGGTCGCTTCGCCGATGCGGCTCTGCGGGCGTGCCTGTTCATTTGCGGGGCGACAGCGACGGCGATGATCGGGACGGGCCTCGTGCTGTGGTCGGTTAGCGCGCGTCGACGTGAGACGTCGCGCATGGGATTGTTTCTCGTCGAGAGGCTGAATCTCGGCGTGATCGTCGGATTGCCGATTGCAGTGGCGGCGTATTTCTGGGCGAACAGGCTGATTCCTTCCGCTTCCCCTGGTCGTCTGCTGGGCGAGCCTATCGCGTTCTTTTCGACATGGCTCGCAGTGCTCCTCGTCTCCCTTCTCCCTTGGCGCCGCACGCCCTGGACGCCGATGCTGCTCGTCGCCGCTGGCGCCTTCGCCGCTTTGCCGCTCGCCGATGTGGAGGCCTATCGCAGCGGCGAGATCGCATCCTACGATCGAGCTTTCCTGGGATTCGACGCCGCCATGGCGGCAATCGGCAGCGTGTTCGCAGTGATCGCGAGAAAGCTGCGCGAAGAACACACGCGCGACAAAATCAACGACCGGACGCGCGAGAGAGAGCTCGTCCCATGACTCCGTCTGTTTTCGTTCTCGGCTATTGCAGCTCGTTCGCGGCGGCGCTGGCGATGGATCGCCACCACCAGCAGGTCTTCGGGCATCGAGCCTACACGACGGACAAGATCGCAGCGCGATTCGCGAGCTGCGCGCTTTTGATCTGTGCTTTCTGTTCGGCGACATTGTGGCGGAGCGCCTCGATCGGCGCCGTCGTGTTCGTCGTCGCCGCGTCTCTCGGCGCTCTGCTGGCGGCCGTCCTGCTCGCCCTCGCTCCCCGTGTCGCGGCGGCCGTCGCCATTCTCGCGGGTCCAATCGCAATTTTCGAGACGATCTTCAGCGCAATGTGAGGTCTGCTCGTCGACGGCCGTGGCGTAGAATTCATGAATAGCGACGGTCGTCGAATGAGCCGGTCCAAGTAGAAGACGTTGCAACAATTCCAAGAACCGTGCGACGCCATTGACTCGAACGACCAGCTCACAGAGCTTTGTGTGCGAATGAGCGATCGCGCTGCAATCGTCGTTAGACCGGTCGGCTGTCCGACGCGCTTCGAAGAGTCGACGAACGTAGCTCCGCACATCGCATTCTACGAGGTAGGCATGAATCGAGTGGGAATGGTCGGCGGTGCGGCGCTGCTCGTCGCTTCTTGCGCAACTCTGCGTGCGCATGCCGATTGTTTTGGCGATCTCGCGGGACGGGAGGTGTGTCTTCCCCATCCGGCGCGACGTGTCGTCACCATTCCCATGCCCTCCGCCTCGTCCTTCATCGCTGTGGACGGCTCGGCGCAGCGACTCGTCGGGATGCATCCCTCTTCGAAGAAAGCGATCGACGAGGGTCTGCTCGGACGCATGTTTCCGCAGGCGCGCGCCATCGACGCGTCCGTCGCCGGCGTCGGCGCGGATGGATTCATGCCAAATGTCGAGACGCTCGCTCTGCTCGATCCAGATGTCGTCGTGCAATGGGGCGATCGCGGCGACGACATCGTCGGCCCATTGCGCAACGCCGGCATTCGAACAGCGCTGTTGCGCTATGGAACGGAGTCGCTCGCGCGTGGCAATCTCACGCTGATGGCGGATATCGCCGGCAAGCCGGAGCGCGCGAAAGAGCTGATCGCCTGGCGCGCTGCGACGATCATCGACATAGAAAAGACGGCGCGCGACATTCCAGAAGCGCGGCGGCTGCGTGTCGTCTATCTGCAACGCGCTGCGAGCGGGCTCGCGGCGGCGGGCGCGAACAGCTACAATGATTTCTACATCCGCCTCGTCGGCGGCCGCAACGCCGCCGAGGGTCTCGCGGGCGCGCCCGCGATCAACGCCGAGCAGATCGCGCAATGGGACCCGGATGTGATCCTCCTCAACGGCTTCGAGGAGAAGCTCACGCCCGCGCGCATTTATGACGACGAGATATTGTCGGCGACGCGCGCCGCGCGCGAGCGCCGGGTCTATAAAATGCCGATCGGCGGCTATCGCTGGGACCCGCCCAGCCAGGAGAGCCCGCTGACCTGGATGTGGCTCGCCGATCTCCTCTATCCCGATGCCTTCCACTATGATCTGCGCGCGGAGATCGCGCACGCCTATCGGCTGCTCTACGGCCAGACGCCGTCGCGAGCGGATATGGACGAGGTGCTTCGCATGCAGATCAACGGCGACGCGCGCTTTTATGATCGCTTCGCGGCGAGCGAGTCGAAATGAGCCTGCTCGTGACCGCGAGCGGCGACACGCCGCAAAAGCGCGCGCTTCCACGCTGGGTGGGAGCGCTCGCCGTCCTCGTGCTGTTTGTCGTCGCCGCGCTGACGGCGCTCTGCGTCGGGCGCTTTCAGATCGCGCCGCAAAAGGCGATCGCAATATTGCTGGCGCGCGTCTCGCCATTGACGGCGGATTGGAGCGCGATGGACGAGCGCATCATTCTGCTCGTGCGCGCGCCGCGCGTTCTGCTCGCCGCGCTGTGCGGCGCAGGGCTCGCCGTGAGCGGCGCGGCGCTGCAGGGCGTGTTCCGCAATCCGCTGGTGGCGCCGCAGATTCTCGGCGTGTCGCCCGGCGCGGCCTTCGGCGGCGCGCTCGCCATCACGCTCGGCTTCAGCGGCTTCGCGCTCATCGGCGGGGCTTTCGCCTTCGGCGCCGTCGCGCTTGTGCTGGTCGGAGCCTTGGCGCGCGTCGAGGGCCGCAGCGACACGGTGATGCTGGTGCTGACCGGCGTCGTCATCGGCGCTCTGTTCGCGGCGCTTGTCTCGCTGCTGCAGTTTCTCGCCGATCCGAACAGCTCGCTGCCGGCGATCGTGTTCTGGCTGATGGGCAGCTTCTCGGCCGCGACCTGGGCGCGCCTCGGCGTTGCGGCGCCCGGCGTTCTCGTCGGCGTGGCGATGCTCTGGCTCATGCGCTTCCGCATCAACGTCCTCTCGCTCGGCGAGGAGGAGGCGCGCGCCCTCGGCCTTCCGGTCGAGCGCGACCGCTGGCTCGTCTTCGGCGCTGTCGCGCTCATAGAGGGCGCGGCAGTCGCCGTCGCCGGCGTCGTCGGCTGGGTGGGGCTGGTCGTTCCGCATGCGGCGCGTCTCCTGGTCGGCTCCGATCAGCGGGCGTTGCTGCCCGTTTCCGCGGCGCTCGGCGCATCCTATCTTCTGCTCGTGGACAGCCTCGCGCGCAGCGCCACGGCGGCTGAGATACCGCTCGGCGTCATCACCGCGCTGATCGGCGCGCCGGTCTTCGCCGCTCTGCTGCGGCAGACGCGCCGCAAGGAGCTCGCGGGATGATCGGTTTCGAGAAGGCCGGCGCGCAGCGTGGCCGGCGGTGGATCTTCACCGACATCTCCTTCATGCTCGAGGCGGGCCGCATCCTCGCCGTGCTGGGTCCGAACGGGCGCGGCAAGACGACGCTCATCAAGGCCCTCGCCGGGCTCGTTCCGCTCTCCGCCGGCCGCCGCATCGCGCCATCCGTCATTGGCTATGTGTCGCAATCGATCGGCGCAGATATTCCCTATCGCGCTCTCGATGTCGTCGTTATGGGCCGGGCGCGCGGCCTCGGCCTGTTCGGCGCGCCCGGCGCAGTCGACTATCGCGCCGCGCTCGAGGCGCTGGAGCTCGTCGGCGCGCGCGATTTCGCCGAGCGGCCGTTCGACCGGCTCTCCGGCGGCGAGCGGCAGATCGTGCTGCTCGCCCGCGCGCTCGCCACGGGCTCGCCGGCGCTGGTCCTCGACGAGCCGGCCTCGGCGCTCGATCTCGCCAATCAGAACCGCCTGCTCACAGTGCTGAGCGAGGTGAAGCGGCAGGGGCGTCACGCCATATTGTTCTCGACGCATCTGCCGCAGCATGCGCTGAGCGTCGCCGACGACGCGCTGCTCATGTTGGGACCCTCGGAACATTCGATCGGCCCGACGCGCGCCATTCTGAACGAAGCCAATCTGACGCGCCTCTATGGCCTGCCCGTGCGGCGCGTCACGCTCGAGGATGAAGGCCGCGCGCCGATCGAGACCGTTGTCCCGGTGTTCGCGGGGGCCGCGCCATGACGGCCGCCGCCGACCGCGAGACTCTGCTCGTGCTGAGCGGCGACGGACCGCCGCCGAAGGCTTTCGACGCGCCGCGCGCGGCTGGCGCGCTCACCATCGTGCGGCAGACGGAGCTGGACGACTCGCGCCTCGTGGCGGCGCGCGGCCTCATCACGACGATGCATCTCGACCAAGTGGATTTCGCGCGCCGATCGATTGCGCTCGAAACTTTCTTCGATCGCGGCGGGCGGCTCGCCTTCATGGGCCATCTCGCGCGGCCATTCCTGCCGGAGCTCGCGCCTTTCGTTCCGCTCGGCGCCGGGCGCCGCGCCGATTTCGCGCTGGTCGCGCTCGACGAGCACGCCGTCTTCGAGGGGATCGACCGCGCGCGGTTGGAGACGCGGCGCGGCGTCGCCGGCTTCTATGGCCGCGGACATTCGCCGCCGCCGCCGGGCGGCCACGCGCTGACCGGCGTCGGCCCGCGGGCGGCGCCGATCGATTGGGCCTGGGAGCGGCCCGCCGGCGGCGCGCTGCTGATGCACGCCGGCAATGATCTCTGGACCGTCTGCGACGAGTCTTCCGTCAATGTCGCGCTCGCGGAGCGAATCGTCGCCTGGTGCGCAGGAGCAACGGCGATCTGGTCATGACTCGCATTCTCGCCATTCATCCGGGAACGGCCTATCACTGCGAAACGCTGGAGGCGCCGCGCTATGCGCGTCTCTTCGACGCGCTCGTGCGGCCGGAAGATCTGGGCGATATCGATCTGTCGCGCTTCGACATCGTGCTCGCGCCATGCCGAACGCCCGCGAGTCGGCTCGCGCCGCATCGCGCGCGTCTCGCGGACTATCTCGATTGCGGCGGCGCCGTCGTCGCCATGGGCGAGACGGATCAGCATCTATGGCTGCCGTCGATCCGCTTCACCAACGTGCCGACCAATTGGTGGTGGTGGCTAGAGCCCGGCGCGAGCCTCGGCCTGTCGATCGCAGATCCAGAGCATCCGCTGTTCGCGCGCATCGGCGCGAATGACATCGCCTGGCATTTGCATGGCGTCTTCTCTCCGCCCGATGGCGCGCGCTCATTGATCGACGACGCCGAGGGACGCTCCGTTCTCTATCTCGACGAGGCGACGACGAAGGGCCGCATGCTGGTGACGAGCCTCGACCCGTTCTATCATCATGGATCGCATTTCATGCCGGCGGCGACGCGATTTCTCGACGGCTTTCTGCCCTGGCTGAAGGAGGAGTTCTGAAAATATGTCCAACGATTCGTTGACGGTGCTGGATCATGGCGAGCCGATTGCGATCTCCTTCGCGGATATTCTCAAATATCACGGCCGCAGCTTCATCGGCGGGGCCGCGCATGGCTTCAAGGCGATGCAGCGCGCTTTTCCGCTGCTCTGCGCCGACGGTCGGCCGGAGCGCTATGAGGTGACGATCGCCACCGCATTCCCCGGCCCCGGCGGACGCGATGCGATCGAAATGGCGACGCGCTCCGTCACCGGCGGGCGCTATACGGTCGATCTCGATCTCGGCGGAGCCGATGTCATCGAGAGTCCGCGCGGGCGTTATTTCTTCCGCTTCGCCTATCGCGGCGCCAGCGTCGATGTGACCGTACGTCCAGGCGTCGTGCGCGCCGAGTTCATCGAGCTCGCGCGTCGTGGCGCGACGACGCCAGAAGACAAAGAGCGGCTCGAATGGCTGAAGCAGGACATGGCCGATCGCCTGATGAGCCTGCCGGCGGAAGAGGCCTATGACGCGGCGCCGAGCGCGGCTTCGTGATCGGCCCGGACATAGAGAGGACGACAAAAGAAGGCGGGCCTATGGCTCGCCTTCTTTCGGTTGGTCCGCCGCTCTCCTGAGCTTTTGCTGGCGGGAGCCTCGGGCGCGCTCGCCTCCCCATGCGAGGCGAGCGCGTGGAAGCCGCCTCAGAAATTATGCGTGAGCTTGACGATGAAATTGCGCCCGGGCTCCAGCAGCGGATTGGTCACGCTGCGCGAATAATTGATATTGGCGAAGGTCGCGGCGTCGACATAAGCGGTATTGAAGACATTCTCGAGGCCGACGCTGAGGCGCGTATCGCCGAGCTTCGGCGAGATCAGCACGCCGAGGTCGAAGCTCGAATAGAGGTTCAGCACCACATAGCCGGACGTCTTGTATTCCTGCGTCGTGTCGATGCGCGTTTTGCCGGCGGCGGCGTTGAGCACGGCCTGCAGCGAATAGCCGGCGCCGGGCGGCGCGACCTGTGCCCCGAAGCGCGCACGGAACGGCGCGATAGAGGGCAAAGGCCGCCCGGTCGTCGTGTTCGTGCCCTCGAGCATGGTGAAATTGCCGAAGAGATTGAGTTCCGGCGTCGCTTGCCAGCGTCCTTCGAATTCGACGCCATCGATTTCGGCGCGGCCGACGTTCTGGCTCTGCGTGTAAGTCGACACGCCCATATAGGTGACCGACTGCGTCTGCAGAAGATTGTGATAGACGCTGTGGAAGCCTGTGATGCTGGCGGTCGCCTCCGCGACATGGAGACGAAGCCCGCCTTCATAGGTCACGCCGGTCTCCGGCTGCAGATTCGGATTGGGCAGCGAGGTCGCCGTCGAATTGAACAGCTCGGAGTTGGTCGGATGGCGGAAGGCCGTCGATATGTTGCCGACGACGTCGAGAGCGGGCGCGACGCGCAGCACGGCGCCGATGCTGCCCGTCGGCGCCAGCCGGTCGGTGTCGCTATTGGCCACATAGGCGGACAGCAGCGCGGCGGAAGCGAGCGGCGACAGACGTGTGCGCGTGTTGAAATAGTCGAGCCGGCCGCCGGCGGAGACGGTGAGCGCTTCGAACGGCGTCCATTCGTGCAGCATGAAAATGCCGCCATTGGTCTGGAAGGATTCCGGCACGGATTGGGTGAGCGGCGAATATCGCAGCGCCGTCACCACGCCATTGGAGAGCGTGGCGGTGACGGAAGTTCCGAGGCTGCCGGGGCGGCGCTCATAAAAAGCGTCGCCGCCGAATTTCGTCACCACCGAGCCGAAGCCGTCGATCGACCAGGGCGCCACGGCGAGCACGCGTCCGCCGATGACGACCGGCCCGATCACATGGCTGTCCGAGAACACCGTCTGCTTTGCGCTCGTCGTATTGATCGTGGCGAGATGCGTGTCGAAATAATTCACATAGGCGGACGCTTCGACATGGGAGATCAGGCCGCCGGTGAAATCGCCCGAATAGGCGAGGCGGCCCATCAGCAGCTCGTTGGGGCTCTGCCGCACATTGAGATAGGGGTAGCCTGGCGCGCCGCCGACGCCGCCCGCGCGTCCGTCCGTTTCCACATAGCCGCGAAAGCTCGCCGAAAAACGTTGATCCGGCGTCGGCGAATAGCCGAGCGAGAAATCGCCGCCGATGCTGCGGTAGTCGCCGTTGCGCGCCACGCCCAACGGCGTCTCGTAGGAGAGGCCTTTGCGTCCCGCTATGCCGCCTCGCACCGAGAATCCATCGCCGGCGCCCTCCGCCCATTCATATGTGCTGAGCGCCGTCGCCGCGCTCGCGTAGCCGAACGAGGCGCCGCCGCGTGTGAAGCGGAAAGGAGCGTCGACATCGGACGACGGGCGTCGCGTGACGACATTGACGAGGCCGGTGAGCGCGTCGCTGCCATAGAGCACGGAGGCCGGCCCGCGGATCACCTCGACCTGCTCGATTTCTTCGGGCGCGAAGTAATTGAGCTGTAGCGTGTTGCGGCCGTGCAGGCGATCGCCGTCGACATAGAGCGGCGAGCGCATCGTGTTGGAGCTGAAGCCGCGCAGATAGATCTGTCCGCCGATTCCACCCGCGCGCGCAATGGCGACGCCGGGCGCCTGAGCGAGGATTTCGAGAAGACCCGTAGGATTGGTGAGCTCGATCTGCTGTCGATCGACGACAGAGATCGTCTGCGTGATTTGCTTCAGGCTCTTCGTCTCCGCATATGTGGGACCGAGCGGTCCGACGACGGGCCGGCGTTCTTTCCCTCGCCCGCCGTCATCCGATGACTGCGCCGCCACATCGATCGGCGGCAAGGCTTCCTGCGCGAGAGCGTGACCCATGACGAGCGACAAGAGGAGCGTCGATGCGACGGTGGAGGATGCTTCGATATTGACACGCGACATGATTCCGACCTCGCTCGGCTGTACTATCGACCGAGGACTACTGATAACGAAGTAACAGGCGCTCGGTGGCTGAAACATTTCCAATAAAGGCCGTTTACCGGGTAGATTAGACATATTCGCAAGTATCTGTGCTTATGCCGCCGATGCTGCGCGCAAGTTGTCGGGCCAGCTCGATTCTGGGCGACGCCGCCGCGCTTCCGCCACGAGAGCTGGCCATGATGATCTGGGATTGCTGGATGCGGGGCGGCTCGATTTTGTCGCTGCGTCGGGAGCACCCTGGAGCAGGGCGGTCTCGACTTACTGAGAGGGGCGCCGAATGCGTTGGCGGATCGGCAACAGGGCGAGAGCGAAAATGCCCGCGCTGGTCGCGGTCGCGCCGAGGATGACCGGCCACGACAGCGCGATGCCGGGCGCGCCACGAAACAGCAGCGGCGAGCCGAAAGTGAAAGCGGCGACGCCGCCGATCCCGCCGGCTCCGAAAGACGGGAGAAACGCCTCCGCGATCATCAGCGCGACGCCGAGCAGCGGCAGCCCGGCGCCGGCGTAGCCGATCGGAAGCAGGTTCAGCGCGTAGAGCGCGACGAGCAGAGAGACGCCGCCGACGGCGCCGAAATTCGTCCTGTTTCGCTCAGGCGCGGCGAGCGCGTTTCTTCTGCAGCCAGCGGATTACGCCGGTGACGAAAAGCAGCGGACAAAGGAGTCCGCTGGCCAGCACCAGCAGCCGCCCTGTCATTCCGAAGGCTTGGCCGGAATGCAGCGGCCATTGCCAGCGCAAAAAGGCGTCGCCGGCGGTGCCATGCGCATTGTCCTCTATCGCCGTCACCGCCGCGGAGAAGCGATCCACGATCAGCGAGCGGGAGCGGATGAAGCGGCCGACGCCCGGCACATCGTCCTGATAAACGGTGAATGCGCCACGCTCGCCGTCGGGAAAATCGACGCGTTCGATGCGCCCTTCGGGAGAAAGCGCCGAGGCCGCCGCTATGGCTTGCGGAAAGCCGATCGGCGAGCGTCCCGCCGCAGGCTCGGATTTGCGCTCGAAGGCGCCGCCATTGGTCAATGGCGCGACGCGATCGACGACCCAGACGAACGGATCGCGCAGATTCATGTAGATTCCCGACATCAGCACGGCGAGCAGCACGGCGGCGAAATAGACGCCGCCGAGCTTGTGCAGATCATAGTTGAGACGCTCGGCCCGGGCGCCGCGTTTCAGTGTGAGCGCCGATTTCCATTTCCCTGGCGCCGGCCACCAGAGATAGAGGCCCGAAAGCACCGAGACGATCAGCAAGAGAGCCATGACGCCGACCGTGTCGCCGCCATCGTCGAGCAGATCGCTCAGCAGCAGCGAGAAATGCAGCTGAAACAAAAAGCCCATCAGCGCATGGCGGAACGGATTGCTCCTCGAATAATAGAGCCGATCAGCCGTCGTCGTCGCTTTATAGGGATCGACGCCGAAGCGGCGCGTTTCGCCGTCGAGATCATAATAGACGAGATAGGTCGAGCGCTCGTCGCGCGGCATCCAGATATGGGTGATCCTCCCGCCGTCCGGCTTCGCGGCCGCCGCCGCGCTCTCGATCGTCTCCAGAGGCGCGAAGTCGCGCGCGCCGCCGGGGCGCGCCGTGACGATGCGCAACTGTGGGTCGAGCCAGGCGTCGACCTCGTGCCAGAACACGAGAATGCTGCCGGTGATGCCGATGACGACGAGCATCGCGCCGACCACGAGGCCGATGTAGAGATGGATGTCGAGCCACAGCTTTCGCCACATCTTGCGCGCGCGGCGCGCGGGGGCGTCGCGGATCGCGGCGGCGACCGAGGCGCTTTTCAGCGCGTCATCGTCGCGACGACTCACCATTTGAAGCTCACCTGCCCGAGGAAGGCGCGCGGCGCGCCATAGGCGGCCGAGTTGTATCCATTGCTGTTCTCGAAATAGCGCGCGTCGCCGATATTCTTCACGTTGAATCGGAAGGCGACGTCATGTCCGGCGATGACCGTGCGATAGGACGCCATGGCGTCGAATTTCACATAGGCCGGCATATACCAGCTGTTGTCATTGCTGCCGTAGCGGCGGTCCATCGCATAGAAGCCGGCGCCGAATTCGAAGCCTTCGCGCGCGCCGGGGGCGGTGTCCCATTTCGCCCAGAGGCTGCCGACATTGGGCGCGGCGCCATAGTAGCGCTTGCCGACATTGCCATTGTCATTGTCGTCGGTGATCTTCACCGAATTGAATGTGTAGCTGCCGATGACGCTCAGATTCTCGGTGACCTGGCCGGCGATGTCGAATTCGACTCCGCGGCTCGTCACCTCGCCGACGGCGAGAGAGAAGGCGGGGTTGAACGGATCGGACTGCAGCACATTCTTCTTGCGCAGATCGAACAGCGCGAGGCTCGTCGACAGGCGCCCGTCCATCCAGAGCTTCTTGACGCCGACTTCCCATTGCAGCCCGCGCTCCGGCGGGTAGATATCTCCTCCCGCGCTCTTGCCATTGTTGGTGCCGGCGGAGCGTGTGTAGCTGCCGTAGAGAGAGGTGTCGCGATCGAGCTTGACGAGAAGCCCGACGCGCGGCGACAGCGGCGTCTTGTCGGCGTAACGGTCGAGCGGATAGGGCGAGCACGCCGGATAGCATTCTGCCCCATCGGCGCCATAGGTCGTGCCGTAGCGCTCCTCGGCCTTGTCGTAGCGGCCGCCGAGAAGAAGATGCACGCGATCGTCGAGGAAGGTGATCTGGTCCTGGACATAGGCGCCGAAATTCTGCACGCGGCTCGCCCAGAGCGTGTTGGCGCGGCCGAGATCGGCGACAGAATGCATGAGCGGCCCGAGTCCTCCATAGGACGGCGCCCAAACGTTCAACGATGGGAATGACGAGAGCCAGCCGGTGCTGGGCCAGTCGTCGCCGTAATGGAACCAGTCGACGCCGGCGAGGAGCGCATGATGGATCGGCCCCGTGTCGATCTCGCCGATGAGGTTGAGATTGGTCGAGAGCTGATAGCGCTTCACGACTCCCGCGTAGAAGCTGCGATTCAGGGTGACGCCATCGAATCCGGAATTGAAGATCGCATTCTGATTCTCATGCGCGTCTACATAGTGAAAGGCGTTCGTCACCTTCCATTTGTCGGCGAGCCGCCATGTCCAGTCGAAGGCGTAGACGGTGCGGTGGACGACATAGGGAAACTGCGACGAATATTCGGGATCGGCCTGATTATAGCGCCTCGGGAGATTGGCGGGCCGATCGTTGAAGCCGGGAATGGTGAGCGGCTTGCCGAGACCGTCATAGAGCAGATTGACCGGAATCTGGCCGGGCCGGATCGATTTCACCTGCTCATAATGCTCGAATTGCACATTGGCTTCGAAATTCTCGGTCGGACGGAAGGTGAGATAGAGCGCCGCCGCGCCATTGTCGCGATGGTCGAAATTCACGAATGAATCGGCGCGGTCATAGACGCCCATCACCCGGTAGAGCACGGTTTTTTGATCGTCGATCGGGCCGGTGACGTCGGCGAAGGTGCGCGAGAGGCCCCAGCTCCCGAATTGCGTGTCGAGCGTCGCCGCGAATTCCTCCTGCGGACGCTTGGTGACGACATTGACGAATCCGCCGGGCTCGATGCGTCCATAGAGCATGGAGGCGGGGCCCTTCACCACCTCGACGCGATCGGTGAAGGCCATGTCGACCGCGCCGCCGGTTCCGTCGACGCGCAGTCCGTTGCGATAGGTATGGCCGTAGCCGCTACTGAAGCCGCGGATGAGGAAGTCGTCATAGAAACGTCCCGAGTTGTCCGCCTGCACGCCGGAGACGTTCTGCGCCGCCTCGAGCACGTTGAGAATCTGCCGGTCGCGAATGACCTCGCGCGGCACCACCTGCACCGATTGCGGCGTGTCGATGAGCGGCGTGTCGGTTCGCGTGGCGCTCGACGTCGAGGAGCGGGCGTAGCCCGTCTCGCGCGAGCCGTCGCCGGAGGCGCCGCGAGCGCGGCCGCCGCGGTCTTCCGCTCCTCGCCCGTTCTCGGCTCCGATGTCGATCGGCGGCAGAGCCTCGGCCCCCGCGTCATTGCGCTGCCCCGCATTCTGCGCCAGCACGATCAGCACGGATTTTCCGTCCGCCGCCACCTCGTAATTCAGCCCCGAGCCCGACAGCAGCTTCTCCAGCGCCGCATTCAGCGTATGCGTTCCCTCGAGCCCGTCTGTGCGCAGCGTTCGCGTCAGCGTCGTGTCGTAGACGATCAGCACGCCGCTCGTATCGGCGAGCCGCGTCAGCGCCGTCGACATGCGGCCAGCGGGGATGGAATAGGCGCGGATGATCTCGACGATCTCTTTGTCCGGCATTTGCGCATGGGCGCGGGCGTCGTCGGCGCCGCCGATCGCCAATGCGCTCAACACTGTGGCCAGCGCCGTCGCGCCCATGATCGCACTCCCGGCGTCGCCGCCGCTCCGCCTCGAAACCCGTCTCGCCATCGGCGCCCCCTCGCATCTTTTCGGGGGCTCGCGTCCCCTCACCGAGTTGGACGCGGCACGCCGTCTGGAGAGGAGGTCGCTCGATGAAGTTTTTTGCGCGGCTCCTCTCAGCCTCCGATCAGCGTGACGAAGCCGAGAGAGACGGCGCGGAGTCCGAGCGATTTTTGAATCGCGCGCAGCGCCGCCTCCGGCGCCGCCGTCTCGAAGACCCCGGTCACCCGGCGACCGCGCAGCGCCGGATCGATGACGAAGACGAAGCCATGGCGATAGCGCGAGAGAATCGCCAGCACCTCGCCGAGCGGCTTGTCGTCGAAGATCAGCTTGCCGCGCCGCCAGGCCGTCACCTGATCCGTGTCGACGGGGTAGGGCGAGACCGCCGCGACGCCCGGGGCGAAGGCGCTCTGCGCGCCTTCCTCGACGATGACGCTCGGCCCGGCGCCGGAGAGTCGCACCTTGTGCTCCGTCACCGTCACTTCCGTGCGCGCGCCCTGGATGGAGACATCGAAAGCGGTGCCGAGCGCTGTCGCCGTTCCCGCCGGCGTCGCGACGACAAAGGGGCGCGTTGCGTTCGGCGCGACCGCGAACCAGGCCTCTCCTCGCAGGAGAACGACGCGTCTTTCGCCTGCGGAGAAATTCGTCGTCAGCGCGGAATCAGGGCCGAGCTCCACGCGCGAGCCGTCCTCCAGGACGAGGCTGCGCAGCTCGGCGGTTCTGGTGAGCGCCTGGGCGCGCCAGCGGATCGACGCTTCGTCATAGGAGAGCGCGACGGCCAGGGCGAGTCCGGCGAGCGCCGCCGCCGCGCGCAGTCCCGTCCGGGTCTCGGCCGGCCGACCGGGCGTCGCGGCCGGCTGCAGCCGTGGACGCAAGATTTCGAGATCGCCCCACAGGCGGCAGATATCGTCGAAGGCGGCCTTGTTGGCGGCGTCCGCGGTCAGCCAGGCGGCGAAGGCCTTGCGCTCCGCCGGCGTCGAGGAGCCCGAGTCGAGCCGCATCCACCAGGCGATGGCGGCGCGCCTTCGCTCCAATTCGGCTCGCTTCTGGGCGTCGTCCTTGCTCATGGCCTTTCGCAGGGATCTCGAGAATGGGGCTCTCATAGGATAGGACGCGCCCGGCGCGCAAAAGGGGAGGTCGCAAAGCGAGCCCGGCGCGTCAATCGAGCGCCGCGCGGCAGCGCTCCATCGCGAGCCGCAGATGCTTCTCGACCATGTTGCGAGAAATGCCCATGCGCGCAGCGATCTCCTCATGCGAGAGATCCTCGAAGCGGCGCATGACGAAGGCCTGCCGGCATTTGGGCGGCAGCGCCTCGATCGCCTCCAGCAGACGGCGCGCGAGCTCCTCCGTCTCATAGAGCGCATCCGGCTCGACGGCGGGCTCGGCGACGTCCTCGGGCGCGTCGCTGGGCGTGAAATATTTGGCCTCGCTCTCGCGGCGACGCGCGAAATCGCGCGAGAGATTTATGGCGATCTGCTTCAGAAAGGCGGGCGGGTCGGCGATCGTGTCGAAATCCTCGCGGCGGATGGCGCGGACGAAGGTCTCCTGCAGCAGGTCGGAGGCGTTCTCCGCCCCGACGCGGCGCTTGAAATAATCGAGCAGCACGCGCTTGTTGCGGCGAAACAGCTCGCGGAAACGATGTGTTCTTTGATCGGGCATGATCGCCTTTCGGCGGCGGAGAGGGCCGTGGCGGCGGAGAGGGCCCATGGTGCGCGGAGGCCGCTCGGCGCGGCTCCGCTATGCGCTCTCGTCGAGGGTCCGCCCGCGCGATCGCGGGCGACGGGGCGCGTCAGGCCGCGGGCGGCGCACGCGAGAAGGGCCGGACGCCCATCGCCCCGGCGAGTGGCCCAGCGTCGGTCACGAAAGCGCGCCGGGTCTCGGCGCCGTCGGGCAGGGGGAGGAGCAGCAGCGTCGCGGTCAGCAATGTCGCGAGCGCGGCGTCGCTCGGGTCGTAGGAGAGCGGGCAGCAGAGGCAATGGCCGGGCCCGTCCGCGCGTCTCGGCGCCGTGGGGAGCCGGTCATGGCCGCCGTCGAATATCGGCGCGCAGAGGCGGCTAGCCGCGTCGAGCCCCGGCTCGAGCGGCATGGGACGCGCCTCGGCAAAGGCGAGCGCGAGCGTCTGAAGCAGCAGCAGCGCCGCAATTCCTCGGGTGAGGAGAATGCGCGCGATTTGCCTCGAGCCGGGCCAAAACTTCGCCATTGCGGCAGGGTCGGCAATGGCGAAAGCAGCGTCAAGAGGCAAAACGCCTCGCGGGCGGCGCGGGGCGTCGAATTTCATCGGGCTGTCGCCGTGGCGACACAGCACGCGAAAACGGCCGGGTCATGGACGCGGCCGTTTCGACGTATTTTCCGCCGAGCGCTCTGTGGATAATTACCTGAGCCATAGGACGATGGCGTCGTAATGCGCGCTTTCGGCGCGGGCCCCTTCAGTCGCGCCTCGCCGCGTGGACAGGCCCGAGCGCCCGCCTCATGCTTGCGCCTACGGCGCGACTCATCCGCGCGGAAGCGCCCTCGATACGCAACCGGCCCGTCGCCTCTGTGCGCCGGAGCACAGACCGAACGAAATCGTCTCGTATAGATATTTGGAGGCCGGGAGACGAGCCCCGTTGGAACGCAGAACTCGGATGGTCGATATCCTACCGAGGCCGAGGTTCAGATTTCGCGTCTCATCTCGGCTCGCAATACGCTGGTCGATGCAGTCTTTCCATAAAGGCAGGCCAGGTCACGACAGAGGAAGCTCGTTCGAGGACATCGGTGTAACCTGATCGCGGCTGCCGTCGGCTGACACAAACCTGTATCGCAGCCGCATTGATTTAGGCTGTTATTCGTCACTTCGCCCCCGACAAGATCACGATCGACAAAGTTGGGAGCGTCACGGCTATGAACAAAGGCTATAACGCCGACCAATAGGTAGGGAACTCCATGGGTAGAATTATTTCGATGTTTCTCGCGTTCGGACTTGCGGCGATCTCACTCGGCGGATGTCAATCCGTCCAGCAGTCGGCGGCGAACGCCGCATACACATGTGAAGCGGCTGGACTTCGGCCGGGAACCAGGCGTTTCGAGCGGTGCCAAGAAGCGAACTTCGCGCAAAGTCGGGCGCAGTCGGACGAAGCGGCGACAGCCGTCGCCGCCGCCGCCGCTGCGGGGGTTATTGGGGGGGCGGTCATCGGAGCGGCCGCCTCTCGGCCTTCATACGGCTATTATGGGCCCCGTTACTATCGTCCCTACTATTACTGATAGCAGAGCGTGGAGCGCGTCTCTCCGCGCGTCTTCGGCCTACCCTATCGAATCGTCGTCTGCGTTACGGGGGCTCGTCATCACGTTGCTCTCCGTGACGAGATCTATATCCGGGGAGAGAAGAGACGCGCGGATAAATCTGCGCGTTCCGGCCCGACTTCGACGACGCAGAGGGGAAAGCTTTCAGCGCGCTTTCGGCAAAGACAGGCGGAAGGTCGCGCCGCCGCCCGGCGTGTCCTCGACCCATATGCGCCCATTGAGCTTGTCCATCAGCTCGCGCGCTATGGCGAGGCCGAGCCCGGAGCCGGGCGTCGTCTCGCTCTTGCGCCAAAACGGCTCGAAAATCGCCTCGCGATCTTCGATCGGCACGCCTTCCCCATGATCGATCACGCTGACGACCGCGTCGGCCCCGACGGTCAAAATCACGGCGCCGTCGCGCGGCTCGGCGCGCAGCGCATTGTCGAGAAGATTGGCGACGATGGATTCGATCGCGCGCTGATTTCCGCGAACGATCACCGGCGCGTCGCTGGCCTCGAGCTCGATGAAGCGGTCGCAATCCATGGCGAGCGGCAGCATGTTGGTGACGATCTCGCGGGTCGCCGCGCGGAGATCCACTTCCTGCTCGAGCGAAACCTGGCCTTCCGCGACGCGCGCGGCGATCAGCATCTGCTCGACGATGGAGCGCAGCCGACCGGCGTCGACCAGAAGCTCGTTGTTGAGCGCGGTCTCGCGCGCATTCTCGAGCCGTGCGCGCATTATCGCCAGCGGCGTGCGCAGCTCATGCGCGGCGTTGGCCGTGAAGAGGCGTTGGCGCGCGACCCCCGCCGCGAGACGCGAGAGCGCCTCATTGACGGCGTCGACCAGCGGCGTGATCTCGATCGGCACGGCGCCTGTCGCGAGACGAGGGCCCAGCGAGTCCATGTCGATCTGCGCCGCTTCGCTCACCGTCGCGCGCAGGGGCTTCAATCCCTGTCGCACGGCGATCCATGCCGCGACGGTCGAGGTCACGAGAGCAGCGGCGACATAGGTCCAGACCCATTCGAAATTGGCCACAGACTGGAGCAGCACGTCGATCGCTCTGACTTGCAGACAGTAATGCGCCAAATGCATTTTGCCGTAGCGCGTCCAGCTCGTCGACATGAAGCCGAGCGCCGGCGTGCGCGGATCGCCGGGCAGAACGAAATGCGCATGCTCGGAGCTGATGTCGATGATTTTCGTGAGCGGCGCGACGAGCTCCGGCGACGAGCCGGGAATGGGAGTTCCAGTGGCGAAATCGAAAGCCGCGAATTTGAATCGCGGATTTCGCCGCATTTCTTCGGCGAGCTTCGGCTCGCTGTCGATTCGCACGACGCCATCCGCGTCGCGCACGAGCGACGATTGAATCAGCATATTCGCGCGAAAGCTCGCCAGCTCGTCGAGGGACATCGAATATTGACCGATCTCGAGCAGTCCGAGGATGATCGGAACGCCCCATCCGACGAGATAGGCCAGGAGCTGCGAGAGAACGAGATAGCCGACGGTGCGACGAACGAGCGAGGGCGGCGGAGTCACGAATCCTCCTCGGCGGCTCCGCGCGACTCCTTGATGCGATAGCCGAGAGATCGCGCGGAACGGATTTCCACGCCCGCGTCGAGCTCGGCGAGGCGGGCGCGAAGCCGCGAGACCAGCGAGGTGAGCGCATGTTCCTGCACCTCCATCCCGCGGCCGTAGAGCTGCGCATAGAGCGCCTCGCGCGAGACGATGCGATTGGCGCTCCTGACCAGCGCCTCCAGCAGCAGCAGCTCCTGGCGCGTCAGCAGCGCCTCCTCCCCGCGAATGGCGACGATGCGCTGATCGAGATCGAAGGACAGCGCTCCGATCTCGACCGGACGCAGAGCGGTCCTGCCCTGGCCGCGGAGCTGAACGCGAATCCGCGCGATCAGCTCGTCGAGGTTGAAAGGCTTGGTGAGATAATCATCGGCTCCCGCCTCCAATCCGTCGATGCGCGCATCGACGGCGTCGAGCGCCGTCAGCATCATGATGCGGATATCCGGCTGCTTCTCGCGAATGCGCGGGATGATCGCGATGGCGTCGCCGTCGGGCAGCCGCCGATCCAGCAGCGCGACCGAATAGAGACAGTCGTCGAGCGCCTGGATCGCGCCCTCGATCGTGCCCACATGGTCCACGCCATAGCCTGCGCGCTCGACCTTCGACGCGACTTCCCGCGCCAAGGGCGCATGATCCTCCACCAGCAAGATACGCAACGACGCCGCTCCTCGAAACGAACCTGGCCGCACATCCGGCCCCGCGCCTCCTAGACTGGCCGAAATCGAGGATCGAGACTGTGGCTTTTATGCAACAGATAGCGTGTCTTGTGACCTTTTTTTCGATTTATGAGGTTTCCACGACTTTCGCCACTTAGGTTCGACCGGCGGAGTGGCGTTTCGGCGAAGCCAAAGGAGCGATCACTCGGCGATGACGTTCGTGATGCGGAAAATTCATGACGGCCGAGCGGAATAGAGCTTTGCATCACGCCCCGTGGCGGCGAATGCTCGCGCTCGGCCTCGCCCTCCTCTTTCTCGCGCTGCCGCCGATCGTCGCCCTCGGCGACGATGTCCGCGCCCATGCCGGAGCGGATGGCGGGATCGCGATCGCCCTGGGGAAGGCCTGCAGCGTCGATAGCGCGGATGGCCGCGCGCCCGGGCGTCAGGATCATTCGCAGACCTGCCGCTTATGTCTCGGTCTCTCCTGCGCCGGCGATGGATTGCTTCCAGAGCTCGGCGCCGGCGCGCCGGTCTCGATCGGAACGCAGAGCTCCCGCGTCGCAGGACGGATTTCACGCATCGTCCTCGCGCTCGGCGCGAGCGGCTGGGGCAGCTCCTGGACAGCGCAGGCGCCTCCCGCGTTCGGCTGATTCGTCACGCCGCCTCACGGCGGTCCGCGCTTCTTCCCGAACAGAGCGGCATAAGACCGCTTTCAGGAGATTTTCATGCCTCGCCTCGAATTGTCGTGCGGCGTTTCCGCCTGCGCGCTCCTCATCTCGCTGCTATCCGCTTCCGCCTCGGCGCAAGAGGCCCTGCCCACGATCGACATCGCCGGCTCCGGCGCGGCCCCTGCGAGCGGAACCGGCCCGGCTGCGTCCGCCAAGGAGACCGGCTACCGACGCACAACCTCCTTTGGAGGCACCAAGACCGACACGCCGCTGTTGAACACGCCCGTCGCCGTGCAGGTCGTCCCGCGCGAAGTGATCGTGGACAAGCAGGCGCTCGACACGATGGAGGCGGTCAAGAACGTCTCCGGCGTGCAGGCGTCCACCGGCACATTCTATGATCAATATCTCATTCGCGGCTTCACCAGCGGCAATGGCGTGACCTGGCGCAACGGCCTGAAGCTCGAAGGCATGATCGGCGGCGAGGAGATCGCCTTCACCGAGCGCGTCGAGATCATCAAAGGTCCGGGCTCGGTCCTCTATGGACGCATCGAGCCCGGCGGCTTCGTCAATGTCGTCACCAAGCGACCGCAAGAGGAGTTCAAGGCGGAGACCACGCAGCAGCTCGGCAATTGGGGTCTCGCGCGCACGAGCGCGGATGTGACCGGAGCCGTCGACGCCGAGAAAACCGTGCTGTATCGCGTGATGGGCGTCTACGACCACGCGGACAGCTTCACCGATTTCGATCACCGCGACAATGGCGCGGCGGCGCTGTTCCTCACCTTCCGGCCGACGCAGAATTTCGAATTCAATCTGCAAGTCGAGCATTATCAGAAGAAGCAGACGTCGCCGGACGGATCAGGAACGGTCCCGGTCAACATCGTTCAGGGCGTCGTCAATTATCCGATCAATCTGCCGCGTCATTTTTCGGTCGCCGATCCTGGAATATGGAATGATTTCCCCTATGTGGCGCGACGGACGCTCTATGGCTTCGACTGGACATATAAGATCGACGAGAATTGGAAGCTGAAGAACCGCTTTCACATCGTGGACGATCGGGAGAATCAAACCGGCATCGGCAATTGGGCCGGATTCGACGGCGCCAATATCACGCGAACTTTCCATAACAGTCCGCTGACCCGCAATATTCTCTCGACCAATCTCGATCTGACCGGCGAGATCATGACCGGCCCGATCCGGCACAAGATGCTTGTCGGCCTTGATTGGTACAAATATCAGGACGACTGGGTCGGAGTCTACGGCTTCGCCCTGCCGGTCGCTCCGCTCAACATCTATGCGCCGGTCTATGGCTATTTCACCGGGCTTTTGCACAATCTCGCCGATTCGGCGCGCAGCAACGTCCAATGGCGTTCCCGTCAGCAGGATTTCGGCGTCTACGCCCAGGACCAGATATCGCTGTTCGACGATCGCTTGCAAATTCTGCTCGGCGGCCGCTGGGACAAGGCGGTTGTCTCTAACGCGGCGGTCTATGGAGCAGTCATGGCGGACTGCTTTCCAGGCTGCACCGGCTATCCGCTGAACACTTATTCCGACAAGCCGAAACTGTCTCCGCGCGCCGCCGCGCTGTTCAAGGTCACCGACAATATCTCAGTGTTCGGCGGATATGTTCGCTCATTCGGCGCGAACAATGGCGTCGATCCGGGCGGACGGATATTTCCGCCGGAAGAGGCCTTCCAATGGGAGGCCGGCGTCAAATCGGTTTGGTTCGACGGCGATCTGACGGCGAGCGTCACTCTGTTCGATCTCACCAAGACGAATATCGTCAAGAGCGACCCGATCAATCCTGGGTTTTCGCAGCCCGTCGGCGTGGTGAACAGCCGCGGCGTCGAATTCGACGTCGCCGGCAAGGTCACCGAAAATCTCAGCGTGATCGCCAGCTACACATTCGATGTGGCCAAGATCGTCGACGACAATAACCATGGTAACAAGGGCCACCGCTTCAACAGCGTCGCGCCGCATGTCGGCAATATATGGGCGAAATGGGACACGGCGCCCGGACGGCCGGAAGGATGGGAGTTCGGCTTCGGCGCCTATGCCTCCGACGAGCGCTGGGGCGCCGACGACAACACATGGAAAATGCCGGCCTATGTGAAGTTCGACACGATGACCTCCTATCGGACGCTCATCGCCGATCACAAGGTCACATTCCGCTTCAATGTGAAGAATCTCTCTGACACGAAATATTTCGAGCGGAGCGACGGCTGGATGTACGCTTACTACGGCGCGCCGCGCACCTTCGTCGGCTCGGTGAATTTCCAATTCTGAGCCTATGGGGCGCCGCAGCCGCGGCGCCCGCTTCCCATCGTTCGCACGAGCACAGCGTGTGGTCCTCGCGCTCGGGACCCCTCAGAGAAAGAAAGGCGATGCGTCTCGTGAGCCGCGAGCGGCGAAACGTCCAGATCTGCACGTCGGGAAGCCGCCCTCGAGATATGCGCGCGCGGCGCAAGCGCCCGCCAGACGAATGAGCGCTTTGGCGATCTTCGATGAGCCACGCCAATGTTCCCTGATTTTTTCTACCGCACAAGCATATGAAAATAAACAGCGTTCTAGCGTCGGCGACGATTTCGTGGAAATTTTTTGAACGGAGCTGTTGACAGTGCGGAGGGGTATTCGCTTATAAGGCGTTCATCGACGGCGGCGCTGCCAACGAGCGGCGAACGAAGTCGTTTCTTCGTCTTTTGGGGAGTTGGCCAACCTGGCTGGTTCGTCGGGACGAAGAAGCGTCTCTGGAATTGAGGCTTCGGCCTCGGCGTGGTCGACTGCTGTTTGACAATCGAATCGGAAGAAAGAGAAACGTGGACGGCGGATGTCCTTGCGGATGTCCTTCATCTTCGGATGGGGGAGATCAAAGAGACAATCTGACGGTCACGTTTACTGAGCACACCAGACTTTGTCAGCCGTGAGGCGATGG